>JAFQOW010000013.1 GCA_017412055.1 Lachnospiraceae bacterium | reverse complement strand
GTCTGCCCATATGGGCTATTTGTGTTGCAAAAAAGTAGGAATTGATGTAGAGTAAGAAAAGATGTTTGAACTTAATATTTTATCTAAAGGTCTTAGGTGGAATCTGTCTTATTATTTCCGAAGGTAAATTTACGCAATCACTTTTTTTAATAATATATTGAAAATTTTTGTAGAATTGTGTATAATAAGAGCAATATGGGTAATGTTTGTGAAAATAATAGAATATCGTTATCCGACGAAAGGAGATTAATATGGTTGAATACATATTAGGGAATTATCTTGTTGGCTCTGGCAAACTTACTGAAGAACAGTTAGAAGTTGTAGTTGGACAGCTTGATAAAATAAGAGTTAAGCTTGGTTTAATAGCTGTAGCAGAAGGTATGATGACACTTGCGCAGGCAGATGAAGTTAATAGATTGCAGTCAGTTATGGATAAGCGTTTTGGTGATATTGCTGTTGAGAAGGGGTATCTTACAGATGATCAGATAGGTAATCTGTTAAAAGCACAGGGGAATACATATATGTCGTTCGTGCAGTCATTAGTTAACGAAGGTTTCGTTAAGATGGAAGAGATAGATACCGTATTTGATGGATACCGTGTGGAAAACAGCTTCACAAAGTCTGATATGGAGACACTTAAGAGTGATGATCCAGAGAGAATCGTTCCGTTATTCTTATCAGCGGAGACTATGAAGTATCAGGATATTATAGGTGTAGCTGTTAGAACACTTATTAGATGTGTGGACAGACATATGTATATTGGCAAGGCATGTTTAAGTGCTGGCATCGAGTTAAAGGATGCAGCTATGCAGGAAGTCGAAGGAGAAGGCGGCTATGTAGCAGGCTTTATGGAGCAGTACGGTGGTCTTCTAAAGACAGCTAGTATATTTGGACAGGAGGACTTCAAGCAGGTTGATGTGGATGCTTTAGATGCAGCAGGAGAGTTCCTTAACTGTGTTAATGGTTTACATGCATCAGCACTTAGCAAGAATGGTCTTGAATTGGAATTATTGCCTCCAAATCTTGTTACAGATAAAACAGAATTATCAGGCAGCGTATGCGTTATGCCAATGTATATAAAGGGTATGAGCATGGCATTTATAGTAAAACAGTAATTGGACTTAGGAGGAATAAGATATGGCAAGAATATTGATAGTGGATGATTCTAGAACATCAAGAAGAATTCTTAAAGGAATATTGGAAGAATTCGGCCATGAAGTAATTGACGAGGCAGAGAATGGAGAGATTGGTTATATTAAGTATAACGAGCTTAAGCCAGATTTAGTTACAATGGATATTACAATGCCTAAGATGGATGGTTTAGAGTGCCTTAAGGTAATCAAGCACAAGAATGCAGATGCAAAGGTTGTTATGATTACAGCAGCAGGTCAGAAGGATAAGATGATGGAAGCTATTAAGAATGGTGCTTCTGAATTCGTAACTAAGCCATTTGATAAGGAAGAGATAGGCAAGGTTATCACAAGAGTTTTAAGTGAATAACTATCAGATGATATCATTCTCTGATAGTGATTTAATAAAAAAGAGGAAGAGATGATTGAATTTCTTCTTTTTTTTTGCTTTTATAGCTTGACATTCAGGGGTGAGGGTGTAAAATGTACTATTATCAGAATGCAAAAGGAGTAATACTATGAAGCTAATAGATACTGGTTTGACAAAGGAACAATTAATTGAGAAAGCTAATAAATATCTTATAGATACAGCAGCAAGATTTGATTTTATAGAAGAAAGAGCTAAAGGAATGTATGTTTATGATACAGATGGCAATGAATATTTAGATTTCTTTGCTGGTATAGCTGTAAATAATACAGGCAACTGCAATGAAAAGGTTGTGGCAGCTATTAAGGAGCAGTGTGAGGATGTTATGCATACTTCTGTTTATCCTTATACAATTCCACAGGCACTCCTTGCTGAAAAAGTATGTGAAACTATAGGCATGGACAAGATATTTTTCCAGAATTCAGGAGCTGAGGCTAATGAAGCTATGATTAAAATGGCTAGAAAATATGGTGTGGAAAATTTTGGACCAAGAAAGTTTGGAATTATCACAGCTAGACAGTCCTTCCATGGAAGAACCTTTGGTTCTATGGCAGCTACAGGTCAGCCTGACAATGGATGTCAGATAGGATTTGGTGATATGACACCGGGCTTTAAGTATGCTAAATTTAATGATTTAGAAAGCTTTAAGGAAGCTATAGATGAGAATACTATCGCTATTATGGTTGAGCCTGTTCAGGGTGAAGGTGGAGTTTATCCAGGAACTGAAGAGTTTATAGTAGGACTTAGAAAGCTTTGTGACGAGAAGGGATTACTTCTTCTCTTTGATGAGGTTCAAACAGGCTTTGGTAGAACAGGTGAAATTATGGGCTATATGAACTATGGAGTAAAGCCGGATATTGTATCTATGGCTAAGGCTCTTGGTGGCGGACTTCCAATAGGTGCTATATGTGCTACATCAGAGGTTGCTAAGGCATTTACACCAGGTTCTCATGGATGTACATTCAGTGGAAATCCAGTCGTATGTGCAGCTGCTATGGCACAGATTGATGAACTTATAGAAAATAATCTTTCAGAAAATGCCAAGGAAATGGGTAACTATTTTATGGACAAGCTTGCTACACTTCCAAATGTTAAAGAGGTTCGTGGTAAGGGACTTTTAGTAGGTGTGGAATTTAATGAGCCATTATCCAGTGCAGATATAAAGCATGGTTGTGTGGATAGAGGCTTACTTGTGACAGCAGTAGGAAAGAGTATTATCCGTATGCTTCCACCACTTATCGTGACAAAGGAAGAGTGTGATAAGGCTTACAATATATTGAAGGAAGCTGTAGAAGCATTAATGTAAGATAAGTAGCCTTTTTGATATAATAAACAAGTATGATAAAAGAAATGGAAGAGGTTGACATTATGACAGATTCATTTAATTTATGTTCTAGAATGGATGATGCAGAAGGCAAGTGTTTAAGCTGCGGTGCACCGCTTCCTGCTGGAAGAGAAGAGCAGCGAAAGTTTACAGGTGGACAGATGGGCATATTAGTTTTGAGTGATGGAACACAAGCATCAAAAGACTTGTATACTAATGCCATAGAAGCGGTTAAGTGTGTTGGAAAAGAAATACGCTGTGAGGAAACTTTAGATAATGAGATTATAGAATCTTATCATATACGAAAGTATCCGGCATTAATAATTAATGGCAGTATAGTTTCGCAGGGTATAGTATCTAGTGTGGAAGATATTATAAATGAAATAGAATATATGTATTAATAAAACGAGCAAATCCTTAAATTGAAGGATTTGCTCGTTACTTTTTAGTAGTAATATATACACCAGTTATCTATAACTTCCTTAGCTTCTTCTAAACTAATTCCGGTTATCTGACGTAGAGTTGATATAGCAGCAATATTTTCACCTGCTTTTAGTGAATTGTTAACTGATTCAAATAAATGTTTTGGATAAGGTTTGCCACAAATTACTACGTTGTCTTCGAAGTTTTGTGTTGGATAATTAGCTTGGAAAGTTGCTTTATTAGCAGCAATCATTTTCTTTTCCTTTGAAAGAGTAACAAAATAGCTTATCCATACAGCGATTGAACCGATAAAAGAAATTATAATAGCTATAAAGCAACCTTTTGCAAAACCAAAATCTATATCTTCGAAGCAAAGAGGAAGTACGTAGAAATCAAGTTCTTCTTTTGATTCAAAAAATTCAGCTTCTTCAAAAACCTCTATCATATATTCATATGCTTTGTTTTCAAGCTTTTTTAGTTTTCCATCAACTTTTATACTGCCATATTCACCATTAAGAGTGAGATTTGTTAATTTCTCAAATTTGTCGCGGTCTTTTTCCTTTACCTCTATACATATATAGAAATAATATTCAACGTTTGGAGCTACAGCTGGAATTACGTAGTAAGAAGTTTTTGTTTTGCTTGTAGAACCGTGTGAGGTTTTTGTGACTGTATGTGTTGCACATTCACCTAGGCAGAGAGGGATATCAGCTGATATACGTTCTCCATCGTGATTTTCATTAATATCAAAGTCATCAGCGTAGAAGTCTATAGGTTCTTTAAAGCCTAAAAGAATATTTTTGCCTTCCATAATAATTAATGCTATCCAGACCGCAGTCAAAATAAATCCTGCATTTAATAATATTTTTTTCATAAGTATCTCCTTGTTTTTGATTTATTTATGTAAGCCTTTTTGAATCTCATATGAACGTAATTCATATTGTATAACCATTTGCTCTAGCAATTGTACTTCTCTTGTTTGTTCTACAGCAAAAGGTGTATCAGAGTTATCATTGTTTGTTCCAAACACAATGTCGGAAACTTTTATTTTCTGTTTTTCGCCAGCACAGTATAATTTCAACTCTAAGAATTTCTTTTTTCTTTTGTGAGTAAGCTGCATCTCAGAAAAATCAAAGGTAATTATATTTCTAAATATTGGCGTATGATTATCTGATCTAAATGAAACAATGTGGAATTCATTTTGATTAAATGCCAAAATATATGAGAAATAATAATAAGTAGTTGTTCTTGGGCCGGTTTGTTTTGTGACTGTATTGTTACCTATGGCGTAAGTGTAATTTTCAGGTTCCTTAAATATAGTGCCTGCAAAATTAAGAAGTATTTTCTTGTCCTCGCCAGATTCTATTTGTTGTTTATTGTATTTTTTGGATTTTACTATTACATAAATAACTAAAATCGGTAGGCCAACAAATACAAAAATTGCCATTAGAATCCCTATAATTTCAAAAAATGTGTCCATTCTTTTTCCTCCTATGTTATTATATAAGCAATTTATTATATCGTATAAAATGACAAATGTCTTCCTTTTTTAGGATTTTTACACTGAATTTTATATCCACCCGCCATCCATAGTAATTATTTGCCCCGTCATATAATTAGGTGATGAAAGTACAGATAAAATCATTTGTCCAGCATCCTCTATAGTACCCATAGCTCCGGCTGGTATTTCGTCTATTAAGTCCTGTTTATCTTCTAAGCTTAAGTGGTTATTCATTTCTGTATCAATAAGACCGAAGGCGATAGCATTAACTTGTATATTGCTAGGAGCTAACTCCTTTGCCAAGGCCTTTGTAAATGCATTAACACCGCCCTTTGTGGCAGAGTATGCCACCTCGCAAGAGGCGCCTGCATTGCCCCATACAGAGGATATATTTATGATTTTGCCATACCCAAGCTGTAGCATATTTGGAATACATTGCTTACATGTATAAAATATAGATGAAAGATTTGTGTTTACACAAGCATTCCATTCGTCATAAGTCATATCCTGAAGTAAGCCCACATAAGATATACCAGCATTGTTTATCAGTATATCTATGGACAAATTATTGTTGTGTACATATGAGAAAAGCTCTTCGCATATATCAGGTGAACCTAAATCTCCACTAAAGGTACAAACATCCACATTATATTTTTTTGCTTCAGCTGCTACAGCGTTTAAGGCATCAATATTTTTGTGACAAGTCAATATAAGATTATATCCAGCCTTTGCAAGAGATAGGGCGATACCCTTGCCTATTCCTCTTGAAGCGCCGGTCACAAGCGCGTAATTCATATATTGTAACACTCCTTTATTTGATAAATCTAAATATAAAATGAATCGTCAGACAATGTGTTTTTTTAGTCTGACATTAAGAATTTATCCTAGTATAGCATAGATTTGAGCTAAAAGCACGCAAAATAAAGCTTTTGATAAAAAGTAAAAAATTAAGGGTAAAATAGTTGACAAAAGTTAATATGTACATAATTAACAAGGATGATATTTTTATAGCAATATGTATTTATGTGTAAATGTAAAAAAATAGGTGTATAACCCAATAATTATCCACAATGATAATAACGAAAATACAAGAAAAACGATTAATCCACCGAGTTATCCACATTGTCCACAGAAAAAAATGTCGATTTTTGAAATATTGATAAAAGAAAATAAGAACGTAGGTTTTGGTAAATGTGACGAAAAGAGGAAAAAGGTACTATTTTTTTATTTAAATATATTGACAATATATAATTTGTGGGAAAAGAGAATGTTATCTGACAAATTAATATATGACGTATAAATTACTTGAAAAAATATAATAATAGTGATATAATACAAATATCTAAAAAGTAGTGATAGGAAGGTAACATTTTATCACTAGTCGTGAAAGGAGACGGACATCATGCGTTACATAATTAAAGGTAGAAATGTAGAAGTTACAGAGGGTTTGAAATCAGCAGTTACAGATAAGATTGGTAAGCTGGATAAGTATTTTACGGAGGAGACAGAGGCTTACGTTACATTAAGTGTAGAGAAGGAGAGACAAAAGGTAGAAGTTACTATCCCTATGAAGGGTAATACTCTTAGAGCAGAAGAAACTAACAGTGATATGTATGTATCTATTGATTTAGTTCAGGAGACATTGGAGAGACAGCTTAAGAGATATAAGAACAAGATTGTAGACAGAAAACACTCAGGTGAAGTGTTTACATCAGATTTTATGGATAAGGATTACGAAGAGGATGATACAATCAAAATTGAGAAGTCAAAGAGATTTGCTATCAAACCTATGGATCCTGAGGAAGCTTGTTTACAGATGGAATTATTAGGACATAATTTCTATGTATTCAGAAATTCTGAGACAGATGAGATTAACGTTGTATATAAGAGAAAGGGTAATACTTACGGTATTATTGAACCAGAATACTAAAGCAAATTGAGACAGTATAGTTGATAGATTCGGTCAATGTAAGAGAGAACTTATCATAGTTCTCTCTTTTAACATATAGGAATATTATAGTTAGATATAAAGTTAAATGTATTTATTGAATTATTTTTTATAAATAAAAAGTATTGACATTTTATAAAAAGGGGGATATAATGACACATAATTTGAGGAGATAAAAAACATAAGATTGGCACACTTGTAGAAATGCAAGGTCGCAAAGCTAGAAGTCTACGGTAGTAGAATCAAAAGGGGTTTTGATTACATTATTATGATAGTTCGGTTGCAATGATTGTTAAACACAATTGTTGCTTTTTTTATTTTACATAGATGTAGAGTAATAATTTATTATTACTTTATAAATAAAAAGGACTCTGATATAGTCGACTAAAACCATCAGAGTCCGAGCGTTAAGCACTTATGAAAAAGTACCTAGGTTAAGTATATCACTTTTTTTAATAAGTGCAAATAAAATTTATTAAGTAAAGGAGATATTCTTATGGCAAAACAGAATATGGTAACAGTAACAAAAAAATTTATGGCATTATCAATGATAGTTGTTCTTATACTTGGAAATAATATAAAGAATGATTATGTATTTGTTAATGCAGCAACACAGACACAGGATCATGGTTTTAAGATTGATGAAAATCTATTTAGGGTTAAATAGACAGAAACTGGTAAAATATGGGTAAAGCAAACAGCTTGGTCATGGAATACAAAGTTTGATTCGGAAGATAATAATACTCTAGGGTATGCTAGAGTGTATGCGGGATTTGCAACTGCTAAGTATAAAGTTGATAATAAGTATTATCAAAGAATATTAGTACAGGCTGAAATGATGCCTCAAACAGTAACCGGAAATTGGAAAGGTATGTCACAGTATTTGCAAGTTGAGGTAGCAAATGGCGATTATATGTATAATACTCGAATAGAACCTGCGAGTAGTAGCGGTTCTACATCGTATTCTACAACAGGTAGTTTTTCAGGCGGAGGTAATTTAGGAATTGGTAAAAAAAATGGTAAATATGTTTTGAATGGGGGTGCTGATTTTACGTTAGGAATATCTTCAAGCAAATCGTATGTTGAAAATTCGTTAGTGGTAACAACGAATAAAGATGATAACGGATATGCGAGATGGGAATATGATTATATTTCATCGGGGAGCAGTAAAGAACAGAATGCAGAGCTATTTGGTTCATCTACTCAATATGGACTTTTTTCTTGGAATATGAATGAAGGTTCTAATAATATATATTCATATTTAAAACTTAAGGTTACAGCAACATTTGGAGCTGGCAATAAAAAAACTAATGAACGAGTAGAGGAATGTTTTACAGATTCTTATGAACTTGGTAGTGAAAGCAAAACTATGACAATATACCATAAATAAAGGTTGGGGATAATGAAATGAAAAGGAAATATATAATAGGTTTTGGCGTGCTTGCTTTGATAGCAATAATAGTAGGAATTGTTGCTTTTACGCCAACAAAAAAAGAGAGTGATGGTTATGATATAGCAGCAGAGGGCTTAGACGTAGAGTTTAATGCGGATATTATTGTTTATGGAGAGGTACCCAAATTTAGGAATTCTGTAAAGTATAGAGTTATAGATAAAGTTACTGAAAAAAACTTAAATGGTGGTGCTGACCATGGATATAGAGCTATAGTGTTATATGATTATGAAGGAACAATGAACATAGATGATAAGGAATTATTACTAATAAAAACATATGTAGAAGAAAATGGTTATGATATGTTTTATGTAGGTAAAAATTATCTTGATGATTTTGAGCGGCTTGGTTTTACTGTAGGATGTGCTGAAGGGGAGTGTTCGTTGGAATATTTGGGTAGCTTCAACTATGGAAAAGAAATTCAACAGGATGAAGTGGGCAATTTATATGCAGAGCATGGATTATGGTGTGATGATGATGAAAAAAACTCAAATAATATAGACGAAGAAATTCAATACAGAATTTTAATACTAATGTATGATTATGCAAGAAAAGCAGCGGGAATAGAATTTTAGGTGGAAAGTGGCATGTATTGTTTGAAAAATATAACAAAAATATATTCTCAGGGAGAGCAGTCATTGACTGCTCTTTCTGATGTATGTTTAGAATTTGAAAAATATGGTTTAGTGTCAATAATAGGTGAAAGTGGTAGTGGAAAGACCACATTATTAAACGTATTAGCTGGTTTTGATAAAGTAACTCAGGGTGAAATATATTTTCAAGAAAAAAAATTGTCGTCATATAATGATGAAGAGTGGAATAGTTATTATAGTTCCGATGTAGGTTTTGTATTTCAAGATTATAATGTTATAGAGGAACTAACAATATGGGATAATGTTGCATTAGCTCTTGATATACTAGATATTAGTAATGATGAAAAATATAATATGATAAGCTCAGCTCTGTTAAAAGTCGGATTATTTGAAATAAGGGAAAAAAAAGTAAACAAACTTTCTGGTGGACAAAAACAAAGAGTTGCTATTGCGAGGGCATATGTAAAGGAACCTAAAGTGATATTGGCAGATGAACCAACGGGAAATTTAGATTATGAGAATAGTATAAAAATATTTGAAATGTTGAAGAATATTTCAAAAGATACATTAGTATTCGTTGTGACACATAATCAAAGTCTTGGAGAAAAATATTCTGATAGGATAATCAAATTATGTGATGGTAAAGTTGTGTCTGATAATATATGTGCAAGGGAAAAATATGATATTAAAATATGTTATGGTAACATACAGGAAGAGATAGATGAAATTTCAGATATTACAAGGTTTGCGACATTAAATCCAAATAAGGAAAATGAATATACAATCAGTGTAAAAAAAATAGAAACACTAGATTGTATAATAGAGAGCTCTTCCTTGAAAAAGGATACATATAATAAGAAAAGTTTGCAAATAAAAAAAATACTTGAATTATCAAAAAAAATATTGTCAAAACGTTATATTAGACAGATATTAACTATAGGGATTTTTACAATTACTATTTTATTAATGTTATTTATGGTCGATATTGTGTTTTATAATGAAGATACGGTTGTAGTTGATTATTTAAATAAATATAATGAAAAAGATATTATTGTGGAATATCCGTTAGACAGTTTATATACTTATTCGAATAATGGAAATACAGCCTGTGTGACAAAGGAAATAAAACAATTTTTGATTGATATAGCAAAATCTGATGTGTTTTATCAGTTTGATTCAGTGGTGTTTAGTAATACTGATAATTTATCCAACGCTGAAATAGAAAAGGAAGAAAAGCAATTTAGCTATTTTGCAGATGTTAGAGTATTATCGGATGAGTTTTTATGCAATAATTATTTTGTAGAGGGTTTGAAAGATTTTGAATTCATCATTACCGAAGCACTTGCACAGGAGCTAGGGATTACAAAAGATGATATATGTAAATCTTATTACGTTGATGGAAATAAGGTTAGATTAAAAGGAATGGTACATGGAGACAAACCATTTGTTTATGTTTCAGAGTCGTATATGGAAAGGATTGAGGAGAAAAACAGTGATAAAAATATTTCTGTGAGTGGAAACTTTCTTCGGGCTAAATCATTAATAGAATATACAAGCTCTTGTATAAATATAGGTGCTGTAGATAAAAATGAGTACACAAGGTTAGAGGGAAGAATTCCAAGAAGTGGCAATGAAATCATTCTTTCATATTCTTTTGTCAATGAAAATTTGGGTAATATGGGAGAAATACACAATATAATAAGTAAGACATACAGTCTAAAAGATTTGTATAGTGAAAAGTACGGAAATGCAATGAGCGAAAAAATGAATTTATACGATTATCTTGGTAAAGAAATTATTGTGGTTGGATTAGCCGATTTTGACGGTGATATTCTTGTAGAGGAAAACGTATTTCAAAAGATTTTAGATGATTATTATGATGTATTTTGTTATGACAAAATGGGTTGTTTTAGCGATAAGTGGTATAGTACAGTGAAAAATATTCATAAAAATGGATTGAGAATTAGTGATGATAATTTAAAAAACGTATATATGCTTGTAGATATTAAGCCAGTGTTATTAAAATATATAGTGCTCATATTGCTTATGATGCTAATCCTTACTATCTTTCTTATGATAAGTCTTATAGGGTATAGTATAAAAGATAATAGTAAAACTATAGGAATATTATATGCGATAGGAATAAACAAAAAAAATATAAAAAATATATTTATGATAGGCCCAATAAAAGCGATAATAACAGCATTTTCTATTGCAATATTGCTGATGATTATGGTGGTGAAATATATTAATGCTGAATATTGCAATAGTTTAATAGGTAGAACATATGAAATATTGCCTATAAGTATTCATTCAGTGTTAATTGTACTTATAGTCACCATGATTATAGGTGTTGTTACGGTAGTGTTTCCGCTAAAAGAGATGGAAAAGAGAACAATAATAGAAAACATTAAAAATTAATTACATAACTAAAAAAGGATTTTGATATATGAAAAAAATAATAAGTATGTTCATTGTGTTTTTTATGATGATAGTTGGAGTTATATTTGCATATAATTCAGGTTGGTTTTACAGAGCAAGTGAACAACAGAAAAGATTTATGGCACAAATAGATGCGGCTAATTCAATGATTTGGTATCATGGCTCGCTTAATCCGGGGAAAGAAATTTCGCTAAATTACAAAAAAATAACGGAATTTACGGATGAAACAATTGGGGATAAAGAAGATGCATATGAATATCATGCAATTGTAATATTTGATTTCGATGGAAAAATGGATATATCAGATGAAGAATTAATTATAATAAAAAAATATTGTGAAGAAAAATATTATGATTTGATATATTATGGAACAGCACATCTTGAGCAATTTAAAAAATGTGGTTTTTATACAGTAATGGATCCAAAGGATTATGGTTTTACTTATAATGGGTCATACTGGAAAAATAGACAAGGTAAAGAGGAATATATAAATCCATATTTATTATTAGGAAATTGGACAAAAGATAATAATGAAAGATATGATACAACAGATGAACATATAATGTGGAAAATGGTAATATCGTTTATTGTTGATTTAGTTAATTCATCGTACGGAGAGTCTATGCAAATTGCATAGACTTTTTGTAATTTACTTGAATAAATTTCCTAGGTGGTGTATACTAATTTAGATTAGGTTTATCTACAAGAAAGAACCATTAGGAGGCAAATATGGGAATAGTAACTAAGATATTCGGTACTCATAGCGAAAGAGAAATTAAGAGAATAACACCAATCGTTAATAAGATTGAATCATATAGAGATGATATGATGGCATTAAGTGATAGTGAGCTTAGAGGTAAGACAGATGAATTTAAAAAGCGTCTTGCTGAAGGTGAGACACTTGATGATATTATGCCAGAGGCATATGCTGTAGTTAGAGAGGCTACAAGAAGAGTTATCAATCAGGAGCACTATAGAGTGCAGCTTATGGGTGGTATCATTCTTCATCAGGGTCGTATTGCAGAGATGAGAACAGGTGAAGGTAAGACACAGACTTGTCTTCTTCCAGCATATCTTAACGCGCTTACAGGTAAGGGTGTTCATGTCGTAACAGTTAATGATTACCTTGCACATAGAGATGCTACTTGGATGGGACAGATTCATGAGTTTTTAGGTCTTACAGTAGGCTGCGTACTTAACAGCTTAGAAAAGGAAGAAAGACAGAAGGCATATCAGTGTGATATTACATATGTTACAAATAATGAATTAGGCTTTGATTATCTTCGTGACAATATGGTTGTATATAAGAATCAGTTAGTTCAAAGAGAGCTTAACTATGCTATCATCGATGAGGTTGACTCAATTCTTATCGATGAGGCCAGAACACCACTTATTATTTCAGGTCAGAGTGGAAAGTCTACAAAGCTTTATGAGGCATGCGATATCTTAGCGCGCCAGCTTCATAAGGGTACAGCTAAGGAACTTACAAAGATGGATATCATCATGAAGGAAGAGTATACAGAGGATGGTGATTTCGTAGTAAATGAGAAGGAAAAGGTAGTAAACCTTACTGCACAGGGTGTAAGCAAGGTTGAGGCATTCTTCCATATAGAGAATCTTGCTGATCCAGAGAATCTTGAGATTCAGCACAATACTATCCTTGCTCTTAGAGCTCATTATCTTATGTTTAGAGACCAGGATTATGTAGTTAAGGATGACCAGGTATTAATCGTAGATGAATTTACAGGTCGTATTATGCCAGGACGTCGTTTCTCAGATGGTCTTCATCAGGCTATTGAAGCTAAGGAGCGCGTTAAGATTAAGAGAGAGAGCAAGACACTTGCCAATATTACATTCCAGAATTTCTTTAATAAGTATACAAAGAAGTGTGGTATGACAGGTACAGCCCTCACTGAGGAGCAGGAATTTAGAGACATATACGGAATGGACGTTGTAGAGGTGCCTACAAACAAACCAGTTGCCCGTATAGATAAAGAAGATGCAGTATATAAGACAAAGAATGGTAAGTATTTAGCTGTTCTTAATGAGATTAAAGAGAGCCAGGAAAAGGGACAGCCTGTTCTTGTGGGTACTATTACAATCGAGGCATCAGAGGAGCTCAGTAGAATTCTTTCTAAGAATGGTGTTAAGCATAGAGTACTTAATGCTAAGTTCCATGAGCAGGAAGCAGAGATTGTAGCAGAAGCAGGTATTTCAGGAAATGTAACTATCGCTACTAATATGGCAGGACGTGGTACTGATATTAAGCTTGATGATGCAGCTAAGGCAGCAGGTGGTCTTAAGATAATCGGTACAGAAAGACATGAGTCTAGACGAATTGATAATCAGCTTCGTGGTCGTTCTGGACGTCAGGGAGATCCAGGTGAATCACGTTTCTTCATCTCATTGGAAGATGATTTGATGAGACTCTTCGGTTCGCAGACTATGATGGCTATGTTTGAAAGAATGGGTATCGGCGAAACTGATGTTATTCAGCATAAGCTTTTATCCAAGGCTATCGAGACAGCACAGAAGAAGATAGAAGGCAATAACTATGGCATAAGAAAGAATCTTTTAGAGTATGATCAGGTTATGAATGACCAGAGAGAGATAATCTACAGTGAAAGAAAGAAGGTTCTCGATGGCGAGAATATGAGAGATACTATTATAAGTATGATAAAGGCAGTTGTAGATAAGTTCGTATCTCTTTGTATCTCTGATGAGCAGCCATGTTCAGAATGGGATATTAATGAGCTTAACCAGATTTTATTGCCGGTAGTTCCCCTTAAGAAGATTAAGCTTACAGAGGAAGAGCTTTCAAAGCGCATTAAGAAGGATGAATTATTAGAGCGTCTTCAGAAAGAGGCTATAGAGCTTTATGAGGCTAAGGAAAAGGAATTCCCAGAGGAAGAACAGATTAGAGAGCTTGAGCGAGTCGTTTTACTTAAGGTTATAGATAGAAAATGGATGGATCATATCGATGATATGGACCAGTTACGTCAGGGTATTGGTTTACAGGCGTATGGTAATAAGGATCCAAAGGTAGAGTACAGAATCAGTGGTTTTGATATGTTTGATGAGATGACAGCATCTATCCAGGAGGATACAGTTAAGATGCTTCTTCATATTCAGGTTCAGCAGAAGGTTGAAAGAGAACAGGTAGCTAAGGTTACTGGAACTAATAAGGATGATTCCTTAGCTAAGGCACCGGTTAAGAGAGAGGATAAGAAGGTTTATCCAAATGACCCATGTCCATGTGGTTCTGGAAAGAAATTTAAACAGTGTTGCCAAAAGAAGATATAAAATGGTATAATAGATTATAGTTTAAAGAAGGTGAATTTTTTGGTAGAATTAGATCAGTACAAGTACAATTTATCCAACCTAAAGAAGCCACTAAATGAATTGAGGGATTCACTTTGACTTAGCTAATAAAAAGCAAAGAGTCGAAGAATTGGAAAAGACAATGGAGGACCAGCATTTCTGGGATGATGCTAAGGAATCAGCAAAGGTTATTAAGGAAGTGAAGGGTCTTAAAAGTACAATAGAAGCCTTTGAAAAATTGGAAGGTCTATATGAAGATGTAGAAACCCTTATAGAAATGGGCTACGAAGAAGAGGATGAATCTATCTTAACAGAAGTAAAGGAAAGCTTTGAACTGCTTGATAAACAGTTAGATGATATGACTGTAAGCACACTTTTATCAGATGAATATGATAAGGATAATGCTATACTTACCATTCATGCAGGTGCTGGCGGAACAGAGTCTTGTGATTGGGCAAGTATGCTTTATAGAATGTATTGCCGTTACGCTGATTCAAAGGGATTCTCTTATGAGGTTTTAGATTTTCTTGATGGAGATGAGGCTGGTTATAAGTCAGTAACTCTTCAGATTAATGGAGATAATGCATATGGTTATCTTAAGTCTGAGAGAGGAGTTCATAGACTTGTTCGTATTTCGCCATTTAATGCAGCTGGAAAGAGACAGACATCATTTGTATCGGTGGACATTATGCCAGATATAGATGATGACATAGATATTGAGATAAACGAAGACGATTTAAAAATCGACACATATCGTGCAGGTGGTGCAGGAGGACAGCATGTCAATAAGACATCTTCTGCCGTTAGAATAACACATATTCCTACAGGAATTGTTGTTCAGTGTCAAAATGAGCGTTCACAGTTCCAAAATAAGGATAGATGTATGAAGATGCTCAAATCACAATTATACATAAAAGCACAGCAGGAAAATGCTGAAAAGATATCCGGTATACGTGGTGAAGTATCGGATAATGGGTGGGGTAGCCAGATTCGTTCTTATGTAATGCAGCCATATACTATGGTCAAGGACCATAGAACGAATGAAGAAGTAGGTAACATTCAGAGCGTTCTGGATGGTAACATAGATCCATTTATAAATGCATATTTAAAATGGATTAAGCTTAAAAATGATTAAGCAATTTGTAACTGTCAGATTCAATACGAAGTATTTATGAGATTGGTTCTGAATAGTTACAGCAATTTAATATATCGAGGAGGTATTTTTATGGTAGAATTTAAGCCAGTAGTATTTAAACTTGACAAGGAGCTTTACGGTCTTGACATTAATCGCGTTCGTGGAATTGAAAAAGAGCAGGAAGTAGTAAGAGTGCCAAACACAGCATCTTACATAAAGGGAATTATGAATCTTCGTGGAGATGTAATACCAGTATACAGTCTTCGTAAGAAATTTGGATTACCAGAAGCTGCAACAGATGATATTCAGTATATTATCGTATATACTAATGGAACATTACTTGCCTTAGAAGTAGATAACGTAGATGAGATACACAACATCGATGACAATGATGTACATGTGGTACCTTCTATTGTAACAAACGCAGATACAAGATATTTTGACAAAGTTCTTAAGACAAGCAGAGGCCTCATTATCACAATTGATATTGATAAGCTCTTATCAGATGATGAGATGAGCCAGATAGAGCAGATGAAGGGATTGGCATAATAGGAGAGTTGTTTATGAAAACAAGCATTGACATTATTAAAGAAATGGGCAAGTTAGGTATTCTTGAAACGGAAACGGTTAGAGATAAAAAATATGATGATATTACTTTTAAAAATGATATGGACATAGAAAAAAGGGTTATCTTAGATGGAATTACAGATGAAGATTTGCCGATGCTAATCGCTCTTAAACAGTACGAGATATCAAAGAAGACCAAGTCTATGGTTACATTTTTATATGTTTTAACGCTTGTTGGAATAGGTATAGGCTTATTAAGTTTCTTACTGTAGTTAGCACAATAAAGTTAAATTAAGCTATGTGATTAAGTTCGCATAGCTTTTTATATGTAAAGGGTTTGTCAAGAAAGTATATATAAGAAATTCACTGGATGAAGTGAGATTTTTTATTCATCGTGGAGAATATTTAGATTTTCTTATGGATTTGCTGTATTCGTAGATAAGCAATTTCCCAACACGATGTTGGGAAAAGGCGAATAGCTCCACGGATGGAGCATATGAGCCGGTTGCGTAGATAGAGAAAACTAAGAGGGCAAATCTATTAGAAAATCAATATTCGGAACACTAGAATAAAAAATCTTAGTTTGTCCAGTGAATTTCTTGCATAAATTACTTGCTCAGAAATTACAGAAAGGGCTTGCGCTTCATCTAGATATGTGGTAGTATCTTTCTGGTAAACACAAGTGTATTTCCTATGCGTACAAGGAGAGGGAGATAAGATGAGTGAAAGTAACAAGTATTATTTGATTAAGCAAAGGGCTGTGCCTGAGGTACTTCGCAAGGTTTTAGAGGCAAAGAGATTGCTTGAATCTGGAGCTGTGGCGACTATACAGGAAGCTACAGAGAAGGTTGGACTTAGCAGAAGTTCTTTCTATAAATACAAGGATGACATATTCCCATTTCATGAGAATGTTAAGGGACAGACAGTTACCTTCGTATTGCAGATGGATGACAGACCTGGTAAGTTATCTAATTTGCTTAAATTCATAGCAGGTTATGATGCAAATATTTTGACTATTCATCAGACTATCCCTATTAATGGAGTGGCATCGCTTACATTGAGTGTTCAGATGCCGGCGGAAGGTGATATATCAGAGATGATTAATGAACTACACGCAACAGACGGCGTACACTATGCAAAGATATTATCAAGAGAATAATTTGGAGGAAAGATATGATTAATGTAGCAGTTTTAGGATATGGTACTGTAGGTTCAGGAGTATATGAGGTTCTTGTAAAGAATAAGGAGAGCATTGCAAAGAGAGCAGGCGATGAGATAAATGTAAAGTATGTACTTGATTTAAGAGATTTCCCAGGTGACCCTGTACAGGAAGTTCTTGTACATGATTTTAGTACAATTGTAAATGATCCAGAGGTAGATATCGTAGCAGAGGCTATGGGTGGTTTAGAACCAGCTTACACATTTGCAAAGCAGACACTTGAGAGTGGAAAGAATTATTGTACATCAAATAAGGAACTTGTAGCGAAGTATGGCCCAGAATTATTAGAGCTTGCTAAGTCAAAGGGTAAGAATTTCTTATTCGAGGCAAGTGTAGGTGGTGGTATTCCAATTATCAGACCACTTAATCAGTCTCTTACAGCTGATGAGCTTACAGAGATTACAGGTATTTTAAATGGAACAACAAACTTCATTTTATCTAAGATGGCAAAGGAAGGTTCTTCATTTGATGCTGTATTAAAGGAGGCTCAGAATTTAGGTTATGCTGAGAGAAATCCTGCTGCAGATGTTGAGGGATATGACGCATGTCGTAAGATTGCGATTCTTTCTTCACTTGCATATGGCTGTCATGTGGATTTTGAAGATATTTATACAGAAGGTATTACAAAGATTACAGATATAGATTTTAAGTATGCTAAGAAGCTTGGCCTTTCTATCAAGTTATTTGGTAAGAGCAAGAAGGTTGATGATAAGTGTTATGCAATGGTAGCACCATTTATGATTGATAGCGATAATCCACTTTACAGTGTAAATGGCGTTCTTAACGGAATTCTTGTAAAGGGTGACGTAATCGGTGATGTAATGTTCTATGGTGCTGGTGCGGGTAAGTTACCAACAGCTAGTGCAGTAGTTGCAGATATCGTAGATGAAGCTAAGCATCTTAACAAGAACATTATGACAATCTGGAGCAATAAGAAGCTTGCATTAGAGAATCTTGCTACACTTAAGAATAAATTCTTCGTAAGATTTGACGGTCCGGTAGATTCTAAGATGTCAGAGGTTACAAAGGCATTTGGTGATGTTAAGGTTGTAACAGTTGATGGATTAGACAATGAGTTTGCAGTTATTACAGATGTGATGACAGAGGCAGAATTCGAAGCTGCAGCAGCAAAGGTTGCAGGAGTTAAGACAAGAATCAGAGTGGAGGCATAATATAATGAAGTATGTTATTGTACTCGGTGATGGAATGGCAGATAAGCCAATCGCAGAATTAGGTAATAAAACACCCCTTGAATATGCAACAACCCCTACTATGGATAAATTATCAAAGATGTCAGAGGTAGGACTTGTACATACTATTCCAGAGGGAATGAGTCCTGGAAGTGATACAGCTAATTTATCGGTATTGGGTTATGATCCTAAGATATATTATACAGGACGTTCGCCACTTGAGGCGCTTAGCATTGGTGTTCCTATGAAGGATACAGATATTGCTATCAGATGTAATATTGTCACAGTTTCGGTAGATGATTTGCCATATGAAGAGAAGACAATTATTGACCATAGCTCAAGTGAAATAAGTACAGAGGATGCGGCAGTCCTTTTAGAGGCTGTAAGAGAAGGTCTTGAGAATGATATTTACAAATATTATCTTGGAACAAGCTATAGACATCTTACAATCTGGGATAAGGGAAGTGTAGTTCCTTTGACACCGCCCCATGATATACTGGGCAAAGTCATAGGTGAGTATCTTCCTAAGGAAGAAGCCTTAAAAGAAATGATGAAAAAGAGCTATGATATATTAGCTAATCATCCATTAAATATAGAGAGAATGAAAAAAGGACTTAATCCAGCCAATTCTATTTGGTTCTGGGGAGCTGGTACAAAGCCATGTCTTTCATCCTTTGAAGAAAAGTATGGAAAGAAAGGCGTTATGATATCGGCAGTAGACCTTCTTAAGGGAATAGGTGTTGGTGCATCTATGACAAATATTATCGTAGAAGGAGCAGATGGCACACTTCATACAAATTATGAGGGCAAGGCAGATGCTGCTATTAAGGCTCTTACAGAAGATGGCTTTGATTTTGCATATGTTCATGTGGAGGCTCCAGACGAAATGGGACATCAGGGTAGTGCAGAGCGTAAGATTCAGGCGATTCAGTATCTTGATGAGAAGGTAATAAAGAGAATTGCAGATGCTCTAGATTCTAAGGGTGTAGAATACAGAATGCTTGTATTGCCAGATCACCCTACACCAATTTGTGTTCGTACACATACATCTGACCCAGTTCCATACATGCTTTTTGATTCTACAGACAAGAAGTCAGAGAGCTATGATTATAATGAGAAGGATGCAAAAGCGACTGGAATATATATAGCCAATGGCCATGAGGCTATACTTCATTTATTTGAGAAATAATTATTTGAGAATAGTTAATATTTTAATGTAAAAAAATAAGCACCTCTTTGTGTAATGTTTTGTGTGAACATTACATAAAGGAAGGTGCTTTTTGCGTGTAACGCGTTAATAGTTTATGTTAAAAAGAGTTGACTGCTGTTTGTGATTGTTATATAATTAGAATAATAATATCGTGTAATAATTTAATACGAAAGGATGACGCCTATGAATTGTAACAAGTGTGGTAATGTAATACCAGAAAATTCAGCATTTTGTCTCTTTTGTGGGACACCAGTTGAACAAAAAAATAATGTTCAACAAGAGAATCAAGTAAATCAGGCACCAGCAGTGGAGGGGCAAAGTCAGCCGCAACCAGCTGCACAACCAAACTATAGTCAGCCGGTTCCGCCACCAAATTACGGACAACCGATGATGCCACCAAATTATGGTCAGTCAATAGTACAACCAAATTACGGACAAATTCCGCCACAACCTAATTTTGGTCAGCCGGTAATGCAGCCGAATTATTATCAGCAACCAGTAGAACAACTAAATTATGGACAACCAGCACCGCCACCAGGTTATGGTGTGCAGCCAAAAAAGAGTAAAAAACCTCTTATTATTGGTATAGTATCAATTGCACTATTGTTGATAGTGGGAGTTGTATTATTATTTATTTTTAAACCATGGGATAGTTATGATGCTCCATCATTAGGCTTATCTAGCTCATCAGGCTCATCTAGCTCACCAAAGGGTGTGGTTGAGAATGCTCTTGAGTCTATAAGCAAGAATAATAAAAAACAGCTTTTAAATATTATATATCCAGCATATGTAGAGATGGAAGATGAGGAAGATAGCTATTATGATATCGTAGAAGATTTACTTGGTGGAACAGATCCTAATTATATAAAGATGAAAGAGTATACAGTAGATTCACAGTCTAAGTTAGACCAAAGTGAAGTGGATTTCTATAACTCTATGCTTGAGGAAGAAAGCGGATATAAAAAAATAACAGAAGCTTATATGGTTTATGGAACATTTGAATTCTATGATCAGTTAGAAGAATATAATGAGCGTGCAAGTTATGCGTTTGTTGTAGTTAAGTGTAGTGGTCAATATTATATAATAGATTATGATGTTGAGTTTAGCTCATAAAGGAGATGAAACCTATGAGTAATCTTAATTTAATGATAGGTAATTTTGATAATTTAAATTATCCTGGTTATGGTGATAACTTGCATGTAAATAAAAGCGAATTATTACCAAGCTCTGATGATAAGCTTACACTTGCAAGCGAAGCTAAGATTGCCTATTTAGAATTGGCAGTAGGTGAACGTGAAAAGGAGTTAGAAAAGCTAGGATTATTAGAAAATGAAGATGGTAAGGTTTTTTTAAAACAAAGTGAAGAGGCTAGCGAAGAAGAAAAAGATAAGTATGACCCTGATTATGAGTGCGAAACCTGCGCTAATAGAAAGTATCAGGATGGCTCAGATGAGATGGTTTCTTTCAAATCAGCTACACACATATCGCCTGAAGCAGCAGCTACAGCAGTGAGGGCTCATGAAGGTGAACATGTTTCTAATGCGTATGACAAAGCAGAAAAAAATGACGGAAAAGTCCTTAGGGCATCAGTAGCTATACATACATCTATATGTCCAGAATGCGGAAGGACATATGTTTCTGGAGGAACTACTACCACAAGTATTCGATATAATAATGATGATTATGCGAAGAATGCTAAAGAACAAGATGCGACAGTCGTGCCAGGGAAGGATGTTGATGCGTTAGCGTGATAAAATATATACTGAAAAATAGGTATAATTTATTGCATATAAGAAAAAAATATGTTATAATTTAGCAAATTGTAGATTTTACGAAGGACGAAAAAAACTGGGATTCGGGGTGAAATCTAAATTAATAATTTAAATGATAGGAGAAAGAAAAATGGATAACAATTTCAATCAGCAGGCTCCACAGCAGCCAGTTTATCAGCAGGCTCCACAGCAGCAGATGTATCAGCAGGCTCCACAGCAGCAGATGTATCAGCAGCCAATGTATCAGCCAGTGCCAAAGAAACCATCAACAGTTAATATGACAGAGATGATAGCACTTATTTTATCTAGTGTAGGTGCACTTATGGCACTTATTGGTTCTATAATGACATGTTCTTGCAGTGCATCTAAGTCATGGAATTTTGAGCGTTACAAGGATTGGTATAAGGATGGAGCAAAGGGTGATTATGATTATCATAAGGCTTCGTTAGTTTTGATAGTAGCAATTATCGGAGCTGTTATCGCAGCAGTTGGTATGGTGATGGCTATAGTGGCATTAAAGCAGAAGGATGCAGCTGTTAAGGCAGGGAAGCTTTCATATGTTGCATTAGCAGTTGGTGCTTTTGGTCTCATTTATGGAATTCTTCCTGTGCTTACAATCTGTGGATACAATTGTTCATTAGATTCAGCAATAAAGAAAAAATAACTTTGAATTAATTATAATACATAGATAGGAGAAAGAAAAAATGGATAATAATTTCAATCAGCAGGCTCCACAGCAGCCAGTTTATCAGCAGGCTCCACAGCAGCAGATGTATCAGCAGCCAATGTATCAGCAGCCAATGTATCAGCCAGCACCTAAAAAACCAATGAATATGATGGAACTTATCGGTTTTATTTGTTCGGCAGTAGCTGCAATTATGGCTATTTTAGGTTCTACGTTTACATGTACATGTAGTGCTTCAAAGACAGCTAAAGCAACTTCTGGTGTATATGTACTTTCAGCAGTATTTATTTTATCGATTTTTGCAGCTATTATCGCAGCAGGTGGTATTGTATGTGCTATTCTTGCATTAAAGCAGAAGGATGCAGCAGTGAAGGCAGGAAAGCTTGCATACATCGCAATAGCGCTTGGTGCATTCGCAATTATTTATGCACTTATTCCAACTATAACAGTGTGTGGATATAATTGTTCGTTAGAGGGTGCATATACAGATTTCTTAGCAGATAGTACAAAGGGCTAATATTAGTATATTAGTTTTTAGGAGTTTCCTATGGAAGCTCCTTTTTGATATATGAAAAGTCCATAAAGGTATCTTATGCTATAAAAAAATTGTATTTTGCAAAAGTACTATAGTATTTGTAAAACGGAGGTATAATTATGATATGTAAAATTAGAGAACATAAAAGTATGAAGAAAAATCTTGGATTAGTTGGCTTATTTATGATGGGGCTTGTTTTATGTGCTTGCGAAAAAAGGGATGATAATGGTCAAGCATCGAATACTGGTGCATATGTTAAGATAAATGATAAACAGTATGATTTGTCAAAAGATTGTGATGAAGTATTACAAGAATTTATTGATGATATGTATATTGCAAATTGTCCTTTTGAAGAGGAAAAGGAGATTCGTAAAATTGAATATACAGAATACTTTGATGAAGAACGATGTATATTTGTATATGAAGATAAAAAATATTATCAATTAGATGAAAATGGTACATATGTAGAGGTAGAACCAGAGGATTTTGATGATAGAGTAGTGTTAGAAGCACCAGAGATTAGAACCAATAGTTTAGCAGAACAGAAAATTGAAGACGTGCATATGTTTTGGCTAAGTGCTAAAACAAAATTTAATTCTAAGGATTTTCGAGTTGTGACGTCAGATGGGATATCTATTGGTGATACTGTTGAAAAGGTAAAAGATGCGGGAGGATATGAACATCTAAAAGGTAATTATACTACAATATATATTGATGGGGAGTTTGTAGATTATGAGGATTATAGTAAGGATGCAGAAAGAATCCAAAAATTAGATTCTGAGGAATGGTCTCAAGAGTTTATGAGTAACTATAAGTATTATTGCTTAAATAGAGAATATAGGTACGCGTTTAATAAATTGGACGATACAGAATTGATGATGTATTTACTTGCGGAAACTGAGGCGGAAAGTAAGATTCGTATAGGCGTAAGGGATACTATGGTGAAATTCGTGTATCGTATAAGTGAGGGTAAAGTTGAGAGTATTGATTTTTGTGTTATTAATCAAAGTGAAATGGATAAAAAAAATTTTGATAGTTTTAAAGAGAATATGCTACAAAACTAAAAGATATATATGATAGGGTGTTCACCTGATATAATAATTGTTATGAAATCACTTTATCTATTAGAATTGAATTATTAAATGGGAAATAAGTGCCATATATAACCTACAAGGTCGTATATGGTACTTGTTTATGATATAGGAAAGTTCTCTGAACTTCCTATATCATAAAAAATGCTCCGCGAGGATGAGCACTCGCACGAGAAGAATATGTCAGCTAACGCTGACCGTGCTCGGCTCGCAAAGCGGAGCAAGTCCCTCTAGACAGAGG
>JAFQOW010000012.1 GCA_017412055.1 Lachnospiraceae bacterium | reverse complement strand
TTTTCAACATCCCGCGTCAAAGATAATGCCCACCTGCCGAAATACTGTTTGAAGAGGCTTGGCTACTCTCGCTGCGCGAGAGTTAATCGGCCAAGCCGATAAGTTATGTAGGCAGGTGGATAATAAGCATTCTTTGGCGCGGGATGTTGAAAATAGAAAATCGAAACGTTGTCCATGTCCTGTGAACACCACTAGCTAAGTTGTGTTTTTAACGGAAATACACACAGCCTTAGTATCAAGTGGGGCATATAAGCAAATCATCGGAACCCTCAAGATGCGGTAAAAAATAGATGGATACTTCGTACGCAGCCACATACATAAATAGCAGAAAATCGTATAATAGAAATATAAAGGTTCCGATGATGAGAGTTATGTGTATATACTGTGTGAATTGAAGGTGCTAACTTGTTATACTTTCGAGATATCTGTAAAGTACGCTTATATTTTCAATCCACACACCCTTTTCTATACTTTCTCTAGTTTCCCTATCAAGCATATCAAATGTTATTCCTGTCTCTATAAATACAGTAGTCTTATCCTTTTTATAGACCATAACCTTGTCCATATCAAAAGCAATATAGTAATTGTATCTTTGCGAATCCTCATTTGTATAAATTATCATTTCTGCCTCATGTACATTTTTACGTATTACTATCTTGTCTTCAGAAAAAGATACAAGAAGTAAGCTATCTATTTCCTCACCCTTTTCCTGAAAATATTCTTTATTATTGGAAAGATATTCGACAATACCTTCTCTTGTAAGGCCTATCATTTCCACAGGAACATTAAGCTTGCTCGTTGTAATGTTTTCCTTATCCTCCTGCTTACATACTTCAACAATAAGCTTTGCATCTTCCTTTACTACATTCTCAATCTTTGCCACATCCTTTGTGCTATCATCCATGATGTTCTCTCTATTATACGGCATATCACTCATCAATTCTTCATGAATGATTACTTTACTTTCTTCTTTATTTCCAATTTTATATCCAATGACATATGCTGCTACAAACCCTGCAACAACAGAAAAAATGCAGATATATCGCTCAAATTTCTTCATAATTGCACCTCACAATAGAATAGTCTTTGATACTAATTATCTGCATTTTTTAATCTTTTATACAATTTATATTTATAATAAACTAAATCTCTTAAGAAGATAAACTATCTTTTCTCCCTTTGGAAGCATACGTAATTCTTCTTCGCTAATACCTTTTATTAATAGAAGGCTAAGTCCGTAAGCCACTATAGCTACCATTATAGCTAAAATACATGAAACCGCATTTATTCCTGTAACCATATAAGAAATCTTATATACTCCCAATGTAATTGCTCCCATTATAGCTGATGCAGCTAGCGGCAGTAAAAATGTCTTAACTACCTCCTGCTTATATCCAATATACCTATAAATACTTATAGCATTAAGGATACAAACTGCCAATCCAAATATAATATCACCAATTACTACAGCATATAGATTTGGCTTAAACACAACAAGCATTAATACCAATGCAATATAGTGAATAATCATTCCTATCAATGCATTGAATATCGGAGTCCTCATTCTGTTTATACCTTGTAATACAGCATTTGATATAGTTGACATAGCAAATACGATAACTGTCACAACAGAAAGCATCATAATCTTTGATGCGTAATCCATATCTGCTGGGTTAATGTTAAATAACAATTCAAGTATTGGTCCTCCAAGCACTGACAATCCCATTCCAGCTGGAATAGCTATAACCATTGTCAATCTCATAGAAGATTCAATTTTTCTTATGGCTGTATAATTATCCTTTGCGGTTATAGACCTGATAATACTTGGAACAATAGCTGCGGATAATGCTGAAGCTATGGCTATAGGTGCAGTAGTTAATAGCTTATATGAACCAGAATATATACCATACATTGCCGAATATACGCTTTCTTCCATATGAAATACTTTACTACATATATTACCAAACACACCACTATCTAAAATGCTGCTAAAATTATAAACAGTTGTGCTAAGAAGAACCGGTACTATGGTAAGCATCAATTCCTTTGATAAATCCATATAGGATTCCTCTGGTGCCAAACGATTCTTTTTCAATTGTCTCTTTAACACAGGAACATACATCATATAAACAAATACAAGGAATATAAATGCAACTGTCGCTCCTACTAGTGTACCCAAGGTTGAACCTGCCGCACCCAATGCAGCTGACTGTCCAGCATCCTTACCAAGCTTAAATAAGAACAATGCTCCAACAATACTTACAATAGCGTTAGCTACCTGCTCTAATATCTGTGAAATAGCTGTTGGCATCATAGTTCCCATTCCCTGGAAGAACCCTCTAAGCACTCCCAATACTGACATAATAAGAAGAACTGGTGCTAAAACCTTTATGGCATAAACAGCTGATGGATATCCCCACATTTTTGCAAAAAACTCTGCTCCATAAAAAATTACAGCTGAAACAGTGACACCGATTACAAGTCCCACAATTAAAGCGCCTATAAATGCTCTATATGCATTTTTTATTTGATTTTTCGCAAGCTTTATAGATACAATCTTAGACACCGCCAATGGCATACTCATTGAAGAAATCAATAAAAACAATGAATATACATCATAAGCCGCGCCATAATATGCAGTTCCCTCTGAACCTAAAATATTCTGTACCGGAACTCTATATATAATACCTATCACTCTTACAAGTATTCCTGCCATAGCAAGAATACTTCCTTGAACAAGAAAATTTGTTTTATTCTTACTCATATCTTTCCCACTTCCAATTATTCTCTAGTAATGCCTAATCGTTCTAAAATTTCCTTCTGCTTATTCTCCATAACCACTCTTTCATCATCTTCCATATGGTCATATCCAAAAAGATGAAGCATACTGTGTGCTACTAAAAATCCCAATTCTCGCTTTATAGAATGTCCATATTCCTCTGCTTGACTATACACCTTTTCCGAAGATATTACAATATCACCAAGGATAAGTTCACCAGTATCCGGTTCAAAATACTCATACACATAAGGTTCATCTTCCTCTAGGAAATCAAAATTTCCAGCCTCTTTATATTCAACCATAGGAAATGATAAAACATCTGTTGGATTATCTATGTCTCTTTGCTCTTTATTAATCTGTCTTATTGTCTCGTTATCTACAATTGTCAACTCAACATTTATTTCAAAAGGGCATCCAACATAGTTTGCCGATTCATTGATAACACGCTCAATTACATCCTTATAGTCAAAATCAAATTTTGCATCTACTTCATTTTCTATAAATATAGCCATTTATTGCTGCTCCTTTATATTAATCAATGTTTCTTTTATTATGTTAAATTCCTCGATTGTAAGTCCAGAATTATTCAGAGCTCCTGATGTTAAACGCTTATTAATGGCATTTTCCACAAGCACCTTTTCCGATACATCCTTTTTATCCATTGTTCCTTTTACATACTCTATAGTTGACACGACAGTATCACTTAACATAACTATAGCCGCCTCTTTGGATTTTGGCAACCTTGATTTTACATTATGTTCAACCATAATAGATTTTATATCCTTAGGTATTCCAAACTGGTCTGCCAGCTTAAGACCTTCCTTTATGTACTCATTGCCAGATACCTTGCCTAAATCATGGAACAATCCACCAGCATAAGCCAAATTATAGTCAGCCCCTATTCTTTTAGCTGCAAGTCTCGACATTTCCGCAACCTCATTTGAATGATAATACAATGAAGTTGATTTTTTCTTCATCAGTGAAACAGCTGGAGAATTACTGGCTGTAAGCTTTTTAATAACTACCGCTGGTGTCTTTTTATATATAATCATATCAGCAAACGCTTTGATAAAATTGGCTATAATCACATAAATTACAGAAGATATTATCACACATATAAAAAATGAGTTTTTATCATAAATCATACCTAAATCTTCGCAGTATTTTTTAAAATATACTAACAATATAATCTCCACTGCAAAAAAACATACCATACCACATATATTTTTCCATAGTCTATCAAATTTAAACACTGCAAGGCATGATGCTGCCAATATAACTATAAGTGCACTGCTAAAAACATATAATGGATAATTTCCCATTCCAAGTATAAGCGTCATCCCAACACTTATTGATGCCATCAAGCCAAATTTCACATTATATATAGCGGTTACAACCATAGGAATAAGTACACATGGCATAAATTTTAATGGTACCATAGCACATATAGCTGTTCCAATCAAAATAAAATGGTACACAAACATAAGCTTTAAAAGGCTTTTTTCCTTAATGCCAAGGAAGAATAAGGACAGTAACATTCCTACACTCATAAATGCCCTCATAGCGATTCTTTCATTATCCCACAAGTCCTCTTCAAACACCTTTAAAATGTAATTTGATACAAATATAGTCAAAGCCACCATATATATCATGGAAACTATTTTAAATATCAGTTCTTTAATTTTCTTTTCTGTCATATCTATTTCCTCGGTTTTCCTGATTGTTTTTCTTAAATGTACTATCATTCTTACTATGCTTTACTTCATAATCCTCATAAGCCTTTACAATCTGCTGTACAAGTGGATGTCTGACAACATCCTTATTTGTAAGCTTAGAAACTCTTATTCCTTCAATATTATCAAGTATTTTAACTGCTGTTTCCAATCCAGAGACAACACCTCTTGGTAAATCCTTCTGTGTCAAGTCACCAGTTATAACTATCTTTGAGCCAAAGCCAATTCTAGTTAAAAACATCTTCATCTGAGCAGGTGTAGTATTCTGTGCCTCATCTAAAATTATAAATGCATTATCCAGAGTTCTACCACGCATATATGCCAAAGGAGCCACTTCTATAAGGCCTTTTTCTGAATTATGAAGAAAACTATCTGCACCCATTATCTGATATAATGCATCATATAAAGGTCTTAAATACGGATCCACCTTACTCTGCAGGTCCCCTGGCAAAAATCCAAGATTTTCTCCTGCTTCAATGGCAGGTCTAGTAAGAATAATTCTGTTAACCTCGTTATTCTTAAAAGCCTCAATTGCCATAGCCATAGCAAGATACGTCTTTCCTGTACCCGCCGGGCCTATACTAAACACAATAGTATTATTCTTTATACTATCAATATATTCCTTCTGTCCCAATGTCTTAGGTTTTATAGGCTTTCCAGCGATAGTCCTTGTTATTATCTCATTATCAATATCCACTATTGCACTGGTTTTATCTTCATAAGTAAGAGCTAAGGCATAGTCCACATTTTGCTCTGTGATAACATTGCCTCGCTTTGATAATTCCAATAAATTACTTAATACAGCCTGACATCTTTTTACGTCTGTTGGCCCACCTACAATCTTTACCTTAGAATCACGATATATTATAGACACATGCAAGGTTTTTTCTATCTTTTTAGCAAATTGGTCCATACTTCCAAACACGTTAGCACCATGTTCAGCCTCCATATCAACCATATTTCCGATTTCACTCATATGTACCTCCAAATACTCCTATATATTCTAAAACAGTTACCTGCCCATAAATTCTACAAATTTTATCATCAACTTCTATTTTAACATTATTTTCAAGTATTTGAATAGTATTTTCCTCAATTTTTTTAATTTTATACATTAATTTTTTATTAGCTAGTTCTTTTACCATATTTTCACTGTAAATATCATCTTCTAAATAGTATTCTCTATATATCATTTTCTCATTAAAAACAGGTAGATAAAAGCTATCTCCTAAAACAATTTGCTCATTATATGTATAAACATCATATTTTTTATCCTTTTCCTTAATAAATCTAAGCCTCGAAGCTATTTCATACTCTCCTAAAATATATTTATTTACGGTAAATTCCTTACCTGTATATACTTTTTTAACAAAATCTCTTTCTATTACCTCATCAATAGTATATGTCACTTTACCTACCACATCACCATCAGCCCTCACAATTCTTTCGTTTAACACTGTCATATCATCCTTATACAATTCATATTTTCCAGATATCAATACAGCTCCTTTTTCTACAATATCTTTAGGTTTAACCATAGGCTTTCCGCTTCTTGTGATAATAGATACAATTTCAGCCTCCTTACTGCTAAGTAAATCACCAGGCTTATCCTCATTCAAGTTTACATCATCATTTTCTTCATTATCTTTATCAAGCTCATTTATATTTTCTCTTATATGAATGGTAAGCTTTGTACCACTAATATCAACTGAAGCCCATGTAATATCAAAAAATTTATTTCTAATAGCTTTTTCTATCTTTTCTCCATCTATTTTTTCCTTTTTTATACCTTCCTTTATATTAATCTCCTCTAAAAATCTATACAATTCACTATCTGTATGCTTAAAATTCCCCTGAAAATCAATATTCCATATATACAATGACATTATGTAAACTATTACCCATCCAATAAAAAATCCTATAAAAAAAGCTTTTCTCTTTCTGTTAGCAAACAAAAAGAAAGGTAGTCCATACCTTTCCCTTATTTTAAATCCAACCTTTGTTTTTTTTATTATTTGTTTTAGCTTATATATGTCATCAATATTAATATAGAAATATGTATAGTTTTCCTCTTTTGTAATATCCCATATACATATATTTCGAAATATAACCATATTTAGAAATCTTTCAATATTTCCACTATATACATCTACCCTTACATACCCCTTATAAAACCTTAATAGTTTTTCCATAATAATAATTGCCTCCAAAATTAATCATATTTAATCTCATGAAGACACCCTTTTATCCTCATATCATCTTTAGAAAAACATACAATCCTCAATTTTTCTCCAATAAACGTTACTTTAGTATTTTTACCTAGCAAGCTTATGGTTTTATCATTATATTCTATAATACTTTTATAATTTTCAATATACGCCTCATATTGTCCTAAAAGCCGTATATTTAAGGCTCCAAGCATAAGATCCTTTGGCAGTTGCAATGTATCTATAAGCTTTTCCATAAAAATACCTCATATACATAGGTTTATCTATGTATATGAGGCAAATAAACTATATATTCCTAAGATATCTTACCATCCTTAAGTCTTATTATTCTATCACCATATTTAGCTGATTCTTCAGAATGTGTAACCTGTAAAATAGTTACATTTTCTTCTTTATTAAGAGTTTTAAATAGCTTCATAACCTCTTCACCAGACTTACTGTCAAGATTTCCGATAGGTTCATCAGCAAGAATCACCTTAGGACTTAAGATAACAGCTCTGGCTATAGATACTCTCTGCTGCTGTCCACCTGAAAGCTGATTTGGCAATGCCTTTCTTTTATCCTCAAGTCCTACAATCTTAAGGATTTTATCGAGTCTATCCTTGTAATCCTTCTCTTTCTTACCGTCCATAACTACAGGAAGCATAATATTTTCTTCAACTGTCAAGTTCTGAACAAGGTTATAAAACTGGAATACAAAACCGATATCCTGTCTTCTAAATCTTGCTATTTCCTTTTCTTTCAAGGTATTTATATCCTTTTCATCTATAACGACAGTACCTTCTGAAGGTTTATCTAAACCGCCAATTATATAAAGAAGAGTAGATTTACCACTTCCAGATTCACCCATAAGTGATACAAATTCTCCTTTATTTATTTCAAGGGAAACCTTATCAAGTACAAGATTTACATTTTCTTTTTCTCCAAAGCTTTTACTTACTTCATTTACCTTAATTAAACACATATTTATTCCCTTTTCCTTTCCCTATTCGTATTTTATTTCATTAACAATATTTAATTTCTTAAGTCTTCTAACTGGTGACAATAATGTTAATAACAGTACTGCAAAAATAGCACCAGTAAATACAAAAGCTGTCATAAAGCTATATTCAACTTGAACATACAAGGACAATCCACACATAAAATTATCTAACATATCTGTTAATAATATGCTTGTTATGACACCTATAAATGCAGCTATCAAATTAGCTATTACCGTTTCAAAGAATAACATCTTCTTAAGTTGTCCCTTACTCATACATGTAGAATTGAGAACTGCCATCTCTTTTCTTCTCTGTATAAAGCTGATTACCTGATTATTGATAATTCCGATGAAAGACAATACAACTGCAAGTCCTATTACCACATAAAAGATGCTCATTACAGATGCTACACTCTCTTCTTGTTCAGTAATATATTCTTCTGCTGTCTGAACTTCAAGATATAACTCTTTCATAACATCTGTTATATCTTCCTTAAGCTTGTCAATATCTACACCCTCCTTCACTTCAATATGGGCTTGCATTGGAATTTTACTTATATTCTCCATGTAATTATCATAGCTAACTATAATAGCACTTCTTGAAGTAGTTAAATATGCACTATTAACTGTTCCCTTTATAGTATACTCAAGCTCTTTATTTAAAACTGCAAACTTAAGCTTTATAGTATCTCCAACATTTATATTATTCTTTTGGGCAAAAACCTCATCAATTAATGCATCATTACCCTTCAAATCTGAAATCTTATAGTTTAATTCCTTTACATACTTATGATTCTTTTTCATTCCTGTAATCATAGGTGACATGCTAAATTCTTTACCATCATTATATGTAATCTCATCACCCCATACATGCATATAATCTATGTGAGTAATGCCTTCTAATTCCAGAAGTTTATCATAATCTGCTTCTTCCTTTGATAATCCTTGCAAAATCAAATCATAATCACCTACTACTATTCTAAATGATTGGAATAGATTTGTAACCGAAGTAGATATAGTAACAATGGCAAGCATTAAGGACAATGCAACCACTACAACTCTTGAGGAAGTTATAATCATCTTGTTGTATCCTATATTTTTACTTGCTACAAAAGCTGTCTGCCAGCCAAGCTTTCTAAGAATTATAGCAAATAACCTTGAAAGCTTCTGTAACAAATATGGCACAACCATAGCCACACCTGTTATAAGCATAACCATTACTGCTATTGTAACTAAAATACTTACATCCTTTAATACATAATTTATAGCTAATGAAGCAACGATTAAAATTAATCCTATTATATTTCTATGCTTCAACACACGATATCTTGAGCTTTGTACGTCAAATATCAAGTCCTTAACAGGCTTCTTATTAGCTTTTATAATAGCTTTAGCTGTTATGACAACCTGAAGCAATACTGCAAATAATACTCCCACTATAACTAATTTAACATCAATTTTAGATGTTTCATTAGTTAAGTTTACACCGCTAGTTGTTATAAACAAGCCCGCCACAGTACTATTTAACTTATAGCCAATCAACCCTCCTATAAGTCCACCTATAAGACCATACATAGCATTTTCCAGAATAAGAATGCCATTCATCTTAAGCTTAGTAGCACCTATACTTCTAAAAGTTCCAATTACTGGCATTCTTTCTGCTATGATTATCTTGTTAAGTGAACTTACCACAAACATAATCATAATAGTTGCCATTACAAAAACCATAAGAAGTATATAGGAAATAAATACAGTACTCTCTTTTATACTCTCTTCATCAGTAAGAGCCTGCACCATATAATTTTTATTATTATCACCTAAATACTCTGAATATTCTCTAGCGCCACCCTCTTCAATGACATCTATATATAAACAATCCATCATATCAGACGATATATTTCTTAATTCAGCAATTTTTTCAATGTTACAAATAAACTGCGGATAATCATTTGTCATTGAATTTAAACCTTTATTTTCAACAACCTTTACTATCTCAAACTCATAATCCTTATCTTCAAATACAAGATTAATATTTTGACCTTCTTTTAAATCATAATCTTTAGCTTGTCTTTCGCTAATTGCAACCTGATTTCCTTCAAGCTCTGGTACATCACCATTTAACATTCTAAATTCTTTAGCTTCTTTGATGTTCAATCCTTGGATAATTGCCGGTTTATCATTCATAAGGCCCTCGATTTGAAGAGTTTTTGTATACTTAATCTCTTCATCACCCAAATCTACATCATCCAATTTAAACCCATCTACTGTATTCATAGCAATATCCACATCGCCGTATACAGAACGAAGAGTCTGTTGAACCTTTAAAACTAATTCATCTGGCAAAGTCATATTAAGGGTAAAAACTGTCGTAGCCACAGTAAGTGCTAGTACAATTAAAAAGCTTCTACCTTTTTTTGCCCAGATATTTCTTAAAATGTGTTTTAAAACAATTTTCATCTTATCTTACTCCTTTTATCCTAATTTTGGTACATTCTCTATTATATATTTTTTCTCGAACAATATCAAGTTCAACCTCGCGGAGCGTTTTTTATGATATAGGAAGTTCAGAGAACTTTCCTATATCATAAAAAACGGACCAAAAGGTCCGTTTCTTATAAGTTCATTATATAAGCTAAAATTTAGTACAAATTAGTTATACTTTCTCTTTCTAGCTGCCTCTGACTTTTTCTTACGCTTAACGCTTGGCTTCTCGTAATGCTCTCTCTTGCGAATTTCCTGCTGAATGCCTGCCTTCGCACAGTTTCTCTTAAATCTACGTAAAGCGCTATCTAAACTTTCGTTTTCTTTAACGATAACATTTGACATTGTCTCACCTAACCTCCCTCCAGTTGCTAAATTGTGCATGATACAACTGTAAGGTTTTATTGCACAACTGATATTATAACACATAATTTATATTCGTCAATATCTTTTTTTAAGTTTGTGCAACTTACCTGTATATATCTTAAGAAAGCTGTTCTACTAATACGCCTTCCACTGCAGCCAATGCTTCATCTATTTTCTCTGGAAGCTTACCACCAGCCTGAGCCATATTTGGACGACCACCGCCGCCGCCACCTACAATAGTTGCAATCTGCTTAATGATATTTCCTGCATGAGCACCCTTTGCCATTGCACCATCTGTGGCCATAGCAAGAAGATTTACCTTTCCATCCTGGCTAGATGCGATAACTATAACACCCTCACCAAGCTTTTCTTTAAGCTGGTCACCAAGATTTCTAAGACCATTCATATCTACACCATCAACCTTAACAGCAAGTAAATTAGTATCCTTAACAGTCTTAATCTGATTCATTACATCACCGAGAGCCTCATTTGCCATCTTGCTCTTAAGCTTCTCATTTTCACTGTGAAGTGCCTTAATTTCTTCCTGCATTGCTTCAATCTTCTTTACTAATCCAGCAATGTCAGACTTAGCCACCTTAGCTGCCTTTACTAATTCAGCTTCCATATCAGCATAATACTTAGTAACTCCAGCACCTGTAAGAGCTTCGATTCTTCTTACACCAGCTGCGATACCAGCCTCTGATACAATCTTAAAGTTAGCGATGTTACTTGTATTCTTAACGTGTGTACCACCACAAAGTTCTACTGAGAAATCTCCCATAGAAACCACTCTAACCTTCTCACCATACTTCTCACCAAAAAGTGCCATAGCTCCAGTCTTCTTAGCCTCATCAAGAGTCATTTCCTTAGTATCCACAGGGATACCCGCCATAATCTGCTCATTTACAATAGCTTCAACCTTTGCTATCTCCTCCTTGTCAAGTGCTGCAAAGTGAGAGAAGTCAAAACGAAGTCTATCCTTATTCACAAGAGAACCAGCCTGCTCAACATGTGAACCTAATACCATTCTTAAAGCCTTCTGTAAGATATGAGTAGCACTGTGATTCTTACATGTAGACATACGGTTTTCTTCATCAACCTTAAGTGTAGCCACATCGCCAACCTTAATCATACCGTTAACAACCTTACCTACATGTCCAACTTTACCGCCAAGAAGCTTGATTGTATCTACAACCTCAAATGTACCTTCGCCTACTGTGATAGTACCCTTGTCACCTTCCTGACCACCCATTGTAGCATAGAATGGTGTCTCTTCTACAATGATTGTACCCATTTCGCCATCGCTAAGTGCAGCTACAACCTCTGTTTCAGTTGTAAGAGCTGTAATCTTAGATGTAGCTTCTAAATTATCATAACCAACAAATGTTGTTGTAAGAGCTGTATCAAGCTCCTCATATACAGTAGCATCTGCTCCCATATAGTTTGTTGTCTTTCTTCTATTTCTAGCATTCTCTCTCTGCTCTTTCATACAAGCATTAAAACCTGCTTCATCTAAAGACATACCCTTTTCTTCAAGTATTTCCGCTGTAAGGTCAAGTGGGAATCCATATGTATCATAAAGCTTAAATGAATCCTCACCAGAAAGCACCTTCTTACCTTCAGCATTCATCTTGTCCATCATATCAGAAAGGATACTCAATCCTTGGTCAATAGTCTTATTAAACTTATTTTCTTCCTCAGTAAGAACCTTGAAGATAAATTCCTTCTTCTCGTCAAGTTCTGGATAACCATCCTTACTCTCATTTATAACAGTCTCTGAAAGCTTAGCTAAGAACTGTCCGTCAATACCAAGTAATCTTCCATGTCTTGCAGCTCTTCTTATAATTCTTCTAAGAACATATCCTCTACCTTCATTTGATGGCATAACACCGTCTGAAATAAGGAATGTAGATGAACGAATATGATCTGTTATAAGTCTTATAGAGATGTCATTCTTCTCATTTGTCTGATACTGTGTATTAGCAAGCTTACAGATTTCATCTCTAATTGCTTTCATAGTATCAATATCAAATACGGAATCCACATCCTGAACTACTACTGCGAGTCTCTCAAGACCCATACCTGTATCAATATTCTTCTGAGCAAGCTCTGTATAGTTGCCGTTTCCATCGCCCTCAAACTGTGTAAATACGTTGTTCCATACTTCCATAAATCTGTCGCATTCACAACCCACCTTACAGTCCGGACTACCACAACCATACTTTTCTCCTCTATCATAATAAATCTCTGTACATGGACCACAAGGACCTGCGCCATGCTCCCAGAAATTATCACACTTACCATTCTCATCACGATAGAATCTTGTAATCTTTTCAGCAGGAACTCCAACTTCCTTTGTCCAGATTTCAAAAGCTTCCTCATCATCATAATAAATTGATGGATAAAGTCTATCTTCCTCAAGACCAATAACCTTTGTCAAAAACTCCCATGACCATTCAATAGCTTCATGCTTAAAATAATCACCAAATGAAAAGTTACCAAGCATCTCAAAGAAAGTAAGATGTCTAGCTGTCTTACCAACATTTTCAATATCACCTGTTCTAACACACTTCTGGCATGTTGTCACTCTGTTTCTTGGTGGAATCTCCTGTCCTGTAAAATATGGCTTCAAAGGTGCCATGCCTGCATTAATTAAAAGTAAGCTCTTATCATTGTGTGGCACAAGAGAAAAGCTATTCATCTTTAAGTGTTCCTTGCTCTCGAAAAATTCAAGATACATTCTTCTAAGCTCGTTTACTCCAAACTTCTTCATATCTTCCTAACCTTCAAGCGAAATTATTGTTCTATAGTAATCTCGCTCTCTTCCTCCTTACTATTTTTAGCGACTTTAGCGTCCTTTCTATCTCTTAGCTTCTTGCCTACAAAAATACCTGCAACGGCCACAAGAACTAATACTACAAACAAACACGCATAGTATAAAAATGCTGTAACAAAACCCATGATACATCTCTCCTTCTTTTGAATACTCCTTTAGTTTATCAATAATTGCAAAGCAATTACAATTTAATGAGCATTATTCTTTAGCATATCACAAATTCATCTCTTTATCAATACTTTCCTGTCTCTGTGAATCTATCTGCTCTAGCTCTTGCAGCTTTGATGATTTCTTCATCATAACCCATAACCTTAAGTAAAGATATGGCATTTCTACTTGTTGCTCTGCCTTTATTTAACTCATAATTAAATAACACATCATCATCCACTATCTGCTCCTCGAAATGATAATTACCATACCACTCTTCAAGTAAATGTGTTAGCTCTATATCGTGAGTAGCCGCATAGCAAAGTACCTTACCTGCTTTATCCACAGCAAAGCTTTTTAAAATCTCTGTTGATGCAGATACTCTCTCTACAGTATTCGTGCCTCTAAGAACCTCATCTACAAAGCAAATAATCTGTTCTCCACTATTAGCCGCGTCAATAATTCTCTTTAAAGCCTTAATTTCCACTATATAATAGCTTTCATTATTCTCTAAATCATCTCTAAGACTCATAGATGAGTAAACCTTACATCTTTTTATCTCATATTTTTTTGCACTGCAAGTATAAATTGTCTGAGCAAGTATGGCATTCAAGCCAATTGTCTTAAGAAATGTAGATTTACCCGATGCATTACTTCCTGTTAATAATACACACTTTTCTTCATCTATGGTATTTGATACTGGTTTATCTAAAAGCGGATGATAAATTTCTTCCGTTTTAAGTCCCTTCTTATCTTCCACAAATTCAGGCCTACAATAATATCCATAATAATCATTAAAATGAGCTCTATAAAATGCCACAGCACAGGCTGATTCAATATAACCCATAAGCTCATATATTCTATCAATCTTGTCAAGCTTTTTAATGGTAAGCTTAATCATTGAATTAAATTTAATAAGGTCTATATGGAATAACATTCTTAAGTATTCCATAAAAATCTCCACTAACGAACCACTTACAGTATTCCCACCTAACAAAAATGAATTCTTAATAATAGGCGACAATTCCTTGTACAAGCTCTTAAGCTCGTTCATATATTCACTTAATTCATCATCGCCCAGTTCAAATATATCCTTCGAATAAGCAATAACACCTGTAAGGTATCCACAGCATAAAAAATATCCCTCAACCTGTCCTTTAAGCTTATAATACTGGATTATATTTACACACACTGTAAATAAGGTTGCTATGACACCAAAGCCCGGTGTAATAAAAATAAGTGCTATGGCTGATAAAAGTGTTGCACCATATAAATAATGAACAGCATTACTTCTGACTCCCACCTTAGTAAGATTATGAATAAAATCATATACAGATATAGATTTAGTCCTACCAATCTGTGAAAATTTCTCCAAATATTTTATAGCTACATCTTTGTTCTTGTAAAAATAATCGACTATTCTATCAAACTCTTTAAGTTCTTCATCAGAATAATCCATTCTCCTTAATCTGTCATAGAGACAATCTTCTCCGATAGATGACTGAGTATAATTCATAGCCTTAAAGATATTATCCATACCTAAATCATTCCATGTAATATCATCCACGAAATCATCTCTTTTTAATGCGTCAAAGTATTTTCTTATTCTTTCAAACTGTACTCCTGAATACTCTCTGTCGCTTTCTTTTCCCCATAAGTTATTTAAATATTTTCTTATTCTTTCTTGTTTATTTTTCTTATTCTTGTTAGCCTGATATCCAAAAAATATCAGCAATGCTAAAAATCCACCAAGATAAACAACTATTTCCATTAAAATCACCTCTTATGATAAGATACCACAGATTTATAATAAGTTCCATAGTTGTTTTTCCTGCTGGATTATTTTTTTAATATTATGTACAATTTTCAATTAGCGTGCAGACTTTTGAATATCTTCTTTCAAATTATGATACAAATCACGCCTCCACGACTATCATTCGTGATTTTTTGCAAGGTTTCTTGCATCTTTGTTTGAGTTTCGTCAGACAATTTGTCAATTTTTGTCCTAATACCGTCGGTTACTATCTGCTCAATAGTTTTTCCAAAGATATTTGTCGAAAAGATTCCTTCCATTCCATTTTTTCCATTTTCCTTAATAAATTCTATCAAATCCTTAGCCTGAGCTTCATCTCCTACTATAGGAGCAATCTCTGTTTGTACATTTGCTTTAATCATATGTATAGACGGTGCCATAGCTTTAATCTTCACACCATACTTTGCACCATTTTTAATCACTTCAGGTTCATCTATTACAATTTCTTCCTTCGAAGGCATAACCACAGAATATCCCTTCGCAAAAACCTGCTCTAAGGCATTACTAACCTTATCAAAATCTTCTTTTTTGGATGATAAGTCCTTAATTGTCTTTATTAAGCTATATTCATTTTCTATATCCTGACCTGTAAATTCACTTAATATCTGATAATAGTACTTCTCATCCATAGAAAAGCTCAATTTTATATTCCCAGCTGACAAATCCTTCTCTGAAATAATTAAGTTATCTATATATTCATTATCAGCACATAGCTCGCCAACAGTTTTATCATCAAAATCCTTCATATATCTTCCCATTTTAATTACTTCTTTTGCAATTTTGATTATACTGTCTTTTAAATAATGGTCATAACTCAACATATCTATATAGCTTGGCATAGAAAATATAATTTGGCTTATAGGAAATTCTTTAAGCACCGCTGACAATATATTCTCTATATCTTCTTTTTTCATCTGATTACAATTTACTGGCAAAACTGTGACATTGTACTTTTTCTTCATTTCCTCAGCCAGCTTCATAGTTTCATCATTATTAGGTCTTAGAGAATTTAACAATACGACAAATGGTTTGTTTAAATTCTTCAATTCATATATGGTTTTCTCCTCTGCGCTTACATAATCTTCCCTTGGAATTTCCCCAAAGCTTCCATCAGCAGTAACCACTACACCAATTGTCGAATGATCATTTATAACTTTTTTAGTACCTATTTCTGCCGCCTTAGAAAATGGAATCTCATAATCAAACCATGGTGTTTTTACCATCCTCTCCACATCATCTTCCATATGACCTGTAGCGCCTTCCACCATATATCCAACACAGTCTATAAGTCTAATTTTAACCTCTGTATTTTCAGAAAGCATTACCTTAGCAGCTTCCTTTGGAATAAATTTCGGTTCTGTAGTCATGACAGTTTTTCCTGCTGCTGATTGTGGTAATTCATCCTTTGTGCGTTCTCTATTATGTACATCCTCCATATTAGGAATAACTAAAAGATCCATAAATCTTTTTATAAATGTAGATTTGCCAGTTCTGACAGGACCTACAACTCCTATATATATTTCACCATTTGTTCTGCCTTCAATATCCTTATACAAGTCCATAAAAAAGCTCCTTTACATATTTATTACCTATATATATGCAAAGAAGCTTTATTAAATACCTTTTTATTATTTTAAAATAGAAAACTGACGTGATACCTGTTTAAACACATCCACAATACCTGATTCAAGTTTTGTTCCTGACATCTCAATTACTTTTTCAATAGCATATTCTCGTATAGAAGTTTCATCCGCCCCCATATTTCTAATACGATATTCAACACAAGCATTCTCGAACCCATTACATACTGCGAATATTCTTGAAACTAGTGGAATATTTTCCCCTGATAATCCCAAAGGAACTCCTGAACCATCCCACTTTTCATTGTGAGTTTTAGCCACTTCTGCAGATAAAGACAATAATTCATTATGCTCAGACAAAAATGATAACTGTTCTAAAAATTTTGCACCGACTAACTCATGGCAATTTTCCTTATCCTCATAAGAAATAACCTTATCAATTCTTCCAATATCATGAAGTATTACTGCTTCCTCTATATTATCGATAAGATGTTGATTTATCACCTTTTCATATTTTTCCGAAAATTCTAATGCCTGTGCTAAAAATCTACAGTTATATGCAATATTTTTAAATGTAGCTTCTGAATCTGGAAAATGTAAAAAGAACATTTTCTTTAGAGCAACTATAGTGTTGCGTTGTTCTTCCTTTATCTTCATAGCATGGTCTTTAACCATTTTATTTAGCTGTTTATTGTAATTCTCCATATTCGTCTTCATCTCATATATCTGAATATGATTATTGACTCTTAAAGATACCTCTTCTGCCTCAAATGGTTTATTTATAAAATCTACCGCGCCCAATTTAAAACCCTTAATTTTATCTTCCTTTGACATACCACCGGAAATAAAAATAATAGGTATTTCTCTTGTCTTTATATCTTGTTTAAGAATTTCGCATAGTTCAAAACCATCCATCTCAGGCATATATACATCTAATAAAATAAGCTGAGGTGGTTTTACTTTAATCATCTCCAATGCATCCTTTGCTGAAGATGCTGTAAGCGGCTTGTATCCGCTTTTCTCGAGCATTCTTTTAAGAATTAATAAGTTTTCAAAAATATCGTCTACTACTAAAACATTTTTTTCATTTATGATATTATTTTCCACGTCTATCACCCTTTAATCATAAGTTTCTAAATAATTTGCGCTATCTTTTCCTTTAGTTTTTCAAGTAATTCAAAGGATTTTTCATAATTAGCCTTTCTGACGGATAAAATAATTCTAAATATCATTCTATCAAGCTCTTCGTCCTGACCCGCCACCAATTCCTTTACATTTGAAGCAAACATTTCGGCCTTTTCAAAATTATGCATTTCTATGGTAATCGCCAGCTTTTCCATATTCTTTCTAATTTCTGCCAAATTTTCATCCGAACCAAAATTATTGACCTCAAAGAAATTATTATCTTCCACTACTTCACCTTCTACTCTAGAAACATTATCTGAGAATGTGAAGTTATTTTCATCAATATTTTCTGATTTATCACTCTTCTTTAACACAACATTAAACGAGAACGTACTTCCTAGTCCCTTTGTACTATCTACATTTATCTTTCCGTTCATCATCTCTACAAGCTGCTTTGTAATAGATAAACCTAGACCTGTTCCACCATATTTTCTTGTAACAGAAGCATCAACCTGGGAGAATTCCTTAAAGAGTTTATTCTTTTCCTCCTCAGATATACCTATTCCAGAATCAATAACCATAAAGAACAATTCAACATAAGAATCCGTCTCACTTGCTTTTGTAATCTGAAACATAATATGTCCTACTGACGTAAATTTAACAGCATTTGACATAAGGTTATTCACAATTCTACTAAGCGCCAGCTCATCACAAATAACATATTCCGGAATATCTCTATCTACATTAAGAACAAGCTTTAAGCCCTTCTCATCTATAGTTTTTATATGCGTTGCTACAATATGGTCAACAAACTTACTAAACTGACATTCTCTTTCATCCAAGAGGTATTTTCCAGCCTCCAGCTTAGAGAAATCCAAAATATTATTAATAAGCTTCATCATATTATCTGCACAATGTTCTATAATCTCTATAGATGAAATCTGATTGTCATTTAATCCAATGCTTCTTAAATCCTTTACATGACCAATTATTCCATTAAGCGGTGTTCTTAATTCATGAGTAACATTCGCCACGAATTCCGTACGAATCTGTTCTGTGATTTTTTGTTCTTCTTTTGCAATATTTAACTGTTTCTCTGCGCTTTTTATTAAAACCGTTTCATTGGCACTTACTGCGCCAACATAATTACCCATATCATCAATCCATGTTTTTATGCGCATTTGTACATCGAAACAAGTCATATTTTTCTTATACATAACACTCATTATAGTTCCGTCACTGTCCATAATTGGAAGAACTACATTACCATAATCGTTTATGGAAAAAGTGTTATCAAAAATATCCATAAGACTCATTCCGCTTATTTCATTTGATTTATATCCTAATTTACTACAAGCCGCATTATTGGCAGATATTACTTTACCTTTTATATTAAAAAATATAATTATCTCTTCAGTAATTTCCATTACCAAGCTACAATAACGCTTACTACAGCTTGTCAACCCCATAAACATATTTTCCATGTTTATCACTACCTTCTTTAATATTTGCCAAAACCGCTTCCAAGAGAAATAATTGATTCATTATCAATTTTTTCCTCTTTCATAAAAGAATCTTCTCTGTAATATGGCTGATTATAAGACTGTAACTTAAAGTTAGCTATAAGCTCACGTAATCTGTGTGCCTGATTTGATAACTCTTCACTGGCAGCAGCGCACTGTTCACTTGTAGCAGAATTACTCTGAACTACATCTGATACCTGTCCTATAGCCTGGTCAATCTGCGTTATGGCTGTGGCCTGCTCATTTGAAGCTAATGCAATATTACTTATAAGCTCTACTATCTTATCAATATTTCCAACAATTGTATCAAGGGCCTTTGCTGTATTTTCTGCAAGCTTAGAGCCTTTAGCAATCTTCGAGATAGAATCTTCTATAAGCTCTGCGGTTTCACTGGCAGCCTGTGCGCTCTTGCCTGCAAGATTTCTAACTTCCTCAGCAACTACTGCAAATCCCTTTCCATGAGCGCCAGCTCTTGCAGCCTCCACTGCAGCATTAAGTGCAAGAATATTTGTCTGGAATGCAATATCATCAATAACCTTAATAATCTTTGAAATATTCTCAGAAGAATTATTAATATCATTCATGGCATCAATCATCTCGCCCATCTGAGCATTGCCACGCACAGCACCTTCCTTAGCCTCACGTACAAGGTCATTAGCATTATTAGCCTGTGATGCATTCACCTTTGTTCTATCTGCTATTTCGCTAATAGATGCTGTAATTTCTTCAAGTGAACTAGCCTGCATTGTTGAACCTTGCGCTAAAGACTGGCTGGCAGACGCAACCTGTTCAGAGCCTGTTGTAACCTGCATTGATGCTTCCTTTATATTTCCAAGAATATGATTTTGATCTGTTACAAGTTTATTAAAGGCATTTCCTAAAACATCTATATCACTTCTAGGTGTAATTGTCATTGATAAGTCGCCTTCAGCTATCTGATATGCAACCTCTGCATCATCTTTGATATGACCAACAGTTTCAAGCAATGCATCTACAATTTCACCGAATTCATCATTGCAAAACTTTTTAAGTTCTACATCCACGCCACCTTCACCAACTATCTTAATGGCTTTAACAATCTGCTTAAGTGACATTCTAATTGAACGTGATACATACACACCTAAACCTACAATAGATATAAGTCCTAAAACCATAACTAAAAATGAAAATACAGTAAAGCTTCTAATATAATTACTTGCTTTATCTCCTCCAAACCATTCAACTGCATTACCAATAACCATAAACAATAATACAGCAAAAATAATCATAAATAACACAGACAACCCTATCAAACTTACAACCTTTGTTGTAATCTTTGCATTTTTTATCTTTTTAATCATATGACCCTCCATTACACGTCTTTACTCTACAGCATCTTCCTCAGCTTGAGCTGTTTCAGCAGCGTCTTCCATAAATTCTAAATCTTCATCCTTTATTAGCTTATCTGGATCAAGAAGAAGCTTAACATCATCACTGAGCTTACCTAAGCCCCATACATACTTATTCATTGCATTTCCATGAACAAGCTTTGGTGGTGGATCAATACATTCATCCGGAATAGTTACTACCTCTTCAATTTTTTCAACGATTAAGCCAATAACTGTAGACTGTACATCTATGATGATAATGCATGTTCTATCGTTATACTCCAATGGTTCTTGCTTAAATCTAAGCCTAACATCGATAACAGGAATAATCTTGCCCCTTAAATTAATAAGACCTTTTATGTATTCTTCTGATTCAGGAATGGCTGTAATTTTTTGTATTCCTATAATTTCATTTACATACTTTATAGCAATACCAAAATGCTCACGTCCAGACTTGAAGGTCATATACATACCTTTCTGTGTATCTTCTTCAATTAATTCTTCTATAATATCGCTCACTTTTATACCTCCTATTCCAATTAATATTTTCCAAATCCACCAAGAGAAATTATATTTTCATTGCCACTTAATGAATCATTCTTATAATATGATATTTCCTCAGCTCTAAGTTTGAATTTAGCAATTAATTCTCTTAATCTCATTGCCTGATTTGAAAGCTCCTCACTAGCCGCCGCACATTCCTCACTTGTAGCTGAATTACTTTGCACTACATGTGATACTTGTCCTAATGCTTGATCAATCTGCGTAATAGCTGTAGCCTGCTCGTTTGATGCATCGGCAATATTGCTTATTAATTCTACAATTTTTTCAATATTTACAACAATAGTTTCAAGAGCTATAGCTGTATCCTCGGCAAGCTTTGAACCCTTTGATATTTTAGCTATAGAATCCTCTATAAGCTCTGCTGTTTCATTGGCAGCCTGAGCACTTTTGCCGGCAAGATTTCTTACTTCCTCTGCTACTACAGCAAAGCCCTTACCATGAACACCAGCTCTAGCTGCTTCTACCGCAGCATTAAGTGCTAAAATATTTGTCTGGAATGCTATATCATCAATTACCTTTATAATCTTTGAAATATTTTCAGAGGCGTGATTAATATCATGCATTGCATCAATCATTTCACCCATCTGAACATTACCTTTTTTCGCATCTTCTTTTGCTTCATTTACAAGCTTATTAGCATTGTTTGCCTGTTCAGCATTTGCCTTAGTTCTGTCAGCAATATCACTTATAGATGATGTGATTTGTTCAAGAGAGCTCGCCTGTTCTGTAGAGCCCTGCGCCAATGACTGACTTGCTGATGCCACCTGTTCTGAACCAGTTGTAACCTGCATAGATGCTTCTCTGATATTTCCTAATATGTAATTATTATCATCTACCAACTTTTTAAATGCTATACCCAATACATCTATATCTGTTCTCGGAACTACATTCATAGATAAGTCACCATCGGAAATATTATATGCTATACGAGCATTATGTTCCACGGAATTTACCATTTCATTTATCGCATCTATTATTTCGCCAAATTCATCATTTGAATCTTTGATTAATTCTACCTCAACGCCACCATCACTAACTATTTTAATTGCATCCACAATTTTCTTAAGGTTAATACCTATCGTTCTCGCTACATAAACACCTAACCCAATAATTGCCAATTCAAAAACTATACCTGTTATAATTCCCTGAGTAACGATTATATTGGCCTTCTTTTCTAATTCTTCTGCTGAAAGCCCTACATAAGTTCCTATTTTTTCTGATATGGACACTATCTGCATAGTTAATAATACAATTACTGCAAAAGCTAACCCTACAAGCATCCTAACTTTTGTTCGCACTTTCATATTTTTCATTATTTTTGTCGTAATTAACATTCTATACCTCCCGTTTTATGTCTTAATTATGAGTCTTTTATAAACCTCTAAGCTTAAATCCTGATATAAGCTCACGTAATCTTATTGCCTGATTTGACAATTCTTCACTGGCAGCTGCACATTCCTCGCTTGTAGCAGAATTACTTTGAACAACCTGTGATACTTGCCCTAAAGCTGTATCTATCTGTGTTATCGCTGTAGCTTGTTCGTTTGAAGCAACAGCTACTCCACTTATAATATCTACTATCTTATCAATATTATATACAATCTCCGATAATGCCTTACCTGTTTCTGCTGCAATAGCCGAACCCTTTTCAACCTTTTCTATTGAATTTTCAATAAGCTCTGCTGTTTCACTTGCAGCCTTAGCACTCTTAGCAGCTAGATTTCTTACTTCCTCCGCTACAACTGCAAAGCCCTTACCATATGAACCTGCTCTCGCAGCTTCTACAGCTGCATTAAGCGCTAATATATTTGTCTGGAAAGCTATATCATCAATAACCTTAATAATCTTTGATATATCAACAGATGATTTATTAATCTCATCCATAGCAATCATCATATCCTGCATTTGGTTATTACCTTTAACAACACCTTCTTTTGCTTCCATAACAAGATTGTTAGCCACATTAACTTCTGCGGCATTATTCTTAGTTCTATGTGATATCTCTTCAATAGCCGCTGAAACCTGTTCAAGCGCACTTGCCTGTTGTGTAGAGCCTGATGCAAGGGATTGGCTAGCTGATGCAACCTGTTCCGAACCAGTTGTAACCTGCATAGATGCTTCCTTTATACTTCCAAGTATCTGATTTTGATCATCAAGAAGCAATTTAAACGATTGACCTAATTCATCAATATTGCTCTTAGGTACGATTCTCATAGACAAATCACCTTTAGCAATCTTCTTAGCTATACCTGCATCTTCTTTAATACTCGCAACGGTTTCATTAAGAGCATCAATAATAATACCAAATTCATCATTATTGATTTTTTTTATCTCAATATCAACCCCTCCATCTCCAATTATTTTTATTGCTTTCAATATTTCATCTATAGGATCTTTTATAGACTTTCGAATAATAAACCCACTGACGATGATTATTACAGTAAAAACAAATGATACAACAATCAAAAATATTTTTGCATGGTCTCCATAGCTGCCTGTATATAATTCTTTTCTCTCAAGAAAATCTTTCGCAAGGCTTGTAATTAAAGCATTTAAAATTACTGTTAAAACAATTAAAGATGATATTTTAGTCGATACTTTCCAATCTTTATATTTTTTCATACAAATGTCCCTTCTGCTACATTTCAACATATTATGTAGCTAAAATTTTAAGTTAATCCACCCACATCAAGTATAAGAGCAACACTTCCATCGCCTAGCTGTGTACAGCCAGAAAGTCCCTGTACCTTCTTGAAATAATCCGGAATTGGTTTAACAACGATTTCCTGCTCTCCTATAAGCGACGAAACATATATGCAAATCTTTTTTCCTTCATGCTCAAGCACTGCCATAATATCCTTATCCGGATTTGGTTCGTACCCTTCTATTTTATACTTCTTACCAAGGTCAACTAATGGCAATATCTCATCTCTTACACGAACCGCTGTATCTCCTGTTGGATTTTCTATAACAGTTCCTTCCGAAACCCTTATAAATTCTTTAACTGCACTTGTCTCAACTACAAAAGTTGATGAACCTATTCTTAATACAATACCTGTAATAATAGCTAATGTAAGAGGTATCTTAAGTGTCATTGTAGAACCCTTACCCTGTTCGCTGTCAATTTCAAGTGTTCCACCTACATTACCTATATTCTTTACTACAACGTCCATTCCAACGCCTCTACCAGAAAGCTCTGTTACCTTTTCCTTTGTGGAGAAGCCTGGCAATGTTATAAACTGGAAAATCTCCTTATCTGAATACTCAATATCCTTATTGATAAGTCCATTCTTTCTCGCCTTTGCTAAAATCTTTTCTTTGTTAAGTCCCTGACCATCATCTTCTACGATTATAAGAACCTTACCACCTTCATTCTTAGCAGTAAGCTTAATAACACCCTTTGGATCCTTTCCAGCTGCAATTCTGTCCTCCTTAGTTTCAATACCGTGATCAACAGAATTTCTTATAATATGCATAAGTGGATCTGATATATTTTCGATAATATTCTTATCCACCTCAGTATTTTCACCACTTATCACCAAATCTATTTCTTTTCCAAGCTTTCTTGCTGAATCAAATACGATTCTATTCATTTTCTGGAATGTAGGATTAAGTGGCATCATTCTCATAGACATTATCACATCTTGTAAATCAGATGTTATCTTCATAAGCTGGGCTGTAGCTTTATTAAAGTTAGATAACTCAAGTCCTGGTACCTTTAAATCAGGATTTTGTGCCACAACAGCCTCCGCTATGACTATCTCTCCAATAAGGTCCATAAGCATATCCATCTTCTCAACATTTATACTAATAAATGTCTGCTTTGGTGCCTTTGACTCATTCTTGGCTAACTTCTTAGCTTTACCAACCTCTTTTGATTTAATTACATAATCACCAGGCTGTGGTTCCTTCTTTTCTTTAGCAACCTTTTCTTCTATTTCTTCAACTGAAGATGTCAAATCGATAATGGCATCGTTGCTATCAAATCCTAACTGATATTCCTTAGGTGAACACTCATATATATCAATATGTTCAACCTCTGAACTATCAATCATTCCAAGAATTTCTTCCTTAGTGCACTGTGCCTGAAGTAACATCTTAAAGCCATCCTTTAAGATAACATCTGCACTTGCTTCATTGGTAAGAATATCCTCCGGTGTGAACAATAAGTCCTCTGCTACTTCCTTTAATGCATACGTAGCTGAATAAGCTCTTACATTACTCATCAATGTATCTTTTCGATAAGTCATATGTATCTTATAGAAATGACTGCTTTCTGTAGATACAGGTGGAATATAGAACTGACTTGGCGCCACATAAACATTTTCCGGTGGCATCTCTTTTTTCTTGTCACTTTCAATCTCTTTCTTAATCATTTTAAGAAATGTTTCCAGTTCCTCTAAAAGACCACTTTCATCACCATCTGGATTGTCCCCTTCCTTAATCTTATCAAGCTCTTCTGAAATAAATCCTGATACATCAAGAACATGACCAACCAATTCCATATGCGGAATATTATCGGGTTGTGATTCTCTTATATAGTAAAATATATCTTCAAGCTTATGGGATATTTTAGCGATATTTTCAAACATCATAATTCCTGAAGAACCCTTGATAGTATGCATTACTCTAAAAATTTCATTGATATCATCAGAATCAAATGCATCTGCATCTTTTTTTTCAATTACAAGTTCATCAAGCTTTTCTAAAAGCTGAGTACTTTCAAAAAGAAATATATCAAGCATTCCGTCCGTGCTAAATTCCTGTCCCATTATTGTCCTCCTTCCTAATATATAAAATAATTAATTACTTAATCGGTTCAAAACCCATTTTGCTAAGAAGCATTTCAAATCTCTCTACATTAACTGGCTTACCTACGTATGCATCACAACCAATTTCCATAGCTTTCTTAACATTTATCTCTTCATTTAAAGCGGTTGTCATAACAACCCTTGTTCTTTCCTCTGGTTTGAAATTTCTATCAGTCTCAAATTTTCTAATAGTGCTAAGAACCTGATAACCATCAAGCATAGGCATCATTACGTCAAGAATAACTAAATCATATCTCTCATCATCATCCAGCGCCATCAAAAATGCATCAACTGCCTCTAAACCATTAACAGTTATATCCGCTTCACCATACTTATTAAGAATCCTACTCATAAACTTTCTACTTGCGAAATCGTCCTCTGCTAATAAAATTTTCATTAATTTATCTCCTTTCATATATCTACTTTCTTGTTAATAATGTGTATATTTTTTCAGGGATTTTATCAAGACTTACTTGAAATCCCACAGCACCTAATTCATACGCCACCTTTGGCATTCCATATACAATACAGCTCATTTCATCCTGTCCTATGGTATACGCACCAGCCTGCTTCATTTTAAGAAGTCCTTTTGCACCATCTGCCCCCATACCTGTTAGCAGTACTCCTATAGAATCTTTACCACAAGCAGTTGCAACTGAATCAAATAGCACATCAACTGATGGACAATGACCACTGACCCTAGGTCCATTAAAGCATTCTACCTTGTAAATATCTCCAACCTTAACAATCTTCATCTGCTTATCACCTGGTGCAATAAGCACATGTCCAGTTTTAATAATATCTCCTGTGGCAGCTTCCTTCACATTAAGTCTTGTCTGATTGTTCAATCTATCTGCGAACATCTTTGTAAAACCTGGCGGCATGTGCTGTGTAATAACCATACCCGGTACATCTCTATTTAATCCCATAAGTACAGAACAAATAGCCTCCGTACCACCGGTAGAGGCTCCAATGGCAAGCACCTTCTTATTATATATGCTGCCTTCTCCTTGTTGTTCATGCTTGTTATCACCATATTTACTTTTCTTTAGATTACTAATCTTCACAGTTGAAGCAATCTTAATTTTTGTTACCAATTCATTTTTTATAAAGTCACCAAGCTGTTCTCTTGTTAATCCTGATGGCTTATTTACAAAATCTACTGCACCTGCATCAAGTGCATCAAAAACCTTACTGTTAAGGGAGCTAACCATAACTACTGGCATAGGATGCTGTGGCATAAGCTTTCTTAAAAACTCAATACCATCCATCTTAGGCATCTCTACATCCAAGGTCATAACATCTGGGTCATATTTAATTATCATATCTCTAGCTTCAAAAGGGTCATTTGCCGTAGCCACAACCTCTATTCCTGAATCGCTATTCAACCCATTAACCAATACTCCTCGAAACATATAAGAATCTTCAACAACTAACACCTTGATTTTTCTCATAAGTCTCCTACTTTCTATATACCGATGGTCGAACATAATTAAATTTAGTTTTACTCCTGTCAATACCTTCTGTCGTACCTATAAACATATATCCACCTGGCACAAGCATATCGTATATTCTGTTTACTAAATCAATTTTTGTCTCTTCATCAAAATAAATCATCACATTTCGTATAAATACAATATGTAATCTCTGCTTAAAAGGAAGTGTATCCATAAGATTAAATTTTCTAAATATAACTTCCTTTTTAAGTTCATCAGAAACCATACATTCGTCATGGCTAATACTCTTAAAATATCTACGTTTCCAAGTATCTGGAAGAGGTTCAATCTGTTCTTTTAGATATCTTCCTTTACTGGCAAATTCTAGTACTTTCGTAGATATATCCGTGGCTAAAACCGAGGTGTCCCACTTTTCCTCCTCTAGTGAAAAGAAATCCTTTAATATCATAGCTAAAGTATACGGTTCCTCCCCAGTAGATGCTGCTGCACACCAAGTTCTTAAGTCCTTCGTATCTTTTAAAGATTTCTTTGCCTCTGGCAGCACTATATCCTTAAGAAATTGAAAATGCTCTATCTCACGCATAAAATATGTATGGTTCGTTGTAAGATTATCAATTAAGTCACGCGCCTCATTGGAAGTTGGATTATTTTCAACCTTATTCATAAGCTCAGAGTAATTATTGTAGCCATTTCTAGTCAAATAATTATCTAATCTACCTGTAATAAGCGTCTTTTTCTGACTTAAATCTATACCATAATTTTTTTTGATGTAATTGACAATTCTAATAAATTCACTCTCTCTCATCATATCAATTACCTATATTAAATTAATTCGCCCGATTTCGTACTAATATAGAAATATGGGAAGTTATTTCCAAGTACACATTCTGCGTTTATCATATCAAATTATTACATTTTTTGCAATATTTTTTACCAATTATCTTCAATTCACAAAATATACACATATTTCTCATTATCAGAAACTTTTAGATATTGATAACAAGAAATATGTGTATGAATAATTTGTTAATTATAAAGAGCTATAAGAATTCGTTGCCAATTAATTCATTAATTAATATATGAGTTTTATGATATATAATCGTCTACCATCTACTCCAAAGCACGAAAATGAGAGATTGGAAATATCTGTGTCCTTTAATGCACGTTTCCACACAGCCTCTTCAATCTCGCCTTCACCACTCCATATAAATGAAGTATTCGTTATTTTATCTGTATTACATTTTTTTATTACCTTGTTTATTTCCTCAAAAGAATCACAAAAGCTTTTGTTAATTTTTACATAATCATACTTTGTATTATTCGCCTCAGGTGTATTCTTTTTATTCCACTTATGATCCTTCTCTATAATCTCATCTGTAATACTCATATATAGATAGATTATTTCCTTTGTCTCAGGATTTGGATCATCATATGTTACATCCACATGATACCAGCTATTATCAAGCTTAATCATATTCCACGCATGAGGTATTTCATTCTCACCGACAGTTCCCGTTACAATTATACAATCAATATCCGCAATATCCATAAGCATTTTATACGCCTTAGCATATCCTTCACATACTGCCTTTCCCTTAACAAACACTCCATATTCATTAAAATCATCGTCTGTCAATTCATCATTATCAATAGCATCCACATTATATATGCAATTTCTTATTATATAATCATGGGCCGCAACTGCTTTCTTAAAATCATTGTCACAGCTTTTTATATATAAATTATAGATTCTTGTAGCTTCGTTAAAGGCTTCTAAATCCTTATCTGTCAAATCCATAGTGTCATTATTAAGATACATTTCTCTATAATCATATTCTTTATTGCTTTCATCTTTATCAAATCTATCTGTTGTAAGGTTGCAGCCACATAAAATAATCATAGCAGCTACCACAAAAATTCCTATTTTAAAATTCATATAATATCTTATTCCCCTTTTTTTACATGTTCATGAGTAAATAAATGGTCTGTGCAGTACTCATAATTTCCTTCACATTTAGAGCAATATCTGAATGCAAGATTCTCCGCATCCAATTCTGTTCTTCCACATATAGCACACTTATGTTTAGAAGCACCCTTATTTACCTTTACCTGACTCTTATATTTTGTTTGTCTTTTTATATGCTTTGGTGTAAATCTCATACCATGTCTTGAACCAAAATAGAAGATAACAAAATTGAGCAACGATATAGCGATAGATATACAGCCTGCAATACATACCTCCCTTGTATATTCACCACCAGTTTTTAAGATGATTTCATAAGGATTATATCTAACCAATAACATAAATCTATATATAAAATCATATCCTAATATTACTAAATCAAATATTGCAAGCCACTTAAACTTCACTGGAACTAAACCAAAGATTAAAGCCTGGGCATTTGGGAATATAGCGGCACTGGCAAGAAATGAAGTCAAATTTATATATGATGTGGTTACAATTATATTTATTCCATAACCCATTGTTAAATCTGTAATAACATAGCAAAGCATTGCTCCTACTGTCATAAAAAACCAACCTGAAAGCATATAGAGATTATACTTAAATGTTCCCCAATAATTTTCCAGCGTCGTTCCAATCCAAAAGTAAAACAAAAACATAAATATAACAAACACATCTAACTGTTGTGGTATTGTTATAATCCATGTAAACAATCTCCATACTTGTCCTTTACATACAAGTGCTGGATGCATAGTTAACATATCATAAACATCTGGCATTGCATAAAATAAAACATATCCTATAGCATATGCTCCAAGTACATAATATATTAAATTACTAATTCCATATCTTCCATATTTCTTTTCCAACTTATTAACAAAACCCATGATGTCCTCCTATTTACTATCCTATATCGGAACAAAGCGGACAAGTCCGCATCATCTCCCTAAATCCCTCTGTCTAGAGGGACTTGCTCCGCTTTGCGAGCCGAGCACGGTCAGCGTTAGCTGACATATTCTTCTCGTGCGAGTGCTCATCCTCGCGGAGCGTTTTTTATGATATAGGAATTTCAGAGAACTTTCCTATATCATAAAAAAGGTTAAGATATTAATCTTAACCTTTTGTAATAAACTATTCATCATTATATCATAATATTTACAAATGTGTTGATAAATATATCATTTTTTATAAAATATTGTGATTAAAGCAGATTTGAGGAATCATCTCTAAGACTTGTTCCGTCTGCAAACGTATCCTCTGTTGCAAAGAGAGCATCCTTATCTTCCAGCTTCTTCTTTAAAATAACAGCTACCACTATCAATAAAACTGTTATAATAATACTTATCAAACCGATATTACTTGTAGCATTTTCCATTTTAGGAACATACTTATTAACAATATTTCTTATAACGTCAACGCTAGCATCTTCACCTTCTAAAGATGAAAGTATAAATTTTCTAATAATATCAACAAGCTTACTTATAAGAAGCATTAAAACACCTAACACTGCTCCTGAAACTCCTATATTCTTAAAGGCTTTGTTAATATCTTTCTTATATACAACAAACTGAAGTACAATAAATATTATAGAAACCACAATTCCAATTATTATAGACTTCATCAATTGAGCTAAAAGCAAATCAACAACATCTATTATTCCTTTAATATCTGTGTCTTTTCTGAAGGTTTCCATCTGCTCATTAACCTCAATATTTGTATCCTTAATAAGCTTATCTACTTTCACTTCTATCTTAGGGATTACATTTGTTTTAACAGCTTCCTTTGCTTCACTCTTAACTTCTTCAACATCTATATCTTCGATATTTACAGATTTAGAACCATATACTGTTTGCATCTGCTCTAAGATAGGAGTTGTTACATCAATATTGAAATCCTTCTGATACTGACTTATTATGCTATTATTCTTAAGACTTTCAGCATCTATAACAGAACCATTAGCCTTTAACTCTTCTATAACATCATCCACAGTCTGCTCTGACATATCTATCACGGCGTTCATACAGCTATCTTTAACCTGACTTAAATCTACTTCCTTTTCATCAGTGATAGCTTCAACCATAATATCAGTCACATCACTTACTACATCCTCTGTAAGCAATGAATCCACTAATTCATCTGATATCTTATTCTCTGCATCAGGCTTCTTATCACCAGATTCTTTTACAGTTTTACTTACAATCTCCTGTACAGCCTCTCCTAAATCCAAGCTTTTTATAAAAGATTTAACATCATCTCCCTTCAAAAAGCTTACTCTTAAACATACAAAAAGGCTTGTACATATAAGTGTAACAACAAGAAAATATGTAAGTAAAAAACCTACAAAGGATCTTCCTTTGCCTCTATTCATATATATTCCTCCTTAAGTTCACATAAACATATATTTTATCTTACAATATTCTATAATTTTTTTCAAGTAAAAAATTATTTATGCAAACTATGCGTAGTAACACCTGAAAGCTTAGCATTTGCAACACACTTTTTAAATATCTTCCAAAAACCCTGTCGTGTCATCTGTTTTCCAAAGCAATTCATAAAAAGAAAACCTTCATCCTTTTCCTTTAAAAACTTGTCACGAGCTAACTGTCCATATGTCATAAGTGATTTATTAACAGACCAACCAAAAGGAAGTGTTTTATCCTTTTTTGTTCCACGGACTGTCACATAATTATAATCAAGATTTACATCTTCCACCTTAAGATTAATAATCTGACTAACTTTAAGCTCTGCATCATATAAAAGCTCTATCATAGCCTTATCTCTTAAAGCAAGCTCATCTTCACCCTCTATACTATCTAAAATCTTTTTCACTTCAGCCTTTGATATAGTTTTGCTTCTAGTTTTCTCTTTTTCAAGCTCTGGCACATTAACATTTTCTGTTGGTTCTCTTTTTACATAGCCGTTATTAATCATACATCTAAAAAAAGTCTTAATAGAAGAAATAACTCGCGCTATTGTAGCTGGTGATTTCCCTTGCTTTTCCATATATAAAATATATGAATTTATACTTGTTGCAGTGATTTTTTCCAACTCCGTAATACCCTGACTATAAAAATACTCCTTCATACCCTCTAAATCTCTTCGATAACATTCCAAAGTATTCTTAGAAGCATGTTTAACCGTCATTAAATAATTCATAAAAAATAAAATTTTACTTTCCATACTACACCTACCATATTATACAAACAAAATGTACGTATAGTATATACAATAAAATGTTTTTTCGCAAGATAATTTTATGTAAACTTTAAATTTTATGTAAACATACTAATCATAATAGGCAAATTTCCGTAGGCCTCAAATACTGATGTTCCTATGATAAATGCAAATTCGATAATACATGCTTTTAAAATCCCCTTAGCACTTCTCTTATGATTAAATATTTCTCTTATAATATTTGCCAAATATATACTCCATATAAATAATGGAACATAAAAAAAATAATGTGGAAATATAGACATAATATATATAAGAATTCCTCCCACTCCAAAGGATATGGTAGCTGAACCAACTAAAAATGATATATTTACACCTTTAACAATACACAATATACCACTCATGCTTTTGCTTTTAAGCAGAGTAATAAGTAAAATAATAATAGATGATTGATAACAATATTTACGTATACAAAACATAAAAAAATCCATTGGATTTATGTTTTCTATGGTTGTCATATTAAAACCACTTATCATGTACTCACTATATATTCCTATTTTCCCTGCCAATTCCTTGCCCAGCATATTAAATAAAAATGTCCCACCTACTATTCCTATGATGAACAAAAAGAACAGACGATGGCTTTCACTGAAATTCATCGTCTGTACTCTAAAACCTTTTTTTGGCAAAAATATATTTTTAATATTCATTCTACATCCACCCCTATAATATTTATTCCTTTAAATATATGATATAGGGACAAAGTTATGATTATTATCTGCAATATTTATTATAATAAGTCATTATAGCTGAAATAGTTTTACTATCCTGAATAGTTGAATTATATACCATATCAACCAACTCATCTATAGTATATTCAACCACATCTACAAATTCTCCTTCATCAAGATGCTGTGCTGTCTTTTTAAGATTTCTTGCAATATATATCTCTATCTGTTCATTGCAAAAAGCAATGGTGGTTCTAATTGTGATAAGATGTTCTAAATCTTCTGATTTATAGCCTGTCTCTTCTTCTAATTCTCTGGCTGCACACACAATCCCCGGCTCATCTTTGCCATTTAATCCACCTGCTGGAAGCTCAATTGTAAATCTGTCAAGTGCATTTCTATACTGTTTAACCATAAGAATTTTACCGTCATCTCTAATCGGTAATACTGCAGCTGCACCATTATGACCTATAAAATCATAATTATGAACAAGACCATCAGGTCCTTGAACCTTGTCCTGATATATGTCAATTATAGCGCCTTTATACTTTAATTCTCTGCTAATCCTTTTTAATGGCTCCATAATCTTCCTCCTGTAATATGTATGACAAAAACTACTTTCTCTTAAAGCCTTCAGCAACACTAAAGCAAGCATCTGTAGCTTTTATAATACTATTTCTAAATCCATACTCTTCAAGGGCTGAAACAGCTGCAATAGTAGTTCCACCTGGTGAGCAAACCATATCCTTTAATTTACCTGGATGTTCTTTTGTTTCTAGAACCATCTTTGCAGCACCTGCAACAGTTTGAGCAGCCATCTCATATGCAGCATCTCTTGGCATACCATATTTAACTGCACTATCTGCCAACGCTTCAATAAACATATATACATATGCAGGTGAACTACCACTTACACATGTCACAGCACTCATAAGACGCTCCTCTACTACCTTGTACTTTCCGAAAGATGAGAAAAATTTCTCAATCACTTCTTTTTCCTCAAAATTAAGGGCAGTCTGGTCATAACAAATACCTGTCATCCCTTCACCTAAAAGTGCTGGTGTATTAGGCATTGCTCTAACTATTCTAGCATCAAAGCCTAAGGCATCCTTTAACGAATCGATGCTGATACCTGGTGCAATGGAAATAACCACATGGTCCTTCTTTATAATATTTTCAATATTCTTAAGAACTGTAGCATAAAACTGTGGTTTAACCGCCAATACAATATATTTTGCACTATTAGCAAGCTCTGCATTTGTAAGAACATGGGAAACTTCCGTTTCCTTAGAAACCTTCTCAACTCTTTCTGTGCTTACATCTGTAAAGATTAAGTCCTCCTTTGGAAATACATTCAATGCACCTTTAAGCATTGCATACCCCATATTACCCATTCCAATAAATCCAATCTTTGCCATAACTTTATCCTCCAAATAAAATTTACTTTTTAGTATTCAAAAATCGAGCAGGAATTGTAACTGCTCGATTTTATCTAATTACTTTAACTCTTTAAGGAACTGTTCAATTCTTGTAACACCCTTATCTATCTGTTCAATAGAGATTGCATAAGAAAGACGAATATGATTCTCAAATCCAAAATCTGCACATGGTACTACTGCTACATTATATTCATCTATTAAGATTCTAGCAAACTCAGCTGCTGATTCAATCTTATTACCCTTATATGTCTTATCAAGTGTCTCTGTAACATCAACAAACACATAGAATGCGCCTTCTGGCTCAAGTGTTGAAACATATGGCATCTTTGTGAATCTATCATACATATACTTTCTTCTCTTATCAAACTCGTTAATCATCATCTTAACAGTTGACTGATCACCTCTTAAAGCTTCTACCGCAGCCTTCTGAGCTATAGAGTTAGGGTTAGATGTCTGATGACTCTGAACACTTCCCATAAGCTTGGCAATCTCTTCTGAAGAGCCTGTATAACCAATTCTCCAACCTGTCATAGCATAGCTCTTTGCAAGACCGCTTACTGTGATAGTTCTCTTGTATATCTCCTCATTGAAAGATGCAATACTTACATGCTTCTTACCATTGTATACAAGATGCTCATACATTTCATCTGCTACAACATATATATCATTCTTTACGGCATAATCAGCAATAGCTCTAAGCTCATCCTCACTATATATCATACCTGTAGGGTTACTTGGAGTATTTAATACAAGCGCTTTTGTCTTGTTTGTTGTAACCTTCTCAAGCATCTCCACATTAACCTTATAGCCAGTTTCCTTCTCACCTCTTACGAATACAGGAACACCATCAGCAAGCTTTACAATTTCTGGATAGCTTAACCAGTATGGAGCAGGTATAATAACCTCATCACCTGGATTTAAAATTACAGAAAAAACATTTGTTAATGAATGCTTACCACCATTGCTAATAACAATCTGTGAAGGCTTATAATCAAGACCGTTGAAGCTTTTAAACTTTTCGCAGATTGCTTCCTTAAGGTCAGCGATTCCTGAAGCAGGTGTATATTTTGTAAAACCACTATTAATGGCCTCAATAGCAGCTGTACAGATATTGTCTGGTGTATTAAAATCAGGCTCACCTGCACCGAAACCAACCACGTCAACGCCCTGTGCTTTAAGCTCTTTTGCCTTTGCTGTAATTGCCAATGTTGATGAAGGCTTAACTTCCATAGCCTTCTTTGATAATGTTAATGCCATAATTAGTACCACCTTAATTCTATGTATTTCCTTAACAAGTCATAGTTTACTCATTAAAGCTTGGTATATTATAATATAATAAAGTAATAAAGTCTACCATTTTTAATATTTTTTAAACTCCAACTTATATCCAAAGACTTATTCTTATATTGAATAGTTTATTTTTAAAAGCGGCCAGGAAATCCTGACCGCTTAAACAAACTGGAAAATAACGTATTAATAATTATTTCGCAAATTCAATAGCTCTACTCTCTCTGATCACATTTACTTTAATCTGACCTGGATATTCGAGTTCATCCTCAATTTGCTTAGAAATATCTCTTGCAAGTAATACCATCTCAGCATCTGATACCTGTTCTGGTAATACCATAATACGAACTTCTCTACCTGCCTGAATAGCAAAAGATTTATCAACACCCTTATACGAGTTAGTAATATCCTCTAACTGCTGTAATCTATTGGTGTATGTTTCTAAAGTTTCTCTTCTAGCACCTGGTCTAGCTGCTGAAATCGCATCAGCTGCCTGTACAATACATGCAATAAGCGATTCTGGTTCAACATCACCATGATGTGCCTCAACTGCATTGATAATAAGTGCTGATTCTTTATATTTTCTACAAAGATCTGCACCTATCTGGATATGCGAGCCTTCCATCTCGTGGTCAACAGACTTACCAATATCATGCAATAAACCTGCACGCTTAGCTTGTCTTACATCCACGCCTATTTCACCAGCTAATAAACCTGATAAATGAGCAACTTCTATAGAATGCTTTAATGCATTCTGTCCAAAGCTTGTTCTGAACTTCATCTTACCAAGTAATCTTACAAGTTCAGGATGTATACCATGAACGCCAACCTCTAAAGTTGCGGCCTCGCCTTCCTCTCTCATCATCATTTCAACTTCTTTTTGAGCTTTTTCAACCATTTCCTCAATTCTTGCTGGATGAATTCTTCCATCAACAATCAATTTCTCAAGAGCGATTCTAGCAACCTCTCTTCTTATTGGATCAAAGCTTGATAAGATAACAGCTTCTGGAGTATCGTCAATGATAAGGTCTACACCTGTCATTGTTTCAAGGGTACGGATATTTCTACCCTCTCTACCGATAATTCTACCCTTCATCTCATCATTTGGAAGCTGAACTACTGAAATAGTAGCTTCAGATACATGGTCTGCTGCACATTTCTGAATAGCACCAACTACATACTCCTTAGCTTTCTTTCCAGCTTCTTCCTTAGCTCGAGCTTCGAGCTCCTTAACTAATTTTGCAGTATCATGTTTAACTTCTTCTTCAACAGTTTGTAATAAAATTTCTTTTGCTTGTTCGGAGGTCAATCCAGAGATTCTTTCCAGTTCCTGTGTTCTTTGCTCATTAAGCTTTTCAACTTCAGCTTTAACCTTAGCAAGTTGTTCTTCCTTCTTTGCAAGGGCGCTTTCCTTCTTCTCAAGCATATCTGATTTCTTATCAACAGCTTCTTCCTTTGATAATACTCTCTTCTCATACTTCTGTAATTCTGCTCTACGTTCCTTTGTCTCTTTCTCAAGTTCATTCTTAGTCTTAAGTGACTCTTCCTTTACCTCTAAAAGAGCTTCCTTTTTTGTAGCTTCTGCAGTCTTAACAGCCTCATCTATAATCTCTCTAGCTTGAGCTTCGGCGCCTCCTATCTTGGACTCAACAACCTTCTTGCGATATGTAATAGCTGCAATCCATGAAATTATGGCAACAACAGCGCCTACCGCAATACATACTAAATGTTCCACAGGAGCACCTCCCTATTCAATTTTATTGTAAAAATACAACATATAAATTTTATACTTTTTTACTAATAATGTCAATAGTTGTACACAATTTTTTGTCAATTCAACCACAAAATATTGTGTTTTTTACTTCTTGCAACACATTTACTATGTCTTCGTACATAAAACCCTTTCTAAGTAATGACATGATAATTTTACTTTCATATTGATTGTCCATATCTGCCTTAATTTTTTTAGAAATATGTTTCCTTATAATTGCAACCTGCGGATTATCCACATTTTCATCGTCATAACAATTATTATGTAAACCATCCTCCCTGAAATTTTCTATAGCATCTTCTATAATATCCCTTCCAACACCTTTAACATATAAACTTTCTTTTATTCTAAATATGCTTTTTTTGCTAATATTATATGAGATAAACCTTTTCGCATACTCATAATCGTCAATATATCCATATTTAATTAAAAAAGCTAATATTCTATCTATAATTTCATCAGGATAAAAACCTGCTTTAAGCTTTGTTTTCATCTGATATGAAGTTTTATCTGAATCCTTAAGATAATAAAGTGCTCGCTCTTTTCCTCGTTTATATAAAATATCTTCTATCTGCGCGTAGTGCTCCTCACTTATAAAAGTACCTTCCTTTATTCCAAACCTTCTTACTTCTGAAGGGTACAAAGCAATGGTTAAATTGCTCGTACCCTCCAATAAGATTTTGTATCTTTTTTTATTAAGAAGTACTACAGATATTACTCTGTATTTATCCATGAACTATTATTCCTCATCCTCTATATCAGCACCACCTGCTCCTTCTAACTGAAAATGTTCACGAACTGCGGCTTCAACCTTATCTAATATATCTGGATTCTGTTTAAGGAAATTCTTAGCATTTTCTCTACCTTGACCAATCTTTTCGCCGTTATATGCATACCAAGCACCACTTTTATTAATAACATCAATACTAGCAGCTAAATCAAGTAAATCTCCTGCCTTTGATATACCCTCACCAAACATAATATCAAATTCAGCTTCCTTAAATGGAGGTGCAATCTTGTTCTTTACAATCTTAATACGAGTACGGCTACCTACCACATCGCCACCACTCTTTAATGTCTCAATCTTTCTTACATCCATACGAACAGATGAATAGAACTTTAATGCTCTACCACCAGTTGTTGTCTCTGGATTACCAAACATAACTCCAATTTTTTCACGAAGCTGGTTAATAAAGATAACGATACAATTAGACTTACTGATAACAGCTGTAAGCTTACGAAGAGCCTGTGACATAAGTCTTGCCTGTAAGCCAACATGTGAATCTCCCATCTCACCGTCAATCTCAGCCTTAGGAACAATAGCTGCAACAGAGTCTACGATAACTATATCTATAGCTCCACTTCTAACCATAGTTTCAGTAATTTCCAATGCCTGCTCACCGAAATCAGGCTGTGAAATGTAAAGATTATCTATATCTACTCCAATATTCTTAGCATATACAGGATCAAGAGCATGCTCTGCATCTATAAATCCAGCTATTCCACCTCTCTTTTGTACTTCTGCAACCATATGTAATGCAACTGTTGTCTTACCACTTGATTCTGGTCCATATATCTCAATAATACGTCCCTTAGGAACACCGCCAAGTCCAAGTGCAATATCAAGGCTAATAGACCCTGTAGGTACTGTCTCTATATTCATATTACTTGATGAATCACCAAGCTTCATAACTGAACCCTTACCATGCTGTTTCTCAATCTGCGACAATGCCGCATCCAATGCTTTTAATTTCTCGTTCTTATCCATAATAATCTCCTTCCTGATTATCAAACATTTGTTCGGATACGTATAATATACAATACAGTCTAACAAATGTCAATATTTTTTCTTTATTTTTTCGAACAAACTTTCTATTTTTGTTTTTCAATTATATAATAATCAATTCTTGGGGTAATAAACGGGACAATACTATAGAAATATTGTAAAAAATAAAAAAAGAAGTGAACAATTATGTTCACTCCAAATTTAACATCAATAATACCGTTTGTCAAGATTTAGTAATTTTCCAATAAATCCAACGCCATCTTAATAGCTTCATCTGTGGCCTGCTTTCTTATCTGTGTTCTATCACCTTCAAATTTAAAGCAATTAACAAGCACTTCTTCCTTGTATGCACAGCCAATATAAACTAATCCCACAGGTTTTTCTATGCTACCGCCTCCTGGACCAGCTATTCCTGAGGTAACCACAGACACATCACATCCTGTAGCTCTGCGACACCCCACAGCCATCTCCTTGACAACCTCTTCACTTACTGCACCATACTTTTCTAAAGCTTCTTCTGATACATTAAGGTACTTCATCTTTGCTTCATTAGAATATGTAATAAAGCCTTCATTGTATACTTCTGACGCACCTACTACATCTATAATCGTCGAGGCAATCATACCACCTGTGCATGATTCAGCACTTGAAACTGTAAGACCCATCTCCGCTAGCGTCTGAACTAATCTTTCTTCTACACTTAACATATTAAATCCACTCTTTATTTATTGTTTTCTCTTAATACAGCCTTATTCTTAGCTATATAATCAACCATTGAAATCACTGTAAGCACTAGCGAAATAACTACAAGAATATTACCTAAAATATCATAAATAGGGAAATCAATTATGTATTTAACTATAAACCAATTTAAATCAAGTATTAACCAGATAATCATAATCATCTGGAAAACAGTCTTAACCTTTCCCCAAATGCTCGCTGCTATAACTATACCATTATCAGCTGCAATTGTTCTAAAACCACTGATAATAAGCTCTCTGCTTATGATAACAATAACAATCCACGCTGGAATTCTGCCAACAAGACAAATAAGCGCTGCTGAAACAAGAAGCTTATCTGCTAACGGATCCATAAATTTTCCAAAGTTTGTAATAAGATTGTACTTTCTTGCAATATGACCATCCATAGCGTCTGTTATACTAGCCATTACAAAAAGTAAAACTGCTATAAAATTACCCCATCTGCCAAGACAGTCAATTTCCATAAATAATACAAAAAATGGAATCGTACACACTCTTAATACTGTAAGTTTGTTTGCTAAATTCATAATACTTCTCCAATCAAATCATATTCATTTGCGCCTGTTACTTTCACTTTCACTAAATCACCACTGATAAATTCCTCACCAGTACTTATGAATATATTTCCGTCTATACCTGGCGCATCCATATAGGTTCTACCCACATATGCTGGTTCATTTGCTATCTTACCTTCAACCATGACAAGAAGCTCTCTTCCTATCATACTCATTGATTTATCAAAAGCTATTTCTTGTTGTAACTCCATAATCTCATCACGCCATTCTTCCTTCACATCTTCAGACAACTGATTATCCATAGAAGCTGCTGGCGTATTTTCCTCTGGCGAATATGTAAACACACCTAAACGTTCGAATTCCATCTCATCAACAAACTCCATCATTTCCTGATGATTTTCCTCCGTCTCGCCTGGAAAGCCTGCAATAAGTGTTGTTCTTAATACAATATCTGGAATTCTTTGTCTAAGCTTATTTATTATAGCAATCAACTCATTTTTTGATGTCCTTCTTCCCATACGTTTAAGTACCGAATCAGAACAATGTTGAATAGGCATATCAAGATAATGACACACTTTCTTTTCTGTTGCCATAGTTTCTATAAGCTCATCATATATTTCTTCAGGATAACAGTACATAATTCTAATCATTTTTATGTTATTTATCTTACATAATTCCTTAAGCAATATATGAAGTGACTTTTTACCATATAAATCAACGCCATACAAAGTTGTTTCCTGAGCAACTAATATAAGCTCTTTTACTCCTATGCTGGCAAGATATTCTGCTTCCTTTATAAGCTCTTCCATAGGAACACTTCTAAAGCTACCTCTTATCTTTGGAATAATACAATAAGTACAATGCTTATCGCATCCTTCCGCTATCTTTAAATGAGCATAATATCCGCCTGTTGTAACCATACGATTAACATTGGTTTCAGGAATTCTGTTGATTTCTTTAAAGATTAATGGTTTTTCACCATTAAGTACAGCCTCCACAGCCTTTACAATCTCATCATATGAAGCTGTACCGATAACTGCATCTACTTCTGGAATCTCTTTAATTATCTCGTCCTTGTATCTCTCTGCGAGACATCCTGCCACAATAAGTGCCTTTAGATTACCATTTTCCTTGTACTGTGCCATCTCAAGGATAGTTTCTATACTTTCCTCCTTAGCATCATTGATAAAACAACAGGAATTAATAACTATAATATCTGCTTCTGTTTCATCATCAGTAAAGCTGTAACCCTTAGCTCCTAGTAAACCTAACATCTTCTCAGTATCTACAAGATTCTTATCACAACCAAGTGATATAAACAATATCTTCATAGCTGACTCCGATTAAAATTATTCTGAAATTTCTTCGTCTCCTACAATCTTTACCTTGCTCTTATAAAGCTCTTCAATAGCTACTGATAAAGGCTTGTTATTCTTAACATTCTTTACAAGTGGCTGCTCTCCAGCGATAATCTGTCTTGCTCTCTTAGCTGTAGCATATACAATTGAGTATCTGCTCTGTACAACTGGCTGCTCACCTGGCTCCACATCGCTATTTACCACTGCCATTAAATCTGAATATGATGGATGTAACATAATTATTCTCCTTCCGAGAAGATTTTCAAATCCTCTCTATAAAAATTTATTTTATTGATATTCCTACTTACCTTAGAATGCTCCATTTGAACTATCTTATGAAGATTTTCAACACATTCATCTAATTTATCATTAATAAGTAAGTAATCATATTTGTCCATATACACAACTTCTTCGCTTGCGCGCTTAAGTCTTGCCTTGATAGTTTCACTATCCTCTGTTCCTCGTCCTTCAAGACGATTCTTTAATTCTTCTGCTGTAGGTGGGGCGATAAACACAAGAACTGTTTCAGGCATCATCTCCTTAACCTTCATAGTTCCCTGCATCTCTATTTCAAGGATAACATCCTTACCCTCATCGAGCATTTTCTCTACATATTCCTTAGGAGTTCCGTAGTAGTTTCCCACATAACAGGCATACTCTATAAGCTGATTATTCTCAATCATAGCTTCAAATTCTTCAACAGTTTTAAAGAAATATTCTCTGCCGTCCTGTTCGCCAGTTCTTGGTGCTCTGGTCGTAGCTGAAATACTTAATGCATAGTTATCATACTCACTCATAAGCTTCTTCATAACAGTGCCCTTACCAGCACCTGAAAATCCAGAAACTATAATAAGAATTCCTCTATCTTTCATATAGACCTCCTATTCAATATTTTGAATCTGCTCTCTTACCTTTTCTATCTCAGTCTTTAAGTCAATACCTTTATTTGTGACTTCCAAATCATTGGCCTTTGAAAGAATAGTGTTAGCTTCTCTATTCATTTCCTGAGCTAAGAAATCAAGCTTTCTTCCAATATCTCCACCTTGATTTAAATCATCCTTCATCTTTTCTATATGACTTCTCAATCTAACCAATTCTTCATCCACACACATTTTATCGGCAAACAATACAACCTCTGTTGCAATCCTTGATTCATCCATTGGTGTGTTTTCTAGAAGCTCTTCCACCTGTGCTCTAAGATTATTTCTATACTCTTCAAAAACCATAGGTGAGCGAACTGCTATAAAACCTACAATATCAAGCATTTCATCTAACTTATTAATCAAATCATCTCTTAAATGCTCACCTTCTGTAATTCTTGACTGTGTAAATTTCTCACATGCTCCGTTTATAGCTTCCAAAATTATCTTCCACAGCTCATCCTCATCAGTTTCCTGCTCTTCCATAGTAAGAACTTCTGGACATCTAGATAAGGATAACACAGACACATCATTATTGAGACCAAATGTTTCATGAATTCTTTCGAAATATGATAAATATTCCTTGGCTAATTCCTCATTATATTTTAAAGAAGAATTATTCTCAGATAAATCCTCGTAAGAAATAAATATATCAATTTTGCCTCTTGATGCATATTTCTTGATTTCGTTTCGAATAGCTCCATCAAACATATTAAACACCTTTGGCATACGAATATTCATGTCCAAATATCTGTGATTAACAGATTTCATCTCAACTGTAACTTTTTTGCTTCCTACAGACGCTTCAAAACGTCCAAAGCCTGTCATACTTTTTATCATAGCTTTCCCCTTTTATACTAAATCGCAGTTGTATTACAACTACGATTATAATCATAGCTATGGCATATACCATAGCTAATAAATTATAGACTATTTTTTATCAAAAATCAATGATATTTGCTACATTTAATTTTATTTCGTAACAGTTCAGCCATACACCTCAAATTCGCTCCTGCGTCGCTTATTTTCCCATGGCTGAACTGTTAATCACTTTCCGCGCCACCGACTATTGTCCAATAATAATCATATAGATTATCACCCTCTGTACCAAGATAATTATATACCTCACATCTTGATAATACACTATTATCAGGGAATGCAATCTGGCTATTTTTTATATCTTCATCCTCAATAAGAGCTCTTGCCGACTCATTTGGTGTTGAATACGTAATATATTCAAAATTCATAAGAGCTATATCTGGACGACATAAGAAATTAATCCAAGCCTCAGCTGCTTCTTTGTTCTGGCAATCCTTAGGAATAACCCATCCGTCAATCCATACATTTGAGCCTTCATCTGGTACTACATACTCTAAAGCATCATTTTCTTCCTGCATATAGATAGCTTCTCCAGAATAAATAACTGCCAGTGCTGCAGCATTTTTAATCATCTTATCTCTAACCTGATCCACAACATACGCCTGAACGATAGGCTTTTGGCTAACAAGTAAATCTGTAGCTTCCTTTAACTCATCCTCATTGAGTGTATTGATAGAATATCCCAAATATGATAATGCCACACAATAAGCATCTCTTACAGATGCCTGCATAAGAATCTTTCCGTCATACTTTTCATCAAATAGAATCGACCAGCTATTTACTTCTTCATTCACCATGTTTTTATTGTAGCAAATTCCTACAGTTCCCCAGCAATATGGCACGCAATACTTATTTTCTGGGTCAAAGCCCTTAGCACTCTCCAAATACTGCTTGCCTATATGCTCTAAATTAGGAATATTATCAAAATTAATCTCTGTGAGAAGGTCATTTTCAAGCATCTTCTCAATCATGTAATCTGAAGGACAGATAACATCATAAACTCTTGCCTTTTTATCTACGATAGTAAACATTTCCTCGTTTGTTTCAAACTCCTCGTAGTGAACCTTATATCCTGTCTCTTCTTCAAATAATTCTATAACCTCCGGATCAATATATTCTCCCCAGTTATATACGTACACATCACCTATATATTCCTTATCATCCTTTAATAGCTGATATCCAAAAATACCTACAATGATAACAACGCACACAGATACCGCTATTGTGTACTTATTCTTAAACATAAGCTGTGTAAGGCTTTTATGCTTCTTTGTGCTCTTAGACTTTGGTCCATAATTCACAAGGAACAACAATATAAATACTGTCACAAAAAGAAGTGTGGATAAAGCATACATCTCAGGCTTTATACCTTTTCTTACCTCAGTATATATCATTGTCGACAATGTATTGATTCCTGAACCTCTAGTAAAATGAGTAATTATAAAGTCATCAATAGACATTGTAAATGACATTAAAAAGCCAGATAAAATACCTGGCATAATCTCTGGAACTGTTACTAAGAAAAATGCCTGTATAGGTGTCGCTCCCAAGTCAAGAGCAGCCTCATACATATTGCTGTCCATCTGCTGAACCTTCGGTAATACATTTAATACCACGTATGGTATACAGAATGTGACATGGGCAATAAGAACTGTTGAAAAGCTAAGCGATACACCTAATCCAATAAACAAAAGCATAAATGCTAAAGCTGTAACAATCTCTGCATTGAGCATAGGAATATTTGTAATTCCTACGATAATATTTTTAGTACTTTTCTTCATCTTTGCCATAGTCATGCAGGCAAGTGTTCCTAAAACTGTAGCGATTGTCGCTGATAATAATGCAATTACAAGGGTAGTTCTAAGAGCATTCATCATAGTTGCATTTTCAAAGAAATCTCTGTACCAATGAAGGGTAAATCCCTTCCATGTACCTAAAATCTTTGAATCATTAAAGGATGCAACAATCAATACAAATATAGGCATATAAAGGAATAGCACTATAAGAAAAAGGTAAAACCGTCTTGCGAAACTTTTCATATTACTTGCCCCCCTTTACTTTTACTGAATCAGATTCATCATTGCCACTAAATACCATATTAATGACAATAAAAATCATAAGTACAAGGGATAAGCCTGCTGCAAGATTAAGATTATCTGCCTTAACCTTATTCTCCACTATATTACCTATAAGAAGAAGCTTTCCACCACCTAAAATATCTGAGATAACAAATGTGGTCAATGAAGGTACAAATACCATAATAATACCGCTGGCAATACCTGCTTTACTAAGAGGAATTATAATCTTAAATAAAGTCTGCCAGAAGTTAGCTCCTAAATCTCTAGCTGCATTGATAACATTGTCATCTATTTTTACAAGCACATTGTAAATAGGCAAAACCATAAATGGTAAATAGTCATAAACCATACCTAATACAATAGCTGCAGGTGTGTTAATAATATTAAATCCAGTTATACCAAATTTTGCAAGAAACACATCCAAAACACCATTAATATCAAGAATTGCCTGCCATGCGTATGTTCTAAGTAAGAAATTCATCCACATTGGCAAGATAAATATAAACACGATAAAGCCTTGCTTTGACATATTCATATTTCTAAGAATCAAAGCTAAAGGATATGCTAATAACAAACATATAATCGTACTTATAACAGCAAGTATCAACGATAAAGCTAATGCTTCATAGTACTCTGGTCTAGCAATAGCCTTAATATTTTCTAATGTAAAATTGCCCGCTCTGTCAGTAAAACCATAGTAAACAATAAATAAGAGCGGTATTATAATAAATGCTGCAATCCATACAATGTAAGGACTGGCAAATAATGCATTCTTTTTAACAGTCTTATTCATCTACTCCTACAGCCTCCTCATCTTCAGATTCAGGTTTATTCATAATCTGAATATTAAATGGGTCAACCTTTATACCTACCTTTGTACCAACTGGCCACATCTTGGTACTCTGAACAAGCCATTCAAAACCATTAGCCATTACTTCCATCTCATAGTGAACACCTTTAAAAATAAGGTGTGTTACAGTACCCTGTATTATACCCTTCTCAGGTGCTACAAGCTCAACATCCTCAGGACGGATAACTACGTCAACTGGTGTGTTGTTACCAAAGCCCTTATCTACACATTTAAACTTAGCATTTAAGAATTCAACAAGCTCATCCTCAATCATCGTTCCCGGAATAATGTTAGAATCACCGATAAAGTCTGCCACAAACGCATTCTCAGGCTCATTATAAATTTTCTCAGGTGTACCAACCTGCTGTATATAACCCTGATTCATAACTACAATAGTATCTGACATAGTTAGCGCTTCTTCCTGATCATGAGTTACAAACACGAATGTAATACCAAGCTCATTCTTAAGTCTGATAAGTTCATACTGCATGTCCTGACGGAGCTTTAAATCAAGAGCTCCCAAAGGCTCATCAAGAAGCAATACCTTAGGCTCATTTACAATAGCTCTAGCTATAGCTATTCTTTGCTGCTGACCACCACTTAAGGAATCAGCCATTCTATTTTCAAAACCATCAAGATTTACAAGCTTTAACGCGTATTTAATCTTATCATCTATGTATGCCTTTGGCTTATTCTTAATTTTAAGACCGAAGGCAATATTCTCAGCTATAGTCAGATGTGTAAAAAGTGCGTACTTCTGGAATACAGTATTAAGATGTCTCTTATTTGGAGGTAAATTTGTAATATCCTGTCCATCAAATACAACACGTCCCTTATCAGGTTTTTCAAATCCACCAATAATACGAAGTGTTGTAGTCTTTCCACATCCACTAGGACCTAGAAGCGTTAAAAATTCATTTTCCCTTATATATAAATTCAAATCATCAAGCACCATATGCTTGCCATATGACTTAGATATTCCCTGTAAATCAATAAGTTTATTTCCCATTTCACTGTTCCTTTCTGTCGTACAAAGTGATTGATTGTAAAAATAAGACAATCATAGTGATAATATCATATATATTGCAAAATATAAAGCGTTTTTTTGCCAATGAGGGCATATTAGTTTCAAATATTTATTGACGCAATTTCCTTGCTATGATAAGCTTTTCACATCAATTGAATGGAGTGAAAACTATGGCATTAGATGGATTGACAATACATGCACTTGCATATGAACTAAAAAATACATTAAATGGCGGACGTTTACTTAAAATAGCTCAGCCAGAAAACGATGAATTACAATTAACAGTACGTGTGGAAAAGAACCAGTATAAGCTTCTAGTATCTGCTGGTGCTTCTCTACCACTTATGTATATAACCGAAGGCTCAAAAACGTCACCTTTGACAGCACCAAATTTTTGTATGTTACTTAGAAAGCACCTAAATAATGCAAAAATTATAGATATATATCAACCTGGCTTAGAAAGAATAATAAATATTAAAGTAGAACACTACAATGATATGGGTGATTTGTGTTATAAGCTCATTATCGTTGAGCTTATGGGTAAATATAGCAATATAATTGTAACAGACTTAGAAGGCAAGATTGTAGATTCCATCAAGCACATCTCTGCCAACATAAGCTCAGTTCGTGAGGTTTTACCAGGAAGAACATATTTTATTCCTGATACAACTAACAAAGCAGACCCACTAAGCATAACAAAAGAAAACTTTTTATCTATAATAAGTGGTTGCAGTCTTCCAACCTCTAAAGCTATTTACACATCATTTACTGGTATTTCACCTGTAATTGGGGAAGAAATCTGCTATAGAAGCAATATTGACTCCGAAAAGCCTGCCAATATATTAGAAAACACAGAGCTTGAAGCTATATATAATACCTTCAGCGATATGATGGAGTGTGTAAAATTAAATAAATTCCAGCCAAATATTATATATACTATAGATGGTCAGGATATGATTCCAAAGGAATTTGCACCATTTACACTATCTCTCTATGACGATGAAAAATCAAAGGTTACTTATATAGACTCTATCAGTCAGGTGCTTGAACAATTTTACAGTAAAAAATCTGCAGTCACAAGAATACGTCAAAAGTCTTATGATTTAAGACGTATAGTTCAAACCACTCTTGAGAAGGACTATAAAAAATATGAAATCCAATCTAAACAGCTTAAGGACACAGAAAAAAAGGATAAATATAAGATATATGGCGAGTTAATAACTGCCTTTGGTTATGGCCTGGAGCCTAATGCTGCTTCTTTAACTGCACAGAATTATTATGATGACAATAAAGAAATAACTATTCCATTGGACAAAGACTTAACCCCTATGGAGAATGCAAAAAAATATTTTGATAAATACGGTAAATTAAAACGTACCGCTGAAGCCTTAGAAACCATCATAATAGAAACCAAAGAAGAAATCTCACACCTAGAATCTATTATGAACGCCCTAGATATAGCTGTTACAGAAGATGATTTAAAAGAGCTCAAAGAAGAACTTATCCAATCAGGTTATATCAGAAGAAAATCATCTGATAAGAAGGCAAAATATACCAGTAAGCCTTTTCACTATATTTCCTCAGACGGTTATGATATGTATGTAGGAAAAAATAATATCCAAAATGAGGAGCTTACTTTCAAGGTAGCTAACGGTGGTGATTGGTGGTTTCATTCTAAAAGCTTCCCTGGTTCTCATGTAATAGTAAAGACTAACGGAGATGAACTGCCAGACAGTACTTTTGAAGAAGCTGCACGACTTGCTGCCTTCTACTCTAAAGGTCGCGAACAGGATAAAGTAGAAATAGACTATATTCAGCGTAAACACATTAAAAAAGTAGCTGGAAGTAAACCTGGCTTTGTAATTTACCACACAAACTACTCTATGGCTATTGCTCCCGATATTAAAGAAATCAAAGAGGCATAATTATATATTTTCAAAAAAAGAAGGTGAATATAAAATACACCTTCTTTTTTGTATCATATTCTAAAGCTTATATTCCTTAAATATCTTTGCTGTATCGTATGTGTACTTAATCTTAAGAACAGCTACGATAAATGCTATAATCGTAGATGCAAACACACAAAGTGTTCCAAGACTTGCTACTGCAGCCGCGACAAATGAGCCACCAAATAACAACACATACAAAATAAGTGTCATATTCCAAAGCTTAAGCCACTTAACAGATAAAACATTATCAATACCTCTTAATACAGCCCCATGACTTGACAATTCATAATATGAGGCCGCTATTGAAAGAACAGTTGCAAGCAAGCTCATAATAACTGCTGGTATCTCCATAGACACTGGCATAAAGAATCCAAATCCCGATAATCCTGTACTAACTAACAATAATAATCCCGCCAATTTATATCTACTATCAACCTCTGCTAATTTTACAAGTGCTGCACCATAAACTATCTCTACAGTCAGCGTAATAATAACTCCAAAAAGTGCCAATTGTTTATTAACATTCTCACCTGTCTGTGTAGTAAATAAGCCACCTATAAAGCTTGGTACATTAAGCCAAAGTAATACATTAATCCAAAGTGCAAGCAATGGAACATTCTTTGATAAATTTTCTCTTCTATCAAGCTCAACCATTGTTTTTTTTGCCATTTCCACTGGCATATACTCCTTATCCTTTAATAGATAACAATCATAGTTAAATCTACAAGTATCGCACTTCTCATGACCTTTCTCTCTACAACATTTAGCTAAATCACAGGCTCCAAATGTCTGATTACCAGGTCCCTCCATACACCCAGGACATTTATCTGATATTTTATAACTACAATCATCACATGATTTTCCACAGTATGTTTCGCTCATTTTTTACCTCCAAGTATTATTACTTATACGTTATTTTAGCACTAACCAAAACTCAATACAACCGATATATTTTAACAATTGTTTTTTCTCAAATTTACTATGTACTTTACCTAAGCGCGATTTGAAGCGCCTTAGTCACTGCTACTCCTACGATAAAACAAGCAACTGCTTCTATCAATGCATTTGCACCTACCATTGCAAAAATAAGTGCTATAGGATTAAATACATTCATCTTAGTAGCCATATCCTGAATAGCCGGTGTATTATAATAAAACAACATTAATGCACTCATAAAAAATATAGTATTAAATACAGGACATGCTAAATTAGCAACTGGTACTGCAATCTTTGACAACTTCTCTTTTTTCTTTAAAACAGAATAAACCACACCAGTTAACCACCCGCAAAGAATACGTGGTACAATACAGGTTATCACTCTAAACACGGGGCTAATATCTAGCATCATTGCACCAAGGGGACTTGAAAAACTGAGAATAAAGCTTGTAAATCCAAATGTAAAACCAAGCACAGCTCCTGCCGAAGGTCCAAGTATAATTGCTCCTACTGCTACAGGAATAACGATAAGCGTTATATCGATAACAAAAAGCTTCAAATATCCAAGGGGTGTAAATGCCATAAGAACAATTATTGCTATAAAAATAGCCAATTCAACCATCTTTTTTGTATTAAACTTCTTTTTATTTGTCATACCCATTTTTCCTCCATACTAGTTAATCATTACGCTAATACTTTAGTATAATAATATAATATATGTTTTTTTACAACAAATTTCATACAATAAATACCTTTGTATCTAATTTTATGCAATATAAATTGATTGATATAAGAAAGAATCTCGCTTGCGAGATTCTCCGCCTGCGGCGGGTTGCTTTAGCAACATCTTCTTCTCCGCCGCAGTGCGATCCTTAGCGGAGCTTTTTTTATGATATAGGAAGTTCAGAGAACTTTCCTATATCATAAAAAACGCAGTTGCTTTTACAACTGCGTTTTTCCCCATACACTATATCTTTTCACTTATAATCATTAAGTTTTGACGCTATATATTTATCCCTATATTCATGAAAAAATCTTCTTTTAATCACTGTATTGCCAATTAATAATCCAATGATACCTACCGTCAAGCCAAGTATAGTAATAACTGTACTTAAACCAGTATTTATAAAGCCACATACACAAGCGACCCAATAAAAACAAGAATATGCCGCCCACAATATTCCATTAGCCGAATTATATTTTCCCACATCTGTCACTTGTTCTTTCCTAATCTTCTCTCCTGTCCAAAAACCAACAGGTCTACGACTGATAAAACAAGCGTATGCTATCAATGAAAATATAGCTGCACACACAAAATTAATAAATACTATAAACATATCCACCTATCCTTTAATAGCCTAAAAGATATCTATAGATGTCCTCGTACTTTCTAGCAGAAACATTCCATGAGAAGTCAGCCATCATAGCTCTATCAACCATCTTGTTCCACTCTCTCTTCTTGTTATAGAAGGTATCCTTTGCATAACGAATAGTACCTAACATCTCATGAGCATTGTAATTGCTAAATGAGAAGCCTGTTCCTCTGCTTTCAAATTCATTATATGGTTCAACTGTATCTCTTAAACCACCTGTTTCTCTTACTATTGGAAGTGTACCATATCTTAAGCTCATAAGCTGTGAAAGTCCACATGGCTCAAAAAGTGATGGCATAAGGAAAGCATCACAGGATGCATATATTCTACGTGACATCTCTTCTGAGTAATATATCTGAGCTGATACTTTATTGTGATACTTCCAGTCAAAGTGACGGAACATATTCTCATATTTTTCTTCACCTGTTCCAAGGACAACAAACTGAATGTCATCCTGACACAATTCATCCATAATATAAGCTATAAGATCAAAGCCCTTCTGATCTGTAAGTCTTGAAACACAACCAATCATAAACTTCTTATCATCCACATCAAGACCTAAATCCTGCTGAAGCTTTCTCTTATTTATCTTCTTTTCTTTTCTGAATGTATCAACATTGAAATTCTTAGTGATATAAGGATCTGTTTCTGGATTGTATATATCATAATCAATACCGTTAACAATACCTGATAAGCAGTTACTTCTAGCTCTCATAAGACCGTCGAGACCTTCGCCATAAAATGGTGTCTTAATCTCTTCAGCATATGTATTACTAACTGTTGTAACATGATCAGCATACACGATACCACCCTTAAGAAGATTAGCGTCATCATAATACTTAAGCTTATCAGATGTAAAATAATAGTTAGATAAACCTGCAATATCACGAACAGTCTTAATATCCCAGATACCCTGGAATTTAAGATTGTGAATAGTCATAACTGACTTAATGCCTCTATAGAAATCACCCTCTGCAAAGCAATCCTTAAGATACACTGGCACAAGACCTGTCTGCCAATCATGACAATGGATTACATCAGGTCTAAATCCAATAACTGGCAAAATAGATAAAGCTGCTCTAGAGAAGAACGAGAATTTCTCAATGTCACGCTTTGTATCTCCATATGGCTTATCTCCGCCAAAATAGTACTCATTGTCAATCATATATATTGTCACACCATCGTGAACAACCTTAAATATACCTACATACTGACTTCTCCAATTAAGATTCATATAAAAATGTGTCACATACTCTAGCCTCTGCACAAATTCCCATTTCATGCACATATATTTAGGCATAACTACTCTACAATCAAACTCATCCTTATTGAAACTTTTTGGTAAAGAACCTACTACGTCTGCCAAACCACCAGTCTTGATGAACGGTGCACATTCTGATGCAACAAATAATATATTTCGCATTTGTATCCTCCTCAACAATTCAACCTATAAATTACTAATATTATAACAAATTATCTGAATATATAAAAGCGATTTTTTTACTTTTTCATATCAAATTTATATTTTTTATTACATATTTTTCTTTTCTATCTTTGTAATCTTATTTTATCAGAAATAAGTGCAATGAATTCTGAATTAGTTGGCTTTCCTTTTCCAGAATTTATAGTATATCCAAACATTTCTTCAATGGTTTCAAGTCTTCCTCTGCTCCATGCCACTTCAATAGCATGTCTTATAGCACGTTCCACTCTGGAAGATGTAGTTTTATGCTTTTTAGCTATTTCAGGATATAAAATCTTTGTAATGGCACCTAGCATTTCCGAATCATTAACAGTCATTATAATGGCATCTCTAAGATACTGATACCCCTTAATATGAGCTGGCACACCTACCTCATGTATAAATTCTGTAACCACAACCTCCAAATCACGTTCTGTCATCTCAGGCATCTTAGTAATCGATGAAGAAGCTATACCATGATTAACCACTATATGTCTTGGTGTTTTAAGCTGTTTCATTCTTCCCATTAAAGACTCATGGTCAAAAGGCTTCATTATAAAATAATTTGCCCCTAAATTAAAAGCATCCTCGGTTATTGTTTCCTGTCCTACTGCACTCATAACAACAAACGCGGGATGCTTATCTAATGTATTATCCTTATTAATTTTTTCCATCACACTTAAACCATCAAGCTTAGGCATAATGATATCAAGTAATACTACATCTGGTTTTTCTTTACGAATCATCTCATAAGCTTCCTGTCCGTTAGCCGCTGTTCCGACAATATCAATTTCCTCATCTGTTTTCAACAAATCCGACAACAAGCTTACAATTCTCTCATTATCATCTGCAACCACTACACTTAACTTTCCTTCCATACTTTCCTCCTTAAATTCTCATCAAATCGATTAAAAATTTATTAATTCTTATATTTTTTTAAGAACTATCTCGAAAAATATAGTAATATGTTTATGATTGTTTTTTATGATGATAATGTAAACAAAATGTAAAGTTTTATATAATATCTAATATTTAGTTATTTCCATATTTCTCAGACTGAGCCTTGATAAGCTCAACATCTTCAAAATAATTAATCTTCATAGCACTCTTAACCTCTGAAAGTGTAGCGGCCGCTTTTTCTCTTGCCACATCACTTCCCTTTTTAAGTATATTGTAAATTTCCGGAATATCCTTTTCAAATTCTGCTCTTCTAGCTCTTATAGGTCCAAGCTCTTCCTGCATTACACTATTAAGGAACTTTTTAACCTTAACATCACCAAGACCACCTCTTGTATAATGCTCCTTAAGCTCTGTGAGATTGTTATACTCTGGTAGATACTCTGCAAAATGCTCTGGTTTAGAAAATGCATCAAGATAATAAAATACAGTATTACCTTCCACCTGGCCTGGATCTTCTATTCTAATGTGATTTGGGTCTGTATACATACCCATAATCTTAGTCTTTACATCCTTTTCTGTATCCGAAAGATAAATACAGTTATTAAGAGACTTACTCATTTTTGCCTTGCCGTCTGTACCAGGAAGTCTTAAGCATGCCTTATTATCAGGAAGTAAAATTTCTGGCTCAATAAGAGTGTCACCATATACAGAATTAAACTTTCTAACGATTTCTTTAGTCTGTTCAAGCATAGGTAACTGGTCTTCTCCAACAGGGACAGTTGTAGCCTTAAATGCTGTAATATCTGCAGCCTGGCTTATAGGATATGTAAAAAATCCAACAGGAATGCTTGTCTCAAAATTACGCATCTGAATCTCTGACTTAACAGTAGGATTTCTCTGAAGTCTTGATACTGTAACAAGATTCATGTAATAAAATGATAATTCACATAACTCTGGTATCTGAGACTGAATAAACAAATCAGACTTAGCTGGATCAAGTCCACATGAAAGATAATCAAGTGCTACCTCGATAATATTCTGACGAACCTTTTCTGGATTATCAGCGTTATCAGTCAATGCCTGAGCATCTGCAATCATAATAAAAATCTTATCAAATTCTCCTGAATTCTGTAACTCTACTCTTCTTTTCAATGAACCAACATAATGTCCTACATGAAGCTTACCTGTAGGTCTGTCGCCAGTTAATATAATCTTTTCTTTTTTCATAACAAATTTCCTCTTCAATATTTTTTAAACTACATAAAATAATAATAAAAATGCACGATTTAGTCAAGCTTTAGCGACAATTCTCCTCAATTATTCTATTAAGCTTTTCCACATCAATAGGCTTTGTAAGATAATCAGAAAAGCCCTCTTTAATATATTCCTCCCTAGCGCCCATTACAGCGTTGGCAGTAAGAGCTATTATGGGAGTATCTTTATTTATAGATTCATAATTTTTCTTATGTATACGAATAGTCTCTATACCATCCATATTAGGCATCATATGATCAAGGAATACTATATCATACTTCTTTAACTCAAGCATTTTCAAGCATTCTTCTCCACTATTTCCTTCATGGATAACCATATTATAATTCTTTAATATAGATTTAAATATCTTGACATTAATATGATTATCATCAATAACCAAGACGCTTATACTCGTATCATCAATAGGAGTATTTTTTACCATTTTCTGCTCTAAAACAAATTGTAAATTATTTCCTTTACTATACTCGCTTTGAACAAGCAGTTCACTTCCCATAAGTTTTAAAAATCGGGCAGATATTTTAATTTCCTCAGACAATTTATGTATGTCCTTTTTCTTAATTTCTTTTCCAGTATCCATTACCTGAAAATGAATTTTAACCTTATCATTATGAATCTCACTTCTTATGATACACTTAATAAATCCACTGCTTGTACATTTAACTGCATTTGTTAACAAATTAATAAGAACCTGTCGCAGCTTAACATCATCACCATACAGTATTTCAGGAATAGTATTATCAACCTCCATAATAAGTGGTAACTGCTTTTTACAAGCACTCACATTTATTACAGTATAAATATCATCAAGCATACTTCCAAGATGATATTCTCTTTCGATTAACTCCAGCTTTTCAGATTTATCACGGGATATTTTTTTCATTACCCACATACATTTCACCAATTTACCTTTACTACAAACAAATTAATGACGAAATTTTTTACATTTTAATATATTATCATATTTTTAAGAATTAATATAGTATATTTGACAAATCTTACATACAGTATTAAAATATAAGTAAGCATAAATCGTGATAAAACTTAAATATGATTGGAGGGTTCCTTATGAAACTCACATTTTGGGGCGCAGCCCACGAAGTAACTGGTAGTTGCCATATGATTTCTGTTGGTGACAGACACATTCTTATTGATTGTGGAATGGAACAAGGTCCTGATATATACAAAAATCAGGAATTAACTGTCAATCCTGCGGATATTGATTGTGTTTTACTGACACATGCTCACATTGATCATTCTGGTCTACTTCCGCTTTTATGTAAAAATGGCTTTTCAGGTCAAATATATTCAACCATAGCTACTGCTGATTTATGTAGCATAATGCTTAAGGATAGTGCTCATATTCAGGAATTTGAAGCAAGTTGGAGAAACAGAAAGGCACAAAGAGCTGGTAAACCTGCATATGAACCAATATATACTATGGAAGATGCATTATCTGCCATTGAGCTTTTTGTACCATGTAAATACAATGAAAAGCTTCACATAAATGATAATTTATCTATAAGATTCACTGACGTAGGTCATTTACTTGGTTCTTCTGCTATCGAAGTATGGGTTACTGAAGGTAATGAGATGAGAAAATTAGTCTTTACAGGTGATTTAGGTAATGCTAATCAGCCTATACTGAAAAATCCTGATACTGTACATGGATGTGATTATCTCATCATAGAATCAACATACGGAAATCGTGTTCATTCTACAGAAAAGATAGACCATCTTGGCGAGCTTACAAAGGTTTTAAAAGATACCTTTAGAAGAGGTGGCAACCTTGTTATCCCGTCTTTTGCAGTAGGTAGAACTCAAGAGATTTTATATTTTATAAGAGAAATAAAAGAACGAAATATGTTACCAGAATATCCAGGATTTAAGGTATATCTCGATAGCCCACTGGCAATTGAATCAACAAGCATCTTCTCTAAAAACAAATATGACTGTTTTGATGAGGAAGCCTTAGAGCTTATACGTCAGGGTATCAATCCACTTGTATTCGATGGACTAATTACCTCAACAACAAGCGATGATTCCAGATTAATAAATGAAGACCAGCGTCCAAAGGTTATAATCTCTGCCTCTGGCATGTGTGAAGCTGGACGAATCAGACACCACCTAAAGCATAATTTATGGCGTGAAGACTCTACTATTCTCTTCGCTGGTTATCAGGCAATGGGCACAATGGGACGAAAAATTATAGACGGTGCTGAATCAGTGCGATTATTTGGCGAAGTTATTGAAGTCAGAGCAAAAATCCTCATTCTTCCTGGCATAAGCGGCCATGCCGACAGAGATGGTCTTATTGGCTGGATTAACGCCATGGAAGAAAAACCTGCAAAAGTATTTGTAGTACATGGCGAGGATGATGTGACTGACCAATTCGCTGATTTAGTATATGAAACCTTTAAAATACCTGCTTATGCCCCATATAGTGGTGGCGTGGTAGATTTAATTACTGGTGAAGTATTAGAAACGGGCAATAACGTTCGTCTTGTAAAAATCAAACCTCAACAGAAACAAAAACGCGACTGCTATAACAGAGCTATGGCAGCCGCAGAAAATCTTTTGGAAATTGTTCGTAACAGTGATGGCCTTACAAATAAAGACTTACTTAAATACGAAACTCTTATTAACAACCTTGCAAATAAGATACAATCCTTCTAAAGATTATTAAATTTAAATTATAGAAGCATTTCTTTTAGTTGCTTCTTGTATGAGAGGAATTCTAAAGTCTCTATGAATTCCTCTCTTTTGTTTCTTGGAATATCAATGGATACCTCATTTTTTATAATACCTGGGCTACCACCAAGAATATAAATCCTATCTGATAGATATATGGCTTCCTCTATATCATGAGTAATAAAAATTGTAGATAAATCAAGCTTTAACATCATATCAAGATACCATTTATGCATCTGAGTTTTAGTTATGCTATCAAGGGCTGAAAAAGGTTCATCAAGAAGTGCCACTCCATTAGCAGTAAGATATGTTCTAAGGAGTGCTGCTCGCTGGCGCATACCCCCTGACAGCTGGTCAGGATAAAGCTCAGTAGTGCCTTCCAAACCAAATATTTCAAAAAGTCCCTCTGCTTTTTTATATGCGTCTTTTTTACTCATTCCTTTAACTATAAGTCCCAATGCCACATTATCCTTTATCTTTTTATGAGGTAAAAGCAAATCCTTTTGAAGCATATAACTTATTCTTCCTGGCTGTCCTGTTATGTCCTCAGCATCAAGAAACACATTTCCCTTATCTGGCATCTCAAGACCAGATAAAAGATTAAAAAGTGTAGTCTTTCCACTTCCACTAATTCCTATAATGGACACTATCTCTTTTTCTTTTAATTTAATATTTATATCTTCAATTATTATTCGGTTATCATAAGATTTACATAAATCCTTAGTTGTTAGCTTCATTCCATCCATTACTAAATCCTTTACCAGATAAATTATTTGTGGTTAATCCATTTTCAAATAACCATTCATAAAATCCATTCCATCTTTTTTCATCTATAGTACCCCATTTGCCATCCTCATCTAAATACTGGGTACTAATCCATTCTGCAGATGCGTACACTAACTCAGCTGCCCCCTGTAATGCTCCTGTATCATCTCCCTTTAATAATATATCAGCAGCCTCCTTAGGATTTTTTGCAGCAAATTCATATCCCTTGGCAGTAGCCTCCATAAAAGCCTTAGCCTTTTCTTCATTTTTATCTAAGTAATCATTATTTGCCACAATTACAGGTGTATAATAGTCAAGCTCTGGGGCTATATCCTTAAAGGCAAAATAATCGCATTTCACACCACTAAGCTCAGCATTAATTCCACTCCAACCATAAAAAATCCACACTGCATCTGTCTGCTTACTATCTAAGGCTGCAGGTTCATTTGTAATATTATTTGGAATGAGCTTAAGCTTTGAAAAGTCAGCATCCTCTTTTTCCATACAATACTTAATCATAGCTAATTCTATAGGCGAATCCCATGTTGAATATGTTTTGCCTACAAGACCCTTAGGTGATGTAATGCCATCCCCCTCTCTAGACAATATACCAGAGGTATTATGCTGTAATATAGGTGCTACTGCTGTTATTCCAAGCGGGTCCTCTCTATCTAGAGCCGCAGCCATAGTATCCTGCGCATCTATAGCAAACTGCGCCTGCCCACTGGCACACATAAGAAGTGCTCCACCCTCTGGTGGCTGAACAATACTCACATTTAAACCTGCATCCTTGTAATATCCCTTCTCCAGCGCAACATACAGACCAGTATGATTTGTATTAGGTGTCCAATCAAGACAAATTACTATTTCATTTTCATCCTTACTTCCATTTTTATTACAAGCACATAAGGAAATCATACATATCATACAAAGAATTGCGCTTACAACTATCCTTGTAATTTTCTTTTTATTATCACTGTTTTTACTCTTAAATATATTCATAGGTTATCTCACTTTCAATTATTTATTTTTCACCTTATCCCAAGGCATACATATTTTCCTAAGAACATTTATAAGCTTCATAAGCAATAAGCTTATTACTATTATAACGATGATAACTGCAAACATTTTATCAAAAGCATAAGCCTTTTTCACTCTGGTCATATACACTCCAAGACCTTCAAAGCCCCCTAGCCACTCAGAAATAACAGCTCCAACTATGGCATAGGATGCTGAAATCTTTAAACCAGCAAAAAAATGTGATAAGGCATTAGGGAATTTAACATGGAAAAAAATTTTGATTTTTCCAGCTCCCATAGAACGAAGAAGCTTAACGCTGTCTGCGTCCACACTTTTATATCCATCCAATAATCCTACTGCTATAGGAAAAAATGTAGTAAGAACAACCAATGTAATCTTTGGCTCCATACCAAATCCCATCCACAAAACCAGCAATGGTGCTATAGCTATAGTAGGAATAGTCTGCGTAATCACCATAATAGGATAAAAGGCTCTATATAAAAACTTACATTCATCCATCAAGGTTGCCATAAAAAACGCTATAATAATGCCTATAAAAAGCCCATAAAATGCTTCCGTCAAAGTAACAAGGCTATGATCCAAAAGAATCTGTCTATCTTCTATCAATGCATTTACGACATCTCTTGGACTAGGTAACATATATGAAGGCACAATACTTTTCACACTTAATATATGCCAAACTATAATTAAACCTACTATAGCCAATACACCAGGCAAATAATTCTTTAATCCAACTATTAAATTATTTATGATGCTTTGTAACTTTCTTTTCAATGGTAAGTACGTCTCCTTCTGGTTTATATGAAATCTTTACATATGTATTCATGCTTCTACATCCTGCTTTTGCAGCAACAAGCTGACAATTTTTTACAATTTCCATAAGAGTATCATAGTCGCCCTCTATAGATGTTTCACATGGCCCTACATAGTAATTTAAGCCTGTAGATTTAATATAATCTATAACCTCATCTACTATTCTTATTACTTCTTCCTCGTCATTAACACCAGGTAATACCTGGATTGCAACACTTGCATTCATAAAAAGTTCTCCTTTCTCATTCACAGAAATTATTACCTTTGCTATGTCAAAACATATAGAACTTTCTCATATAACAAAAACTCTTTAGTTGCAACCTAATACACCTAAAGAGTTTATACATTCTTATCTTAACATATACACTCCCTACGGCGGTATGAACCGCATCAGGTTAAACGGGTCCGGCTCTATGCCGTCTCAGCTGCGAAAGCAACACCCCGGGTATTCTGTGTTATTTAATTTTAATAATATTATCCGGATAATCGTATCACTACGACTTTTACAGAATATCAAAAAAAGTATTACGTGTCAATTATTTATCCAAATAATTTATGAACCATTTCTGCGCTCACATGAACACTTTCCACCTTATCAACTTCTATTTGATAAAGAGAATTAGCTGCAATATGCTCTGCCGCCTGCTCTAAATCACGTATTCCCGAAGTATTTGAAAATACTTCTATAATAGCATCTAAGCCTTCCTCTGTTAATACACATTCAGAAGCATTAAGTCCCATTCTCTTAAGTACCTTTGGCAATGCAAATTTAGAAAAGATAACCTTCTTCTCCTGTGCTGTATAATCAGGTATCTCAATTACTGCAAATCTGGACATAAGCGGTGCACTTATAAGAGACTTATCGTTAGCTGTTGCAATAGGATATACACCTACAGTAGGAATCATACACTCCATATAATTGTCAGTAAATCCCAAGTTATCCAGCAATGTCAATAAAACATCTGCTGGATTTCCATTTCCCTTTCCTGCAGCAGCTTTATCAAGCTCATTAATAATAAACACTAGATTTGATTCTCCTGCCATAGAGAAGGCTTCCATAATAATTCCAGGCTTAGCATTTGCATATACTCTAGAGCTTCCTGTAAGCTGTTCAGGATCATTAATTGAACTCATATCAAGAGTTGTCCAAGGAAGCTTAAGGATTCTCGCTACCGCGTAAGCAATCTGTGATTTACCAGTACCGGCTGGACCTACAAGCAAAATACCATATGCCGGAAGTGTATGTGTTCTATTAATCTGAATTACAGTTTCGATAATTCTTTGTTTAACCTGCTCCATTCCGTACAACTCTTCATCTAATATACGACGTGCTTCATCAGGATCGATTGCCTTAAAATAATTATTCTTCCACTTAATATTCATCATAATAGATAATGCTCTCTGAGCATGTCTCTTTTCTTCAGGTGACACTTCATTGGAACGTGCTACAGCCAAGTTTCTTCTCGCCCAAAGTCTAATATTGTCAGGCAATGTTCTACCTGCACAATTCATAAAATCAGTGATACTCTGGATGCTAGTAAGCTTCATACTATCACCCATCTCCTCCAATTCCTCGTCAACCTCTTCATCAGAAGGTGCATGACTGGAAAGTAATCTTTCAATCATAAACTGAAGAAATCCATCCTCTGCTGAAAGCTTTGTACCACCGCCAAAAGCTATCTCACGAATCTTATATACTGCATAGCCATCATCTCTATTTACTCCCGAAAGACGAACATTTATATGATTTTCTCCAAGCCATTGAAGAAGGCTTGTAAACCTTGAATCTATCTTTAATATATCAGCGTTAGTTGTTCCGTTTTCCTCATCAAACTGGAATGATGTTCTCTTAACAGGATTTGTAAACTTTCCTATGGAATGATGGGACCATTTCTTACTAGTGTTATCTAAAATAAGAATAGGATTCTCCTCTGTGGCCACTGACTCATTGGATGCAAATGTCTCATAAGTACAGACAGACTCCAACTTATCGCTTGGTGAACTACTAAAATCAAAAACAGGCATAACTTAACTGGTCTCCTTTTCATTATGTAATAGGTAAATTATAGCATTATAACGCAAAAAAAGGAAGTCGTATTTACTACGACCTCCTATATTTAATCTTAGTTAATTACTAACTAAAACTTAGTTTTATTATAACTGAGGACCAGCACTTACTAATGCCTTACCTGCCTCGTTACCTTCATACTTAGCAAAGTTCTTATTAAAACGGCTTGCAAGATCCTTAGCCTTTGTCTCCCACTCAGATGCATCAGCATATGTGTTACGAGGATCAAGGATGTTTGTATCAACACCTGGAAGCTCTGTAGGAACTTCAAAATTGAAGAATGGGATTGTCTTTGTCTCAGCCTTCTCGATGTCACCGTTAAGGATTGCATCGATGATACCACGTGTATCCTTAATAGAGATACGCTTTCCTGTACCATTCCATCCTGTGTTTACTAAGTAAGCCTTAGCTCCACTAACTTCCATCTTCTTAACTAATTCTTCAGCATACTTTGTTGGATGTAACTCTAAGAATGCCTGACCAAAACAAGCTGAGAATGTAGGAGTTGGCTCTGTAATACCACGCTCTGTACCAGCAAGCTTTGCTGTAAATCCAGATAAGAAGTAATACTTTGTCTGCTCTGGTGTAAGAACAGAAACTGGAGGAAGTACTCCAAATGCATCAGCTGAAAGGAAGATTACATTCTTAGCAGCTGGAGCAGCTGAAATTGGACGTACGATATTATCAATATGATCAATTGGGTAAGAAACACGAGTATTCTCTGTTACGCTACCATCATTGAAATCAATCTTTCCATTAGCATCTACAGTAACGTTCTCTAAAAGAGCGTTTCTCTTGATAGCCTTATAGATATCCGGCTCAGATTCCTTGTCAAGATTGATAACCTTAGCGTAGCAACCACCTTCGAAGTTGAATACACCATTGTCGTCCCAACCATGCTCATCATCACCGATAAGGAGACGCTTAGGATCTGTAGATAATGTTGTCTTACCTGTACCAGAAAGTCCGAAGAAGATAGCTGTATTCTCACCGTTCATATCTGTGTTTGCTGAACAATGCATTGAAGCGATACCCTTTAATGGGAGGTAGTAGTTCATCATAGAGAACATACCCTTCTTCATCTCTCCACCGTACCATGTATTAAGGATAACCTGCTCTCTGCTTGTGATGTTGAATGCAACAGCAGTTTCAGAGTTAAGTCCTAATTCCTTGAAATTCTCAACCTTAGCCTTAGAAGCATTGTAAACTACGAAATCTGGCTCAAAGTTAGCAAGCTCTTCCTCTGTTGGCTGGATGAACATATTCTTTACGAAATGTGCCTGCCAAGCTACTTCTACGATGAAACGTACTGCCATTCTTGTATCAGCGTTTGCACCACAGAATGCATCTACTACGAATAATCTCTTGTTAGAGAGCTCCTTCATAGCGATATCCTTAAGCTCATTCCAAACCTCTACTGACATAGGGTGATTATCGTTCTTGTATTCGTCTGTTGTCCACCAAACTGTATCCTTAGAATTCTCGTCCATAACGATATACTTATCTTTAGGTGAACGTCCTGTATAAATACCTGTCATAACATTAACAGCACCAAGCTCTGTATCCTGACCTACTTCATAACCTTCTAAGCCAGCCTTTGTCTCCTCTTCGAATAATACTTCGTAAGAAGGATTGTAAACGATTTCAGTGCTACCAGTAATACCATACTTTTCTAAATTAATCTGTGACATACTTTTTCCTCTCGCTTTCCTAATTTTAACAAATCTAGTTCGTCTTGTACATTATACTAAACGCCTCTATTTTTGTCAATGCTTTGTTTGTCAATTTTTTAACTAACACACAACAAAATATAAGGGCCTTAGTTCATCAAAAAACTAAGACCCTATATACTTTTTACATGAGTGAATGTTCTAAGCTGCTATGGGCAAATCGCAATCTTTACGCCAGTAAGAGATATATTCTTCTCCATAGCTTCAACATACTGTTCTAAACTATAATGATGAGTTACTAGCTTCTCTACTGGAATACCCATCTCCTTAGCCTTTGTAAGGAATCCAAGAGTATGTATGTACTCATTCGCTCCATATACCCACGAACCAACCAATGTAATCTCTTTATTACATAAATCAAAGTGTGGATTCATAGTACAATCACCAGCGTTAACAAAGAAGCCCATTTCACAATATCCGCCACCACGACGAACATACTTATAAGCATCTGCCGCAGCCTGTGGAACACCTGTACACTGGAATACAAAGTCTGCTCCAAAGCCACCTGTAAGCTCTTTAACCTTCTTAACTCTCTCTTCGATAGTTGTCAATTCACGGAAATTGATAATATGTGTTGCACCCATCTCTTTAGCAAGATTCAATCTTGTCTCAACGCCATCTACTGCGATGATATTGACTACACCTGCAGCCTTAAGAACTGCTATCTGCATTAAACCAATAGGTCCACAACCCTGTACTAAAACTGTTGAACTAAAGTCGATAATATTTGTTGTCTTTGCACGATTCCAAGAATGTACACAAACACAAGCAGGTTCAATAAGCATACGCTCATCAAGACTCTTGTCATTAACAACGAAAATCGATGAATTCTTACGAACAAGAATATACTCTGCCATCCAACCATTAAGATGTACATCATCCTCTGGTATAAGTCCATATACACCTAAATTCTCACATAAATTAGGTAGTTCTGGATAACGGCGACAATAATCGCAATCTCCACAAAGTAAAACAGAAGTTACAACCTTATCTCCTACTTTGATAGGATCACCCTTAGTATCAATTGTTACACCTTCTCCTATAGCAACAACTTCACCTGTTCCTTCATGACCTAAAACAACTGGTGCCATACCAAAAGGATCATAGCGATATTCATGCACATCAGTACCACATATACCACAGCCTTCTACTTTAACAAGTATCTCGCCTGGTCCTGGTGTCGGAATATCATGCTCTCTAAATTCAACTATTGCTTCGCCTTCAACTCCGTCAACAATCTTTGGTTTAACCAAATACGCTACTTTTGCTTTCGCCATAAAAATAAACCATCCTTTCTCATATTAAATTGATCCGTTCACTACATGTTACATATATTTTACTACAACAAAACCACCAAAGTCAATGGTGGTTTTTGTTAAAATAATATTCAGAATTGTTTATATATTTTCTTGCCTATGCTCTATTACTCAGTGATACCTGTCTGCATAAATTTATTAATAATCTTAGATGTACCTGTCAATTCTATACCTTGTGTAGTAAAATTCACTCCATAAAAACAGCTTGTCCAGTAGCCTGTGTTAGTATTAATAACAATTGTTCCAGTTAAGCTTGTACATCCATAAAATGTTTCTGAACAGAATTCTACCTTTTCAGGAATTGTTGAAAATGTGGTTAAATTTGTACAGTTCTTAAATGTTGCTTCTATATCTGTAACTGTTTCTGGAATTTCCGGAGCAACTACAATACCAGTACATTCCTCATATGCATGTCCCATAACAATTAACTTTTCAGGTGTCTTAGGTGCTTCTGTAAGGCCTGTACATCCATAAAATGCATATAGCATATTTGTAATACTATTTGGAAGTTCTGGAGCTTTAGTTAAGCTCGAGCAACCGTAAAATGTATACTTTAACAATTTTATCCCTTCCGGAATTACCGGTGCATTAGCTAAGCTTGAGCAACCATAAAATGTATACTGAATATCCTCAACACTTGCAGGAAGCTCTGGCGCTTCTGTCAATGCCGCACACTCATAAAATGTGTTTTTCATCGCCTTTACTGTACTTGGAATCTTTGGAGAAGATACCATATTTATACATCCCTTATATAAATCAGTCAAATCAACAATTGAAAAACCTGCCAAAGTTTCTAACAAATCTTCATATGAAGTCTTAGTTTTATCAGCATTTGCACTCAACGCAACGCTCCAACCATCACCTCTCATAGTATAGACATAATCTCCATATGCATAAACATCTCCACTACCTGCTTTTTCCGGCATATTCTCTCCACTAGTATACACCTTACCGGTTGTTTTTTTAGTATATTCTCCTCCTGCCGGAATCTCTTCACCCTTCTCGCCCTCTAAATCCTCAACTGTCTTAAACCCATCATAATAATCTCCCTCATCAGCACATGCAACGGCAAATGCCATTGTCATAAGAACAGTAAAAATAAGTAACTTTTTCTTCATACACAAATCTCCTTGCTTATTTAATATATTCAGTTATCTCACAAACTTAATTATGCATCTATTATACAATATAATTGATATTTCTTCAATGGTTTTATTTTGATATTTGAAACAATATGTATTAATTTAAGCAGCTGCCATCTTTCCATGTACAACTGTGTCTTAATTTTTCTGTTTCACTATCAAATAAATACTCTGCATTCTCAGGTAATTTTATCTTTTCTATAGACTCTTTTTCAAAATCCAAAACAAACAGAACATCTATACAATTAAGAAATACATATTTAAATCCATACTCTTTTTTTGCCTGTTCCTTACTCATATAATGAAATAGCTTTTTTGCATCTACCTTTTCATTCTTAGCAGGATGAACATAAATATATATTCCATTATTCTCCATATGAATATAATTAGTATTAAGTTTTTCTAACTTTCTGTCAAATCTAAACTTAACCTTCTCTAAATAATCCTGTGGCTTTCTTTCATCGTTTAACACAGCCCAAAATCTTCCATTATAAAAATGTAATCTATCACCATAAAAATCTATCGCCGAATACGGTAATTCTTCCTTGAGACATCCTAAATATTTATCAATAAAGCTCTCTGTTTTTCCATCATCTGGCAATAAAGCCTGTGTCACCTCAAGGCCAAGCTTCATATTATCATTAATCCAATCTGGAGATTCATTCTTCACAAAGCCCGGCTTATACTCTTTCCACAGATATTTAAGTGAAATAATCGCATATATTTCGTTATATAATTTCTCGTACGCCATAATTACCACCCGTTCCAAAAATATATAATCATTATACTTCTTTTATTTAAAAATGTCATTAGGTTGTTTCCTTTTTTTATTTAATCTCTGCCTAATTAAACAGGCAGAGATTTTTACATTACAAAATCATTGTTTTAGCATATTTTCAACAAATATACCATAGCCCTTTGTAGAATCGCGAACAAATACATGTGTCACTGCTCCTACCAGCTTGTTATTCTGTATAATAGGCGAACCACTCAGTCACGTGTCAAGTAGGGAGCAACACTTTTTTCAAAAAATTTTAATTTTTTTCATTTGAAGGAGTTAGGCAGTAATTGTATCAGCAAAATTCCAAATAATTTGTACAGCATTACCGGGATATACTCGTATTTCCTTAACGAGTTCCTTCATTAAATAAGTATCCAGCTCTGTAATCTGCCCATGCTTATTCAGCTTATTCACTTCATCCTCGACCAAAAGATGATTTCGTTTCTCTGCCTTTAATGAAGAAATTTGTTCTTCTATCTTTCTGATGCTCTCTGTCAGTACATCTTTTTTAACCTTTAGTTCTTCCTTTTTCGCAAGAAAAACTTCCTTAGAATGTTTTCCGGCATAATAGTCTTCTAATAATTCCATGAGTCTTGAAGCATTTTCATCCAAATTTCTCTGTTTCTGCTTCAATTCCCAAGTAAGACTATCTATTTCTTCCTGTGTTTTATCCTGCTCATGTCTAGTCTGTTTCAGTTTTGCATCAGCAAGATTACATTGCAACTGGACAGCCGTCAAAAGTTTTTCTTTCATCATCGCTTCATTAAGTCGAATAGCCTTACATTCTGTTTCCTCAGTATATCTTGCTGTAGCACACAACCAATTCTTATTGGTTGGTCTCCCCTTAGATAATTTGTTACCACAACAGCCACATACTAAATATCCTGAAAAAACATTTGGAGCAGCTCCTGTTTTTGTTTTTTTATTAGTCTTGATAACACTTCTTGCCTGATAATAGGTTTCTCGTGATATAATCGCTTCATGGGTATCGGGTAAAACAATCTGTTCTTCCTCCGGTATCATCTTTACACGATTACTTCCGATTCTAACAACACGAGATTTAAACGGAACAGTATCTCCTGTATAAATACGGTTAATAAGAATATTTCGTACAGATTCAAAAGTCCAAAAATCTCTTGTTTTATACTTTCCCCTAACAGAAGCCAAATACACAGACGGCGTTAATACCTTCTCTTCATTCATTTTCTGTGCAATCTGTGTTACTGTGACACCTTGCTTCGCAAGCTGAAAGATTCTTCTGACAACAATCGCAGCTTCTTCATCAACCTCAATCGTGTTTTTTAGCTTACCTTTTTTATAACCATACGGAGCCTGCCCATATACATACTCCCCATTAAGCTTTTTCAAATCTACCGCACTTTTAATCTTTCTTGAAATATCCTTACTATATAAGTCATTCAAAAGATTGCGGATAGCTAACTGCAAGGCTGCCGGATCTCCAGATTTAATCTTTGCACTATCATAATTATCATTGATAGATATAAATCGCACATCATAAGAAGGAAACACATATTCTAAATAATGCCCTGCTTCCAAATAATTTCTTGCAAATCGTGACAAATCTCTTACAATAATGGTTCGTACCTTTCGCATTGTAACTAATTGAATAATCCTGGTCATCGCAGGTCTATCCATAGAAGTTCCGGAATATCCGTCATCAACAAATTCCGTTAATGCAGTTGGAACATCAGCATGATTTCTTACATATTCCTTAATACAAAGTCTTTGCGAGCCAATACTGCAACTCTCCCTTGTCTCACCACTTGCAACATCATCATCTTCCAACGATAATCTAAGATATGATATATCCATTTTTTCAGACAGCATCCGCAAGCACCTCCTCCACATTTCTAATATATTCCTGTAAAGGAGCAAAAGGATCGCTAAAGTTGACTTCAACTTTTATAGTATTCTTATCATACACAATAATCTTGTTTATCAGTAAATCCATCAACTTCTTGTCAATATCACCACCCTTTAGATACCACTGGTTTTTCAGCATATCAATCCATTCCGTAGCAGATTTTTCAATGTGTTCCAACTCTTTTGTTGCTTTCTGTGCTTCTTCAAGTTCAATTTGTATCTGACTAATTTGGTTTGCCAGACGATTATGAATAAACTCATACTCTGATTTATCAAGAGTACCTTCTGTCAAGTCAATAATCATTCTTTCTTTTTTGGCTTCTAAATGAGTCATCTTCGCTCTCAGACTGGCAACAAAATCCAAATTCTTCCTTTGATAACTGACAACTTTGGGTTTTAGCTTAACTTCCTCTAAAAGTGACTCAAAATCCAACGCTGCTTTAAAATGACCGTAAAGACATCTGGATACAGCCGACAAAATATCTTCCTGACGGATATAATGACTGCTACATTTTCTTTTACCTGTATCATGATATTGATTACAGTCAAAGAATATAAATGCCGGATTATTGGATGTCTTTCTGCCAAGACCTTTTCTTCCGGACATTCTACTGCCACAATCACCGCAAAAAACTTTATGACGCAAAGCATCTCTCATATCATCTTCTACTTCTTCACGCTTTGTAAAATCTTCTCTTTTTTTAATTTCCTGCTCATTAACCGCTTTTACCTGTTCAAACAAGTCAGAAGAAATAATTGATTTATGTGCATTTTCAATAATCTGCCATTCATCCTGATTCCTCCTTGTTTTGTTCTGGTCTAAGCGGTCACGCTTTACTCTGCCATGTATTCTGCATCCGGTATAAACTAAATCATTGGTTATTTTACGAATTGTACCTCTAATCCAATTTGACTTAGCATACTTTTCATTCTTTGTAATGCCACGCAGATAGCGGATATTTCCCGGACTCGGTATTTCTTCATCGTTCAGCACTTTTGCTATTTCATTAAAGCTCATACCCGCCGCCCTCATTTCAAATATCCTCTGTACAACGGGTGCCGTCTCTTCATCAATATCAAAAGTAACCTTCTCTGCATTACGAATGTATCCATAAGGGATGCTGCCTGCGGACGGTAAGAACTCTCCATTTCCCATTTTGGCATTGATACTACTACGAATTTTCTTACTATAATCCTTTGCATAGTTATCATTCATAATCATTTTAATAGGAAGAAGTAAGCTGGCTGAGTCCGCATTTGGTTCATTACTGTCATAATTATCATTGATACAAATAAGGCGGATTTTCATAGAAGGAAATACCTTTTCTACCAATTCACTTGTCAGAATGTAGTGACGTCCCAAACGAGAAATATCTTTTACCAGAATTGTATCAATCACACCATTATACAAATCATTCATCATTTCCTCGAATCCCGGTCTTTTATAATTCATTCCGGTATATCCATTGTCAGCATAATACTTCTCAATATGAAGAAATGGAGTATGCAGCACATAGTCATCAGCTATTTTTTTCTGATTTCCAATAGAATTGTTAATTTCATCTTCCCCGTCTTCTACGGATAATCTTCGATATACTCCAACTTTATAAATTCGTTGTTTTAAAACCGATTTTTCCTCTGTGACTGCCTGATTATACTTACTCTTTCTTGCCATATCAGCTTACCTCCTTCCTTAATTCATTCACATTATTTACCAATTCCAAAAACTCATTTTTATAATTAAAGGTAATTTGAATCCTTTTATCCTCATAAATGTCAATGCGGTCAATCAAAGCAACCACTATTTCATGAGACAACTCATCCATATCCTTATATTTTATAAACTGATAAATCCATGAATTAGAGCCCTGTGTATCCTCAATTACTTGTCTACGTTGCTCCTCTAATTCTTTAATGGCAGCTTCGCATTCTTTAATTTTTACAACATACTTTTCTTTCATGGAACGATATTCCTCACGGGAAATCAATTCTTCCACATAAGAATCATACAATTTCATAGATGTGTCCTGATGCTTGTCTCTCTCATTCTCTTTTTCTGTAATTAGCAATTCTATCCTTTTGAGTTTTAAAGACATAATTGCTCCTACATCAATCTGATTTGCAAGCTCATCCAATTCCACCATGACATTTATCTGATTTTTAATACTGTCAAATACTGCTTTTTCAAGCATTTCCTGTGAAATATTATGGGTAGTACACCCCTGCTTACGCTTATATGCACCACACCAATAATAATGAAAGGTTTTGTTTCCCCTCTTTACATTTCTCCTGCACATTGCTCTGCCACAATCTCCGCAGAAAACAACTCCAGCTAATGGTTGAACAATCTGTTCATTAGAAGATATACGAATATCTCTACTTAAAATCTTCTGAACCGTCTGAAACACCTCCGGCTCAATAATTGCTTCGTGGTTATTCTCAACAATAGACCACATATCTCTGCTTAATGTACGAGCCTTCTTTATTTTAAAAGAAGGTGTAGCTGTCTTGCCTTGTGCAAGTTCTCCTATATAAACGGTATTTGCAAGCATTCTGCGAATGGTCACATGATTCCATAAGCTCTCACCGGCACCTTTAAAGCCGGAAGTATAATTGCTTGTCTGTCTTTTATACTCATACGGAGCCATAATTCCATTTTTATTCAAATAGGCTGCAATCCTATCAGGACTGAACCCCTTAATTGTCATTTCAAAGATTCCCTTTACAACCTCAGAAGCACATTCATCAATTACTAGCTTATGCTTATCTTGTGGATCTCTCCTATAACCATAAGAAGCAAAATTATTGATAAACTCGCCATTATCACGTTGAATTTTAAACTGTCGTCTTAACTTATAGGAAAGTTCTCGACAATAGTTCTCATTCATAAGGTTCTTAAACGGAATCATCAGGTCATCCCCATAGCTGCGGTTACTTGTATCAACATCATCATTGATTGCAATAAAACGCACATTCATTTCAGGGAATGTCATTTCAATGTATTTACCTGTTTCGATATACTCTCTGCCCAAACGAGACAAATCCTTTACAATAACACAATCGGCTTCACCATTTTTAAGAGCTTCAACAACACTCTTAAACCCCGGTCTGTCATAATTCGTTCCGGTATATCCATCATCATAGGCTTCTTTTACAAGTGTAATATTGGGATTAGCGGATATAAAATCCATGACCAACTTACGCTGGTTTGCGATACTATCACTTTCACTCTTTCGTCTATCTTCTTTCGACAAACGATAATAAGCAATAGCTTTGTAGAATTGTTCATCTATAACTGAATTTCTGTGATACATCAAATCAACCTCCTTAATTTTACATCAGGAAGTTTCTTGATGCTCTATCTTGCGGTGACCAAACCGCTTCATTGACATATTTATTATGACTCCGATTCGATTTAAGGTCAACCACAAATGAACAATTCCCAAAACTTTCCTGTTATCCTAATCCACAAGCATAAATTGCTAACTTATCATTCAGTGACATTTCTGTTTCTGCATATCCAATACCGATTACTAATTCACCATCCGTATAGCAGTACGGATTGCCAATCTGCTCCACAAAGCTTTTCATTCTTTGCTCACACGGTAATGACATATCAATATGAACAGAATTTATATCTCTAAGTGTTGTCCTATCAACTTTTGTAATATCAATATTTCCCAAGATCGCCACTAAACTTCACCTCCGACACTTCATAGTTTTTCCAATTTGTAAAATCTAATACAAAAAGAAATGCCACCGATAGAATCGATGGCTATGTATGCCGGGAAAATCCCGGCTTGATTATGAAATGTGTTCATCCTCAAAATATTCCAGCATTTCTGCCTCTGTCGCAAAAAGTCTTACAAATCTTCCCTTATGGAACAACGCAACTCCATATGAGGTGAGTCTCCAATAAAATCCTTTCGGCAACATTTAATTATACTTATCAAATACCCCTACCTGCACCTGCACAGCTTCGGTTATTCTTGCAAGGGTATCTCTATCAACCTTACCCATGTTCTCAATAATTCTACCATAATCAAGGGCTGTCACCTGCTCGCAAAGTGCGATACTATGCTGTTCCAGTCCCTCGCTCTTATAAGCTGACACAAATACATGAGTGGGAAGATTTCTCTTTTTGTTGATTTTGGTAGACAAGGGAACAACCGTTATCACGGTACTGTGCTTGTTCGCCATATTATTACTTACTACCACCACAGGACGCATACTGCCCTGAATGCTTCCCTGATACTGCACACCTAAATCAACATATAATATGTCTCCTCGTCTGATTCTCATATCAAGACCAAAAACTAATGATTTTACCAATAGCAGAACAGTCAGGGCAGCCTTCCATATAGACATGACGTCTTATCTGCATAGTGGAAAGTTCAAATACACTTACTCCAATCGCAGCCGCATCATTCAAAAACTCCTCCAAATCGGACAGATCAGATGTAATGTCTGTAAACTTGTCCACCACAATCATCTGATATTCCCCATCAAGAAGAAATGTGATAAGCATATTGACTGCATCACGATCAATATCTCTGTCAGGACCTTTGTTAATAACAACATCATGTCCCAAGACAATTCCATGTGACATACATTTCTGTCTGGTCTTAGCAACCTTTTTACGGATATTACGCTCAGACTTATTAGAGTTCATAAATAAAATAGCCGTAGGCATCTTAACCCCGGCGTTACCTGTTACAATTCCTATATTGCACATTTTCTTGTACCTGTTCTTTCATAGATTTTTACAGAGATTACGCCGGCAGTTATCCTCTGAAATAAGAAAGCTGTCCTTCATATAATAATGTATGTGTCAGCTTCCTTATCTCAAAGGACAACATGGCACGAATGCCACATTATCCATAAAAATCAAAAAAGATTTCCTTGAGCTGATTTCTCAATCAGATCCCCCAGCCGGGTAACATACATTGGGACGGCTTCATCCCACACTGCATCTCCATCATGCCCATCCAGACGGAATCTACAGGGAGCCACTCCCGGAAAATGCGTTTCGCTGAAATTCCGGTGCTGTTCTATCTCATTATCTCCGGTTGCCAATCCGGTAGGCACAAACCTCTGCTTAGAACCTTCACAGGCACAATACAAGACCACCAGAACCACAAAATAAATCTGTGAGGTAATCTGCATTGAGGAGCTTCGTCGCACGAAATGGGTTTCTGCCACCCCTATCCGTCTACTAAAAACATTACAGATAAAGGCGAAAATAAAATCAGATGTATGCGTGTCCTATTCAATTTTTCAAAGTTCATGGCTTCGTTTTTGAAGCCTGAACAAAGTATAATTGAAAAGACCTTCCTTCTAAAGAAACCCACACTACCCCTTCCGTGTAATTGTTCTACCTCACATAACAGTAAAAAATGTCGGACTGTACTCAACAATCCGACAATTCATATCATCTAAATATAACCATATTTTCAATCGTACTTTTTACCACCCTGCGTACAAACAACAACTCCTTTTCATTAAGTCCATGACAAAGCTCATCCACTCCCACATTAGAATTTCTTTCAACTCCACAAACCAAATAATCAAGCGATGTATGAAAGAAATCTGCAATCTCTACCAACGTATCAATCTTCGTTCCATTCATCCCAAGCTCAATCTTTTTCAAAGCCTGAACTGACAAACCAATTCTTTCTGCAAGTTCTTGTCTCGTTAAGTTGGACTTTTCCCTTAAACCTCTAATCCGTTCTCCACTTTTTACAATATCGTAGTACACATTCCACTCTTTTCCGGCACCTATGTATTTGCTCAAGCAGATACAATTATACTTCAAAACAAGCATTTGTCAGAGTGACTCTACCAGCTATTTCCGGTGGAATATTGTACACCTTTTCGTTTATAATAAAATAGACCTCGTAAGCAAAGAAAAACTCACAAGGTCGCATTTATGTTGTATGATATACTTAATCAATGTCATTAGGCGGTACGAACTCCAATAGATCACTAATTGAACAATTCAATACAGTACAGATTCTGGCTAATACATCAATGTCTAATCTGGTAATTTGATTATTACAGTAATTATTCAACTGTGTACGCTGCATTTCAGCTTTGTGACTCAGCTTATTTTTACTGATACCGGATTTTTCAATTAACTCATCCAGCTTAATGCGGATTGTTCCGTATTCTTCCATATGATACCTCCTTGAACGTATTGCCAAATCTCATTTGACATATATAGTGTACCCTTGTTAGAATAGAAAAATAAGTTGCAAGATGTCTTGTCCTACTTCTTGCACATACAAGAAAGGTAATGTTTATGAACTCAGCACATGAAAAAATAATAAAGAACAATTTGGAAAAAATAGCAAAGTCAGAGGGAATTACGGTTGATGAAGTCCGTGAAGAAATTGCTTTAGCCATTTCCTATGCTCTAAAAAGTGATGATCCCAAAGTACAAAATCTTTGGAAAAGTGTTCCCTGCAAAGGAGATTCCCCTACTGTAGACGAGCTAATCGATTATATCGCCACCCAGCTTGCAAACAAATAGGACAGGATACTATTCATTCGTACAAATAGTTATCCTGCCCTCTAAGCAGTTGCTCTATCATATGTAAAGCAAATTCAATTTCTCTTTCGTTACGCCTATTCATCAGGAATACAAAACGCTCTATGTACTGCTCCGGTTGTTCCCGGCTCATAAGAGCAAGAGGCGTAGTCTCTAATGCCTGGACTATGCTTAAATATGTGTCAAGACTCATTGCTCTCCTACCATTTTCAACACTTTTTATCGTATCCACTGATACATCTGCTCTTTCTGCAAGCTCTGTCTGTGAAATACACAGTCTTTTACGTTCTCTCCTAATGTTACCGGCTATAATTTCATACAAATTTTCTCCACTATTCATAGCCCTTCCTTTCTGACTATGACAGTATAGCAGAAAATTCTACAAGACTTGAATAAATGTAATGAGAAAGCACTTATATGTAATGCTTTGTACTTATTTTCCCTAAAACCATAAATACTGCAACCAATATTATGCTACTATATCCAGCATAAAAATACTCATATATGTCCATACAATACAGAAATGCCAAGACACATCCCTGCAATGCCACTATACAATGGCTGATGCGTTTATAATATTTTCGTTCCTCATTATCTAATGGCTTATTGATACTTTCAACCGGACTTAATATCAATATAACCACAATGGCAATTATCCCCACAATCATTAAAATCGGAAATTTGATCATCTCCTTCACCCAATCATAAGAAAATATAGGAACACACAAAATCAACATAGATAATACAAAACAGCCTATTTTACTTTTACAATGAACTCCACCACTATATGTACGAAGTATACTGTAAAATAACAGGAAGACCAGAACTACTCCCAGTCTCCCCGTTAAAACTCCAAATAATATTGAAGCCAAGAGGTTTATTGCAACTACAATGCCATTTTCAATACCATACTGATATAATGCGACATCCTCTTTTTGCACAATTCCCCTGCTGACCATTTTATCACTTATCTTTTTGGAAAGTACGGTAATTGCTTTCATATCAGTTACCGCCTAAAATCTGCGAAGTTTTTTTGCATTTTCCGGTAATTCATCCTGTCCGAGAATAAACCAACAACAGGTACTTACATTCGTTGCTGTTACCATAAGTGCTAATGCTGCAACAGAAGATAATGCACCTGTACTTAACTTATGTAACAATTTCTTTGCTTTTGACATAATATTCCTAGCCTCCTTTTCTTTCAGTAGGCATAGTATATCACTAAATCCCCCCAACTCTATCTAAGTGTAACAGATTGCAGGTTAAGTGTAATGTTTTGTCGATTTCTGTCAGTTTACTTCTTTGCTTCTATACCGTAAAGGATTACAGACACCTCAAAAATATCTCCCTTATCTGTAAATGTAACCGTTCCATTGTACTTTTCTACAACCTTACGAACACTGTGTATACCTCGACCATGACTGTAATTGTCCCGTTTTGTAGTTTTTAAACTCTCATTTCTTTCTCCGGTTTTGCTGTTCTCCACAATCAGAAGCAATTTCCCTTCTGTAAACTTATTTTCAATCCGAATAAAACGCTTATCACTCTCTACTTTTCGACAGGCTTCAATGGCATTATCCAAAAGATTTCCATATAGTACACCAATATCTCCATGCTCCAACTGCATTACCTTTGGAATACGAATATCTGCATCTATCTTTATTTTATCTGATTTTGCAACACCCAACTTAATACGCAGAACCGAATCCACAATCGGATTATTACAATAATTGTTCTCATCTATCTTTTCTAATTCATCACAATAAACAGTAAGCTGCTCGGTAGCTCTCTGAATATCCCCTTTTTCTACTAAATAATGCAATTCTATCAGTTTATTTTTCATATCATGCTTCAGATTATGTACATATTCATGACGCCTATCTACCTCTGAATAATATTGCTCCTTGTAATACATCTCCTTACGATACATCTCATCTTCGTGTCGTTTTCTTGCAAGATAATTAAATCTCTCCATCATATACAGCATGAAATAGTATGTTAGAACAATAGATATAATGATGCTGACACACATTATAAGACTTCTACTACTGCCTATTTCCATAGAAAGCACAATCACAAAGCAACAATTAAGAATAGAAAATCCAAATGTCAATGCCAACACTCTCACAATTTCCTTTGGAACCTTCGATAATCGAACCTTCTTTTTCGATAACGCTTTACTCAAGAGATACAGAACATTTCCTCTTATAAAAGCACAAATAACTACTACAAAATAATACTTATAATCTTCTTCCGAAATTGCACCATATTTCAATGCACGCAATAATATTAGTCCAACCGGTTCTACTATTATTCCGGCTCCAACAAAAACAACAATATTTACAGCTCTGGACCATATTGTAGATTCAAAAAACATAGCTATCATTGACAGAATACCAATCAAAGCCATCAGGTTAAAGAATGGATTATTAAGAGTGTTTATTATAGACCATACCACTGCCATTATCACAAGGTATATTGTAAACAGAATCTTGGGTACTCTTTTCATCTTTTTCAACGAATTTAAATAATACCAAAATATACCCAAATCAAATAAATTCACACTAAATCGAATAATATATTCCACAAATCACACCATCCTTCGCATAAATTCCATGTGTTTTTCTTTCAAACTCTGTTTATGAGAACGGGCAATCAAAAAGCGTTCCTCATTATCCAATACAACCTCATCCCCATCAATAGCTTTAATATGTGCTATGTTAATAATGTAGGACACATGAATATGTGAAAACACCTTATTATCAAGCTGTTTCCATAATTCCTCCGTTGTCATATTTGTCTTGTAAGTTTCTGAATTTGTATGAATGACCGCCTGACGACCTTTCTTTTCAAAATAAAGAATATCGTCACAGCTTACCCTGAATTGGTTTTTACGAAACTGAAATACGAAATCCTGCTTTATCAGATTCAGATAACGCATGGCTTTTAGAAGAACCGACTCCAGCTTCTCTACTGTGATCGGTTTAGATATATAATCAAATGTAATAACATCAAACACATCCATAACATACTTCGTGTAGCTAGTCAGGAACACAAATAAGGCTTTTGCATCTCTCTCACGGATTTTCTTTGCAAGCTCAAGACCGTTAATCTCCGGCATTTCAATATCAAAGATATAAAGATGATATACTTCATCATGTAACGTATAGTATTTTAACAATTCTTCCCCATTATAATACACATCATATTCAATCGGATATTGGCAAAGCTTATCAAAGGCACACTCCAACATTTCTACATCTGTTCTGCTGTCATCACATATAGCAATTTTCAACATGATAATTCCTCCTTCACTTCACAGAAGCAGGAATTACCACATCTCACTTAATCAATTTAGACACATACGCCAGTACACGGTCAAAGAATAAGTCTCTTTGTTCTTTACTGCTGTTTGCAACATAATACTCAAGATTAAATTCCATCGCATTGCTACTTACACCAGTTATCAGATATGTAGGATCAATACCGTAGGTCTGATATAGTATCAGTATCTTGTCCACCGAAAGACCTGTTGTACCAGCCTCAAACTTGCGATAATGCTCTACTGTAACTCCAAGCACTTCCGCAATTTCTGCCTTGTCAATATTCATGTTTCTTCTTGCTTCTCTTAATCTTTTTCCAATCTGTATATTGGTATCTTTTCTGTCTGTATCCATGATTTACACCTCTTTTCCGTATAAATCATATCAACGGACCGCCCAATATCATAGTCCAGAAAATAACCCAATCCACATCATTTTCTGCTCGTCAGTCGGTTAATTTCTGATTTTACCCTAAAAACCAGAAAACGAATGGCATTTCATATATGCCATCCGTTTTCGTAAATTATAGGGTTTTCTTTTGTAATCTATTATTCTGTCTGCTCCTCTTTTGAAGCATAATAATCATCAAATAACTTATTTGTTGCATCGAAGGTATCTTTACAGATACTCGGTAATTCTCGTCCCCAAGCTCCGGTTGCCTGCTTGAATCCTTTTTCAACCGCCGCCTGCATTTCCTTCATCTTGTCTACATCATCGCCGGCTAACGCACAAGCAAAATCAAACAATCTCTGTGAGGTCTGTTTTACACCCCAATATCCATCTTCTGAAATATCCTTCTGTGCCTGTGCTTTTGTGGCTGCATCAACTGTATAATCGCCACTTGCAAGGAACTTCCACATATCCGTAGCCTGTCCGTAAGTCTTTGCCTGCCCGGACATCATTTTATGAACAAGACTTGTAAGTTGCTGTTCACGGCTCGCCTGATCCGCTTTTAACTGCTTTACTAAGGCAGCTCTGTCCGCATCACTCATCTTATTGATAGAATATGTAGCCTTATTTGTTGATGCAGGCTCAGACTTTTCATACACCACGCCATTATTGGCTGATGTGGTTTCTGTTGCTTTTTTCTCTGCCTGTTTACTTGTTACTGATGAATAATCTGCGTACTGCTGTGTTGCAGCAGATACTCCTGAAATTGTGTTGCTCATTCGCATACCTCCTTGTACTTTGATTAAATCCCTTTATTTTGTGTTACTCTATCCCCAAAAGTCATACTTACTGCTGTTCATAGCAGAATATAAGTTACCGCCTGAGTTATATGCACTGCTTAAACTCTCTACATTGGCTTCCGCATTATCCGATATTCTGGTGGATAGAAACTCCACTTTATTTACAAAGTCACTATCTTTACCGAAAAGACCTTCCAATGTGGCAAAATCCGCCGCTTTTACCTTTTCCATATCCACAGTCGCAGTACCGTCTTTGGCAAAGGTAATTCCAACTCCTGCCAAGCCCTCTTTTGTTTCTGCCGGAGCCTCTAACAACATCTGTCTGTAAAAATCATTCATTGTGTTTGATGTTGTCCTGAGTGCTTTTAAGGTACTATTATAGTTTTCAAAAAGATTTTCAATGCTGTCATATACCTTCTGATTGTCCCCACACGCTTTAGCCTGCTCAAACAGACTGTTTTCTCCATTCTGCAAAAGAACCTGAGCGGACTGTGTAAGCTGGTCAGCCTCTTTATCAAGTTTCTCATAATTGCTCTTTTTTGCTGTATTTGCGACATTTTCCTTATTTCTGTTCATCGCCTCAAGTAATGGATTCGTTGCCCCGTCATTCTTGATGTAATCCAACAAAGTAGAGCGATTTATTGGCAAACCAGCCTGTCTTGCTGACTCATTTAGCATTTGTGTTGTAATTCTCATGCCATTACCTCCATTTCACGCTTATTATAAGTATCGTTACTTTCCCTTTCCTTTTCCATAGCAAAAGAGTGAAACACTTCAATTTGGGTGTGAAATATTTAGCTGGACAGTAATATAATCATCCATCTTATATTTCGCACAATTTATTCCTGAAATATAGAGCTTTGTTGTGAAACGCCCTTATTCTGTTGTGAAGTGTTACTGAACTCGTAAATTTACACCTGCAAAACTGCTATATAAACTTTCAATACTAAGTTCCTTCTTGTAATAGTATTCTCTTATCTGTTTCTGTTCCTCAGCAGCTTCTCTACTGCGTTCCAGACTTTCTTCACGCATCTTTGCCTCAGCTTCTCTTTTCGCTTTATGCTCGGCTTCCACCTCTGCAACACGCTCTGGTGAATCACTACACCCACTGATATAAGTAACCGTACCATCTTCATGCACGACTACTCCGCCCGGCTCATAAACAAGTCCTTTCGCAGCAAACGCTACTGTATCTCTAGGAATAATTGTATTAAAATATTCATCTATCTTATTTTCATAAAAAGCAGCTTTGTCCGAATCGGTTGCCATCTGTTCCAGTATATTCGGAGCAATAATCACATCACTTCCACTCATACCTCTTCCAACACGGTCAAGGCTTGCCTGATCCTTCCCAATACTCTGAATAGATACATTTCCATATTTTGATTTCAAATAATCTGTATAAGCTTCTACTTCTGTTTTTCCTACCGAACCTGCATTTTGTAATTGGTTTGAAAAACTCGTTTTATCGGTTGCTGTATTCTGTACTTTGGCTGTATGCTGATACATTGCTGAATATACAGCACCCATCCCGGCTATATTCATACCATCGTTCCTCCTTCTTAAAACTCTTACATATCTTTTCGCATATAAGCAGTTCCCAAAATCTGCATAGCAGTTTCCATGTTATTTTCCACTACATTACCATCTATTGCAGAACTATATACTCTCTGTGCATTTGCTATATCTGCTTCAGATACAATAACCTTCTTTTCTTTCATATCTCCAAAATCATTTGGATACCCCTCAAGCCAGTATAAGGTATCTCCATCCGGATATACTATCATTCCTGCACTCTTAACAGGTGGTGCTAACGCATTGATTTCAGCCTGAGCTTCTGAACTGCAAAACTCCTCAATGGCACTCATTACTTTCTTCTTTAAGGCAGGATTTTCTTCCATTTTGGATAATGTGTCCGCAGAAATAGCAACATAATTCTTGCACCTGATGTCATGGGTATTAAGAAAATCCGTTACATTCCCTATACTGCCGACATTTAATGTCACATCGTAGGTATAGATTTCATTTTTTCTCTCACTAAGTATCTTCTGATAATCTGTATTTTCATCATCAGAAGATGTATCACTCCACTTTTTCAAGTTTTCAATTATTTTTTCACATTCTAATCCCTGATTATATGTTTGTGGGATACTAAAAAATGTTTCTTTTGCATTGCCAAGTATGCCAATCCAATCACGCTCCACCGTCCATGCAGCATTTTCATCATAAATACCGCTACAATAGCCATTGTATTCTGCCTGTGACGAATACGCTGTCATCTTGTTAAAAGACTTCATACCCGTATTATTGGTAAGTCCTTTGTCATCCATATAAGACATCAACGCAAACCTTAATTTTTGAAATGTAATGCTTCCTTGCACATAATATATCGACATTATGATATAAAACATTAATAATTTTAAAAAATAAAATCTGACTAAAATACTTTCATACAGTAAAATATTAGTTTCAACGTGTGATGTTCTATATATTATTATCGAACAATCATTTCCGATACTTAAACATCAAATTATTTTGGCTCCAGCATACCTTTTGGCATACGTCCCCGTTTCTCTCTTTAAATTGTCTGCAAATCCGTCCGGAATCAGTTCCGATTCAAAATGGCTTGTACTACCTTTCCCCAAAGATTCCTTCAATTGCTCAATTTCTTTCATAGCCTTTGCAGCCTTTGCATTCTGAGCCTGAGCCTCTGCTCCAAATCGGCTGTCTACGAAATCATCAAATTCCTGCTTTAATATCTCTAATTCCTCATCCTTAGTAAGCTTTCTGAATCCATCCTCTGCAGTCTCATCTTCAATATAACGTATTCTCGTTCCTAAACTATGTCCGATTGAAATCTCATTATACAGTTGTTTAAATCCTGAAATTAACGCATCTTCTTTCTCTTGAAGTGTATGGCTTACAAACACAGCTTCACCTTGGTCGTTCATTTCATAATTTGATGGTAGCATCTGCGCGAATCTGTTTGAAAAGCTTTCAACCGGCTGATGATTTGACATGTATTCTATCTGCTTTGCCGTTTCCATCGGATCTATCGCGCCTTGAAGCTTGCTTCCATGTAATGCTTTCAAACCTTCATCTGAAATCGATACTGATACATTGGCATCATTTAGCCCCTTAATTGTTTCCTTAAATGTAAGTGGTGTTGCACCCTTTTCCTGTACCTTTTGCATCAAATTAATTCTGGGTGCCTGATATGTTTTATTATCTATATTTCCGAATAATTGTACGTTCATACTTTACCTTCCCCTTACCTATGAATAAAGGTAATTCATTATAATTTTATATCCACCCCACGTTGAAACGTCTCACCATACTGTCCCATTGTTACAGTTAATGATTTATCAATTGCCTCTCGGGTGATTCCATCTAATGCACCTGCTTTAATTTCTTTTCCGGGTTTCCATGTAGGATCTGCAGCCTTGGCAGCTTCATAAAAGGCTTTGTTATATTGTCTCTCGTACTGTTCCAGTGTCCATGTTCCTTTTAATCTATCCTGCTTTTTAGCATTTTTCTGATAATGATAGAAAACATCAGATCTTTTTGTTGTATCTCCGTTAGCAATTCCATTTTCTTCGAGAAATTCTCGCTTTGCATTATCAAACATTTCTTGTCTATTCTTCTCAGGAATGTTAATAATTACATGTCTCTGAGAAAGTGGAATATTGGTTGCATCCATACCCGCAAGTCCGGTCACCGGACAAATATAATCTCCGTCCGAATCATAATTTTTCATAAGATTCTTTATAGCTTGCGGATTGGTGTACATCATACCATTTCCATTTTTCATCATCTGACTTATAACTGTTTTATACTGCTTACTATTTGTATCAATACCAGCTGCTCTAAGCTGCGTCTGTACAGATTTTGTGCCTAATTTAGATAGCTGAATACTATTCACCGGGCTTTTCATCTTTCCTTGAGTATTAGAAAATAAAAATGCATAATTCATTATCTTTGAACCCATCAACACACCTCCCTTTACCTATACAGAAAAATCAAATCTGTCTCCCGATTTACTATGTGAAACATTGTTCCAATTAATATTTTTAATTTTTTCAATTAATTCTTCCATAGAGTCGGCTTCTACTGTGGTTCTCTTAACTGTATCTTTTTCTTGTTTTTCATATGGACTCTTTTTCGATGCTTTTTTCTCGGCTTCTTTCCTTTCCTCGGCCTTCTTTTCTCTATATTTTTCTATTCGTTCTTTCTGTTTATCCGAAGATTTTTCCAATTCAGCAAAGAATTTCATGTTTCCATTATCATCTGTAACAATACCAATTTTATTAACAGTACCATTGCCTGCCTTCATTGCATCAAATGCTGAAACATAGCCATTCTCTTCGCATATTCTTCGGCACATCTTAACTGCACCCTCTACGCCTTGCATTTTCTCTGCAGCATATTTTTCATCGGTTGCCATTTTTTCAATCTCCGCATTTGAAAAAATAACAGAGAACTCTTTGCTGCCACTTTTTGAGAGAGTCTTCAAATCATCCGTACTATTTCCAACAAGGAAATCATAATCTCCATATTTTTCACGCAAAGACTTTAAATACTCTTTCGCTTTACTTGAAAGCTTCTCCTCATTTTTCTGCGAGATATCTACAGTATCTGCTGCTCCTTTGGATGCTGCGTCAGTTGTTTTTGCGGTTGTCCTGTTCGTGTTTATTGCTGTTGACTGATAACTAGCAAATGTGTTTATTGCACTGCTTACATTTATATCGCTCATTCTGTAAATCCTCCTTGATCTAATACGCAAAATCCTTTTTCTTTTCAGGGTGCCCAGACATGCCAGACACCCCATATAAACAATGTGTAGTACACACACGGTTTCATATTCTTTTGGATTCAGGGAATATCTGTCAGAACTGACATACAGAATAGCCAAAATAGATATAGTATACCCATACTATATCTCAAAGTATCTCAATCCGTGAGAAATAATCCGAAATCCATTTCGTTTATATTCTATTTATCGGCATTTTTTTTCAAATCTTTACTTTCACATTAAAAATGGAACAATATTACTTTTATCTACTGCTGAAGCTCTGGTAAATGCAATAAAATGATTCCTATAATATTGCTTTCTAATGCTTCTGATTTGCATAGTAATCCCAAATACTATTTATCTGAGTTCTCGCTGAAGAAGATATGCTCAAATTCAATTTTAAATGATTCAGGTTACCTTGTTCCTGCAACAGCATATTTCGGTTTTCGCCACTAATAGCCGACATGAACGCCTGATATGCCTGATTTTTGATTTCATTCTTTTTATAACCTGCCTGAAAGGTCTGTGTTTCGCTGGTAGCTGCTTGACCTGTATTTGAATAATAGGTTATCTGTGGTTGAAAATCTTTTAAATCAGCCCAAATTTCCGTACTAGTTGCCATGAAAATGCTGTGTTTCTCATATGCCTTATCAAGCATTTCCAACTCTTTTTCTTTGGTTAATTCCTGCATGCTTCCATCATCTGCAACATAATATTCCAGCTCTCTGTCTGGATTGGCATACTTATCCTCTATGGCATCTTTCATCAGATTATAAGCTGATACCATTTTATTCACATGACAATCAAAGTTATCTGTCTTAACCTCGTCCTGAAATTCAAACTTTGACTTTAAAGCATCCACCTTCCCCTGCGAATAATTCTCGGTTACAAACTCATCCGAAACGCAACCATTGGATAATTCTGATAATATCTTTTCATAATCATTACAATAACCAAAAGAGCTAACAGAGGATAATCTCCTCACCTCTGTTGCTGTTCCAGTTTTAGCAAATGCAGACATCTTATTCTGTAAGGCTTTCCTGCCTTCCTCTGAAATAACAGCCGTATCACTCGAAAGCAATGACGAATACTGCTTTTTTGCCTGCTGCATTTTATTCTTTGTATTATTGACATCAATCTCATATCTGTCATCCTGACGTGATATGTACATTTCTGAAATACTTATTGACATAGATTCACTTCCTTCCCTGTGTCAAATTCATTTGCCATTTATAAAGTCTTTCCATCCGGATACTGTATCTTAGTATCTGAAAACTCATCATCCGCCGATACCTTGATATGCCCAGCCTCATCTACAATACATTCTTTACCATACACATTGATTACATCCCCTGTCTGATACCCCTGCTTTTTCCAGTCGGTACGGTTCATGAAATCAATTCTCTTGTCTATATCCACTATGACACCATTTTCTAACAGCATATAATGTCTTGTCCCTGCTCCGGCATCTATGGTGAAATGCCCCTCAGTAATTCCGAATCCGGCAAGTATCTCCTTGTGCTCCTCGTTTGAAAAGCCATAAGTTCCACTTCCCTTTGCTAATCTTGAAATCAGATTACTTGCCTGATGCATTTCCCATCGATAATTGTAACCTGATCTATTCTCGCCTATAGCCTCTGACATGCTTTCAGAATTTGCCCAACCTACATGTCCATTATTTACAGTCCAAGTATAATTTTTCCCATTTTTTGCTGTGTAGCAATAATATCCTTTATTATTTAATATCAGTTTATTGTTCTTAGCCGAGATATTGGGGAGAGTTCCTGCATTTATCTTCGGAATAGCATAGTTTGGAATATACTGTCTTACTCCCCCTATTTTAAACGACAATACTCCAAGCTCTCTCATTTCCGGATTACAGGAACCCTCCACAAAGCCTTCACCAAAGTTTATGGCATCCAGCAGAGCCGGCATATTATTGTAATGATCAAAGTAAAAGGAAAAATCACTGGCAGACAGATTTAAAGCGGTATCAAATAGTGCCACAACCGACTCCTTGGAATAAGTTCTTTCAGAATACGAAATATGTAACATATCCCTTTGTCCTTGTCTTCCAGAATTTGATAATATATTTAACGCTCCCTGCGCTCTTTTTACTTTCTGAGCTTCTATACTATACTGTCCTGACTGATAAATATCTGCTACGTTCCTTACCATACCGTTCTCTCTTTCTATTTCTATGCTTTCACATCAAAATTACTTTGCACCACAACATTTTCATTTGTGATTTCCACATTTGTTCCAGTGTTCAGTGCTTTTTTTGCATCATGGTATGCCTCATAATATGCTAATTTTAACGCTGAATGTACTCCCGTTTCTGCTTTTGTCTCTTTCTCATGCCACCCTACTCCTTGAGTATATGTAAGAACTTCTTCCCCTTCCTCATTATATATATGGAGCGCAGAACCAGTTCCCTCTCCTTGATATTCAGCCTCATATGGTATCCCAAATAAAATACACAGCCATCTTTTGTCTGCTTCTTGTATTTTTTTCATATCCCCCATATTTCCAGAACTCATTGATTGGTTGAACTTACCTATCAGTGCCGCCCGATTTGGTGCCACTTTAGCGACCTCTGCTTTCCGCAAGTTCATAAACTCATTTCCCATATATATGTTGTTTTTCGCATCTTTCTTAGCCAATTCAACAATTTTTTCTTTTAATGAATCTGTTAATTTCCACTTGTTCTTTTCAGAAGTTTTTTTAGCACTACTGCTAGAACTTCCAGATACGCTTACCGTATTGATAGCATTTGATATATTCATCTCTATTACCTCACTTGAAAATTTGTTTTCAATAAGCTCTTCCATAATAAAAGTGTGAAACACCGCATTTCGGGTGCGAAATCTTCCCCTGAACATTCATATACCCATTCATTTTATATTTCGCTCAATTTAGCATTTGGAAACAGTGCTTTGTTGTGAATCGCCCTTATTCTGTTGTGAAGCATTCCATCGACTCCTCTTTCTAGGCAATTATTCAAAATATTCCTCTAAGCATATTCCTCGTTCATTAATCTCATAGGCATCCTCTGTCCCTACATAACGATAATGCCATGGTTCATAGCTTGTCCCGGTAATCTCTTGTTTATCCAGTGGATATCTAAGAATAAAACCATATTTATAAGCATTCTCGGCAAGCCATGCATAAACATCGTCATTCGTGCACTTAGTTTTATCAGCATTGATATCCACTGCTATGCCTAATTGATGCTCACTTGTTCCGGGCAAAGCCACCCATTCTTTTGCAGTTCTTTCTGCCCTCCATTGTGAATATCCTTCATTTATGTAGGCTTGAATTTTATCATCCAGTATCTCCTGCTGTTCTTCTTCTGTTCTGTAGCCTTCTCTGACAATAGGATATATCCCTTCCGCTCTAGCCGCATCAAACATCTCTTGTAAATGCGGATATATTCTACTATCCACCTTCTGACCATTTGACAATACTGTTAGTTCAACGCTATAGTTTTCCGGTATTGGGTTCCATCTATTCACAACAATTAAATTCCACTCAATTGAAGCTTGATAGCTTTCACCATTCCATTCTTCAGACACTTCTATCTCATGTGTATTTACCAATCTTGAATAAATATCACCAATCAATTGCCACAATATCATCAACAAATATACAGCAACTATTATCAATAATACCTTTACAATCCGTCTTCCTTTTTTCTTCTTTACTGCCATATTCTTTCTATGCCTTTAATCTTTTTGACCAATTCATTATAGCAAACGGCATACAACAGATACCAATCAGAAGCGGGACCGTAATCAACAGATATGGAGACCATATATATGTTCCGAAAATATGAAAAGTATTTGTTCTAAAAACATCAGCACCACTTCCAACTAAAGGTAATAAATCCAATGCTTTTTGCATTTCATAGGGAAGATACTGTGCAACCATCATTGGACCATATACCACCGCCAAACTAAACAGCAATGAAAGCACGTTATTTCTTACGGTTGCCGAAATAAACATAATGACACCGGCAAATCCAATAGCACCTAATAATGCAAATGCATACTCATAAACCTCTGCCTGCAACATATTCATGGGAGCAATAGCAAGCGGTTTAATGTTCTGAATCGGCATATCCCAGCCAGATGTACCCATAAAGAACATCTGGGATACAACACTTGGAATCACAAGTATCACAAAAAACTCCACCGTAAATGCAACACCTGTTAACACCTTAGCAAAAGCAATTTTTCTCCAACCATTCTTTGTTGTCAACACTAATGCACTTGTATTATCATGCCACTCTCCTGCGAACATGGGGGATAATGCTATAGCCAAAAATAAAGCCATTACAATACCCAAATCTGCAACCATGCTGCCAAGAAGCTGTGACCAACCATCAACCCATTCATAACGAAGCGGTGTTTCAACGTTTTCTTCCATCTGAAGCAGATAGTCTCTTTCTTTTCCTACCTGTCCACTATTTTCCAGAAAATCCTCAATAGCCTGCTCTCTTCTCTCATAGAATCCAACCAATTTACTGGATTCAACATAGCTAATCATAGTCTGATAAGTTCCTGTATCACGAAGTTCCGGATATAACATGGACAACCAGCTATTTATAATTTTCCAGTCAGTCTTCTCTAATTCTTTCTCCATTCCGGCGGCTTCCATTCGCTGATACTCTCTTACTAACTGCTGTAAGGTTTCATCTGTCAGTTCGCCACCAAAAGCTAATGAATATTCCTGACTTTCCTTTATCATTCCATAACCATCAAAATTGTTTCCAAAAGCACTTGTATAATCATCTGAACTTCCAAAACTAAACCATTGAAAAGATAATATGCTCCCAAAAATCACGATATAGATAAAGCATAACAGTACGCATATCTTGACTATACGCTTTCTCCATAATTTCTTATGTTCTAATAAAAATAATTCCATCCTACTGTCCCCCTTCTTCTGTCGGGAAATAATATAAATAAAGGTCTTCCAAGGTTGCTTCACACGGAACCGCCTGCTCACTAGGCATATTGTCAGAAATAATACGCAGCACAATGTCTTTTCCTTCATGTCGCAAGTTTGCAACTGTTGTTCTTGCCTGCCATTTTCTTGCTTCTGCCGGTGAAACGGTTAGTTCCCATACTTTACCATTTGCTTTCTCGGTCAATTCCTGGACTGTTCCCTGCAACACAAACTTACCTTTCTTCATTAACAGCACTTCATCTGCTATCGCTTCTATATCCGACACAATATGTGTTGAAAGAATTACAATTTTATCTCCTGCATATTCCGAAAGCAGATTACGGAACCTCACACGCTCTTTGGGATCAAGTCCCGCTGTTGGTTCATCTAAAATTAAAATCCCCGGATTATTCAGTAACGCCTGTGCAATTCCTACTCTCTGCTTCATGCCACCTGAAAATGTTTTTACTTTTTTGTTTGCCATATTACTTAACCCTACTACCTCCAGCAATTCCTTTGCTCTCTTCTTCGCAATATTCTTTGGTATTCCTTTAAGAGCTGCAACATACATCAAAAATTCCATTGCTGTATAGTTCGGATAATATCCAAAGTCCTGCGGCAAATATCCTAATACATTTCTATAATCTGCTCCCATCGCTGTTACTTCTTTTCCATTCAACAACACTTCACCCGAAGTCGACTCCAGAATGGCGCACAACATACGCATCAAAGTCGTTTTCCCAGCACCATTTGCCCCCAAAAGCCCGTATACACCCGGCTTTAAAGTTGCACTCACACAATCTACAGCTATTTTATTTCCATAATGCTTTGTTAATCGGTCAAGCGATAATTCCATATATTTTTCCTTCCTTTCTCATTTCTGCAATAAACAGAACCTCTTTTACAAAAAATATTCCGAATACCACGAATGCAATCAACCAGAATGAGGCTGCAGATGTGGCATATAACCACGGTATTACTCTTGATGAAATTGCCCAGCAGACACAGGAACCAAGCATTATAACTGCACATGTACATATGCTCTCTTTTCTTTGTAACCGTACCAGCCTAAGCATTCCCGTCATACAAGCCAGATACGGAACCAGACAATACAACACCATTTGTCCTAACTCACCACAATCACTCTGTATAGACATTTCCAAACATAACACAATCGTGATACAAACAAGATTAGCCGAACCAGCCAAAACTAATTTCGCTAACATAATCTGGGCACCGGATGCTCTTGTTACTGCCTCAATTTCACTCATTCCATACATCTGACTTTTGAAAAGCACAGGCATGGCAGCCAACACAAAGAGAGGCATGAACATCGGTATATTCTGTGGTATGTCCGCCACACTAGCAATCGTCAGACAAACCCAAAATAAGGTCAATGCCTGTAAGATAAATATTGGTATTCCTTCAAACCGGAATACATCTGACAAATACTGAAAGAAACTGGTTCGTGGTTCTTCTTTATAAAGCATTTGTTCTTTCATAATCTCGGTACAATAGTTTATGGTTTCTTCCAGTCTCTTCGGTTGCACTTCCTGTCCTAAAGAATGATATAAGTTATGTTTCAAAGTTCTATCTTTCATTTCCATGCTCCTTCCTCATGATTTTTAATCCGTTCCGGACTCTGCTTTGTGCAGTTCTCATGTTACATCCCATAACCCTTGCTATTTCATGAAACTCAAGCTGTTCTCCGAAACGTAATATGATTGCCTCCCTCTGTTCGGGGGATAAGATGCTTAAAAGATAATTTATCTCCTCCTTATCCTCCAACCTGAGTATTTCATCGCACTCGTCTATAATAATTTCTTCATCCTCTATCGAATAAAGTGGCTTCTTTCTGCTTTCATCAATACACAATCTGTTGGCAATGGTATATAAGTATGCTTTAAACTTTCTTTTTCCTTTGTAGCCGGATATATTTCTAAACAGTTTATAGAATGTTTCCTGTGCCAAATCTTCCGCTTTTTCCGCACTGGAGCAATGCCATCTACAATAACGCAATATAGAGGCATAATAACGTGTAATCAGTTCTTCCGCTGCCTGCTTATCGCCACACTTAATCTGTTCTATCAATTTATCATCACTTAACACGCCAAAGCCTCCTTTCTTGTGAATCTCTATATATAATAACGTGCCACATTCCTTAAATGATTAAAAGTTTCCTTAAATTTTTTGTAAAGTTTTTGAAAAAGAAAAAAGCTGACGGGTTTTTACACCTATCAGCTTTAAACAACTTTTTTATATTGTGAACAAAAGAAAGACACAATCCATACATTTTCATACAGAATTGTGCCCCTCATTTCTAATCGACTTAACAAACTCTCTCTATTTTTCTATTATTACCGCAGATTCATATGCTGACACAGCCCTTTCTTTTCTTGCCCAGTGCTGTTTCAGATACAACTGTTCTTCATACTCCTTATCCAGCTTTTCCCGCTGAACTTCTCTTTCATGCCTTCTATCCTCCCACAGTTCCATATAATCCTGCTTATGACTTACTTTCTTAGAATAAAAAGCATTTTTCGAGTGTTCAGAGAATCCGGCTGAGGCTTCCCTTGGATACCCTTCCATCCAGCTAAAGCCACTATACCCTGATTCAGTTATATTTAGTATTGTTCCACCACCTTTAATTCCTGAAACGGATGCATCTTCTCGTATTTTACTTAACATGCTATCCTTAAAATCACTATCATCCATCATCCGTTTAAAAGCATCATCCGTAATATGAATGGATATATCGCATCCCCACGGCATGGAATCAATTTCATTCCAGATCTCTTTTTTGAAATTTTCCAACTTTTCAATTTCGGATAACTCCTCTATATTTTCGATTTTTTCTTCACCAACCGTTTTTCTAATTAACGCAGAATAATTGTTACCTTGTACTAAACCAATATTCATGCAAACAATCTCCTTTATGTGACCCGTTTATTTTTATGCAAAAACAGCGTCTATTTTCGCATTCAATCCTTTGAAAACAGACGCCATCCTTAGCTATAAAGTATATCGGTATTATTTAATTTCTCTTTAGAAAACAAGGCAAAATCTTATAAATGCTACACTTCCTCATCTACCTTCTTCGATACAAGCTCAGATAGGGAATTGTTATATGTACCATTGCTCTTATAGGTTCCACTTGAACGTGCTGCCGCATTGGAAATACTGTTTGCTTTCATGGATACCTTATCAGCAAACGAATTATGTCCGGTAAAAAGTGTTTTGAATGAACTAATGTCTGCCTTTTTAAGTGCTTCCTCGTCCAGTTCCAACTTATTACCCTTGCCTACGGTAATACCGATTTTTGAAAGCATATTTTCATTGGATTCGGTAATTCCTGTCATCCACACAGCATTGCGTAATACATCTTTTGAATTGGAATCACCTGCCTGTTCCACAACATCATTGTAATCTTCTACAAATGATTTCACAGCCTTTGTGATAGCTTCCCAATCATAATCTTCAACCTCGATTTCCTCTCCGGTCTTTTCATCCTTTTTCTTGATTTTCTTCTTTTCCCAGAGTTCATCATTATTTAAAGCATCTGCTGATTTCTTTAGTGCATCCGCTCCTGACTTCATAAGTGTAGATTTCTGTACAGTATCCCCACCGGAAGATGCCTTTTCTGCATCCTGCTTTGCATAATATGCCTTTAGCAATTTTCCATAACTGCCATTTTTGATTGCTGCATAGTCAGAAAGATTAAAAGCACTGCCTGTTGAAGGTGTCTGCATACCACCGAACAAATAGGAATAATCTACATTCGTGTTATATTTACTTGCATAATCGCTGAAACTATTTATTTCTGACATAGTAAGCACCTCCTATAAACGCACATCAACATGGGTATATGTAACTGTTTCCGCTACAGATACCTCTACCGGTTTTGCTACGTCTGCACTAACTGTTTCATTCTTAATCTCAGCACCCACATTCTCGGTTTCTTCTGTTCCTGCCACAGTCTTGTCCTCTTTTTCATTTGAAACAGCATCCTTCTTATCTGTTTTCTTATCTTTATCATCTGCTTTTTCAGTCTGCTGATCTGCTTTCGCAGCTTCTTCCAATTCTTTATTTGCAGTAGCCAACGTATTCATCTGTGCAGATTCTGCTTGAGCCGCCTTCTGCTCTACTTCTGCAAGCTCCTCTTTCTTTGCCTCTACATCATCACCACGAGCCGAATCTAACTTGATTTCAGACCCCAGCACACCAGCTCTGCCTTCCATCTTTGTAGCAACGCTACCCTGCACCTGAGCCTGTGCCATTGCAGAATCAGCAGAAATAATAGCTGTCATACTTGCCTGTGACAGACCTGTACTTTGTTTTCCGGCTTTCGGAGCAGTTTTCTTACTACCACCAAGCATATCATCCATAGAAGATTTCTTTGCCTGTTGCTCTTTTCTCTGCTCAATCTGGTGCTGTCTTAACTGATTATTCAAATCTGTAATCTGCTGCTGTATTTCCTGTCGTTTCTTCATTTTTTCTTCAATGCTCATATCTTTGTTGGCAGAAAGCTCCTGCAACTGCTTCTGAGCATTGGCAATCTGATTCTGCAAATTCTTGCTAACAGAATCTGTTGCCTTCGTCATATTCATCCCACCCGCAGGTGTATTTGCTCCATTTAAACCGTTAATTCTCATATCCTATTACCTCCTGTTATCTACATAAGCGAAGCCATTGCAAACATATTCTCTTCTTCCGGTGTTGCTTCTCTATCTTCCACCTGTCCCATACGGTTCTGTGCCTGAGCCATTAAAGAATTTACTTTTTCCATTTCCGACTCATCGCACCATCCTTTTTCAATGCCTGCTTTTACTTCCTGCATATCGCCTTTTATTTCAGCTATGACCGCCCGTAACTGGCTTGTAGTCTTTGCCGCAGCAATCTTTCTTGCAGTCTTGCCGACATTTACACCAACACTACCACCTATGGTCTCGCTCTCTTTCTCAGCGTCCTCCGCAATTTCCGATTCCTCTGTTTCTTCCGCCTTTACATCCTCCTCCGACCATTTCACATGAAATCCTTTGAAACGGTCACCAAAATGTTCTTTAAGCTCTGCTTCCGCTTTTTTTCGCTCCTCCAACTTCTCTTGCCTGATTTTCTCGGCATTATCTGTCATATCCTGTAATACCGTACTTTGCTTTATGGGTCTGCTGACTCCCCAGCCTCCCCAATTACCATCTTCATCACAGAACCACCCTTGACTAATCATCTCTCGCCCATTAGCAAGTTGTTGCTGTCTAAATCTCCTAGAAAAATCATTTAAAAACTTAACATCTTCTTCAAATTGCTTTCTTGTAGCTTCATCCGTTCCCAGCTTACCTAAGAACTTAGGATTCACAACAAAATTAACATCTGATGAATTGCCATAAGTCTGTCCGTAACTAACTGTGCCTACAAAAAACTTTGTTCCACTAATTTGCTTCTCCAACTCTTGAATATACTCAAGTCCTGCTGATACAGAATCCGGTATTGTCTTTTCGTAACTTACTCCTTCCTTCTGCACCGCAGTTTGGGAAACAGCATTTTTAGTATCATCTGTTTTTAAATCAGCCGTGTAATCATTTTGTACCGGGTACAGGTAATTACTTCCGATTCCCTTTACTGCCATACGCATCATCCTCCTTGAAATATTGATTAGAAATCCGTTTCTCTATACACAGACACTTCTGTTACTTCCTATTTCGGAAGATAAAACTTCATACTAAATAGACTTGTTGTGAAACGACCTTTTTATGTTGTGAACCAAAAATAAAAGACACAATCCATACCTTTTTGTACAGAATTGTGTCCATTATTTCTTATTCAACCATTAACATAACCGTCAATGTAAAGCTGTTTTCATCCTGACTTATATCTATGTCCCCATAGTATTTCTGAGCCACTTTACGGATATTAGCAAGTCCATAACCATGACTGCCCTTATCTTTCTTTGTGGTTTCCGGCAACCCGGTTTCATCATCTACTTCCACATACTTGCTAATACAGTTCGTCACCTCTAGCATATACGCATTTTTCTTACGATAAGCAGATATGGAAACATAAGGATTTTTACAACCATTTACCCCTTCAAACGCATTGGTAATAGCATTGTTTAATATAACACTGACATCAAACGCATTGATACCTGTGTCCGTTGGATACATAAACTGGCACCTGAAATCAATTCCTTTTTCATCAGCTTCTTTCTGCTTCTGCGTCAGAATCACATCGGTAACAGGATTTCCTGTCTTAATTTCTGCCACACTCTCACTCCATGCCGATTTCAGTTCAGCCATGTACTTTTCAAGTTCTTCTGTCTCATTTTTCATAAAGAGATTTTCTAATACTGAAATATGATTACCCATATCATGCTTTAATGCCCGAATATCTCCATACAGCTTTTCCACTTCATTGATATGCTGCTTTGTGTTCTCTATCTGCTCTGCCAATAGCAAATTCACATTTTCCTCCCGCTGTTTTTCCTTTATCCTCTGGTAAATAATAACTGCAATAAGGATAGCCGCAAAAGAAACGATCTGATATATCACCCGTAAAAAAGTATATCCCGGATGAACATTCCACACATAATTTCCTGTATCTTCTACATACACATTGGAAAAGAAATTAAATGTAAAATATCCTACCATTACAGTCAAAAGAGTTGCAAAAAGTAATATCAATTCTTTTCCTGATATATCCTCTTTTTTATTCACATACACCTTATGAATTAACTTAATTACAAGCCACATAACGACTATGGCTACACCGTAATAAATCAGTTCCACAACGATATATGCTATCAGTTGCTTTAACGGTTCCGTAAGCATATATGGTGTGTTAATAAACAGAGCAAACATAATATCTCTGAGTACCAATGTCACACCATAAACCATCCACCGAATCAAGTACATGGAAATCGCTAAAAAGATTTTCTGCTTAATCTTTTTTCTCTCTGTCAGGCACATCGTAATCCAAGCCACAAAAATCCCCAACAGATATGGGTAAGTCATCTCCTGTGGTACAAGGTAAAATACAAGCATTGCCAATGAATAACTAATTCCTACGCAGTATGATTTTCTATTTATAAATGGCTTTACAAACCGATAAACCAGCCAACCTTCTATCAATATGTTGATGATAGCTATTGTTTTATTTGCTATTGCCCAATATGTTTCTATATTTTCCATAAGCAACTACCCTTTCCTCTGATTGTACTTCATGTATTTTTTTACAAAGTCCGGGTAATTCTGCTTTGCCATAAGAGCAGTTCCCTTTTCCAGATAAATGGTGGTGGCATCATATTTCTCCACATACTTAAAATTCACAAGATATGCCCTGTGCGGTCTGAAAAAACTGTCCCCTGCTACCGCCTCAAGGTCAGACATTTTTCCGTAATACTCAATTTCATCGTCTAGTTTATGAATAACCACTTTACGATTGAACACCTCTGCATAGACAATATCCTCTATCACTACCTTTGTGTGAACCCCTCCATTGTTGATCATCACATAATTTGCTTCCGGCTCTCGCACATCCATGTCCTTTGAAAGTAACTCATCTACAGCTCTGCAAAGTACATCTTCAAACTTTGTATCATCAATGGGCTTCACAATATAATTAAAGGCTCCTACATCAAATGCCTGAAATACATACTCCTCCACCGCAGTCACAAAAATAAGTACCACCGTTTTGTCCTTTTTGCGAAGTTCTCTAGCTGTTTCCATACCGTCTCTGCCTGACATTTGAATATCCAAAAACAGTATATCTATATTCTTATCTGATAAAAGCAGTTCTTCTCCGGACGAAAAGAAAACAATCTCTGCCTCCGGATATTGCTTTAACACCTTACTTGCTATTAACTCCCTGATGTTCTTTTCATCATCGCATATCGCTATACGCACAAACTCACTTCCTTTGCAATTCTTATACTGCTATTATATCGGAACTTATACCCTGTTTCGATACCTAGATGTTGTGAAACGACCTTTTTATGTTGTGAAATAAATATGAGCCGATAGGATTTTACTCTATCGGCTCAAAACACTTTTTACCCAAAATAAATTATTTCTTATATCCTACAACTGATACCAGCGAATCTTGTCGCATTAGATATGCAACCTGCCTTCCTTCTCTTAACAAATCATTTATTAACTCAACTGTATTACTTTCCGCATTATCCGGAAGCTCATGCACTACCGTATAAGTATCATCTATTACTCCCTCACAGGACTTTAGAAATATGTCCTCTATCTGTTCTATACTTAATTCGATAGCTGGCAAATTTGAAAAAACATCTAATACTCTCATGATTCAAACCTCATTCTATTACTTCTGACTGTCTACATACTGATTTGCAGCTTTTATCAAATTCTCCACAAAGCCATCCGGGATATATTCCGGTTCGTAATACTTAATATCTCCATATCCTAATTCCTGCTTTATCTTCTGTAAATCATTGACAGCATTTGCGACTTTTACACTTTGTTCCTGATGTTCCTTGCCAAAACGTGATTCGACAAAAGAACTAAATTCACTTAACAGAATAGACAGCTCATCTTCTTTAGACAGCTTTCTATATCCATCTTCGGTTGTATCATCCGCAATAAATCTTACCCTGTCACCTTCCTTATACCCAGATGTAATCTCATCACAGATTCCTCTAAACTCCTCCAACAATATTTCGCCCTTTTTCTCTATTGTCAAATTACCATCGGACTTATCCTCAATGAACTGCACAAAACTATCCTGCATTGCCCTTGATAATCTGTTTGTGAAACTCTCCACAGGCTGATGCTCCGAAATATATTTCAGTTCTTCCGTTTGCTTTTGTATATCTACGCTACCTTTCATCTTGCTGCCATGTAAAGCACGCAACCCTTCCTCTGAAATATTTACCTTGATAGCCGGAATATTTTTACCTGCTTCTGTATCACAAAACCTTACAGGCTGATTATTTTGTTGCTTAGCCATTTCAAACAAATCTATATTTGGTTTCTGATAAGTACCATTTACATTTCCATACAAATGAACTGCCATGTAATCACCTCCACTTTTCCATATCTAACTCTTTATATGGATAAGTCAAATCTAATTCCTACTTCTCCTCCGGACACTTTATTCCAATCGACATTTTTAATTTTTTCTATCAGTTCTTCTTCCGATGAAGCCTCTACAACTACCTTTTTTACAGAAAGATTGTCATTCTTCTTATAGGAATTTGCCTTCTTATCTTCATTTTTCTCTGCTACTTTCTTTTCTTCAGCACGTTTTTCACGAAGCTTCTCTATATAATCCTTTTGCTTTTCAGACATCTTTTCTAACTCAGCAAAGATTGACATACTACCATCATCATTGATAGAAACTGCCAGTTTGTTTATGATTGTATCATTGACTCCATCTTTTCCCCATGCTCTTTCATATCCAAACTGCTCACAGATTCTGTCTGTCATATCCACTATTGTATTCACACGACGCATCTTTTCACTTGCATACTTCTCGTCAGTAGCCATTCTTTCTAACTCAGAGCTTGAAAAAATAACAGAATACTCCTTATTGCTTTTATCAAGCAATGCACTTCTGTCATCTCCTTCATCAGCAACAATAAAATCATAATCTCCATAAGTTTTTCTGAGATTATCCAAATAATTTTTTGCCTTACTCGACAATTTATTCTCGCTGGACTTTACCGCCTGCTCTGAAGCAGTATTATTTTTTGCCTTGACCGTACTTTCCTTTTTCTGCTGAACCGTATTCTCATAATAACCAGTCGCTGATGTTATACCATGTGTTGTAACCATAATCGCTCCTCCTTGAATTGTATCATTGAAATCCGTTTCATTTTGTTATGTACTACTCATACATTATCAATATTTACATCGGCAAATCTACATAATTTCTTTAATTCCATGCGTGAACTGACCTTTTTATGTTGTGAAATGAAAATAGGCAGTATCTACATATACAACACCCTAAAATAAGGCATAAATCACTCTGTCAAGTTCCTGCTCCAGTTCTGTACGCTTTCTTTCAATCCAATCTGTATCACCATTTCCCAAGCTATAATCCTGATGTAAGTCATGCAACCCTGTAGAAGTGTATGCAATTTCTAAGGTTTGTGTATCACCCGTATCGTATGAATAAGGTTGTAGTAAATCCAGATAATGATGTTTTAAACTGTTTGTATCTACAGCATACATTCCGCTTCCGTGAATGCTGGCTGTATTCCTAGCTCCTATCATATCCCGAACACTGCGACCATCCGGTGTAATAAAATCATCACCCTGCTTTTTACATTCGCAAAGTTTAATCCCATAAAATTCATAAAACAGGTCATTCATATGTCTTTTCAACTGACCTTCTTGTGAAATCTGAGTGCTATTCATCCCATCCTTCGCACAAAAATATATATGTGTATACAAATTCCAACCATTCTCTCCCTGATTTAAGGCATCCTCAATCTGTTTTCTCTTCTCTTCCGCAACATTTCCATTTACAGAAATCTCATAGCTATATGGGTCAATGGAAAAGGTTAGGTTTTCTCCCTCATTAATACAAACACCTGCATCGGATAATATATTCTCAATCTGGCGATTTATCATCTGACGATTAAAAGCATCTTCCTCTGGATCACTGACTTTGCAATTAAATGCAAATTCATCATTTACCCACTCTACCTCCAACATTCTGCCTAGTTCATGGCAACCCGCAAATCCATTATCAAACTTAATCTGATTTCCTGCATTTGATAATTTATCATGATTACTTTGACGTAACTGTTCACATACCCTTTTCACATCTTCCACACTTGCATACTTAGGTGCCTTTGCAATATTTTCATTTTGAATGCAATTACTTTTTTCAAGCACCTCCTCGATGGTATTTTGTTTTTGTATCCCATTTCTTCTATTTTTCAACGAATAAGTGTATCCATTATTAATAATCCAATCATCATTTCCAAATATCGAACCCTTTATCGATGTTGACAAACGACTCATTTCCATACCAGCAGATGAAAACATCGCAATGTCCATTCCTCTTGTTGCTCTTTTAGATGAAGATTGCAATAATCTTAATACTCCTTTTTGCATACTCTCCTGATGTCTTAATGTCATCATGTTTAAATATTCCGTAGACACTCTCATGTGATTCACCTCTTCGATATCTTGCTTAATTTCTGCTTGTTTATATAAAAGGCACATGATTTCCATGTTCAATCCATTTAAATCATGTGCCATCCATTGCTATAACATATATCGACATTTACTCATTTTTCTTTATCCAATTGAACGAAACCCTATCTGAATAGGAACAAAACATTATCTACTGACAGAAATAAGCAGTACCCATGTATAATCCATAATACACTGCCTATACTCCCATCAAGAAACAACTGCATTCTGTCTCCTGTATGTATCATTATTCTTCTGACTCAACTCTGCTTCCACCTGAGCTAATTTTTTCTCCAATTCTTTCACTTTCTTTTCATCGGTTTCAGCCTGTATCTGTTGCTCAAGCTGACGCTTTTCCTCTTTCAATTTTTCAATCTCACGGTCTACTGCATCTGTATTTGTGGTACATTCTTCTGCTTTACCGGTTCCAGACTTCTTTTCAGCCTTTTTAGGATCGTCATACAAAACCTTTGGATTACCATTTTCGTCCCGTCCCATACGATACAGACCACTAGGTTTATTACCACTTTTTTCACTACTGATATACTCATCTTTTGGAACAGGAATAGTATTATTTTCATCACTATCTTCTATCCCCTTTACCGTTTCCCACCTCGACTGCACTTTATCCAAATATTCCGTTGAATAATCCGAATAATTCTCACCTATCTTCATTGACATAAATATCGCCTCCTATACCTTCAAATCAAATCCAGAGGTCATAGATGCTGATGTGTTGCCGGACATCATTCTCTCCGTCATAATCTGTGTTATGCATTCCACACTAGAGCCTGTAAATGTGACTTCAAATTTATCAGCACTCTCAGCCGCTGTCTCTGCTCGTTTCTCAGCCAATTTTTCTTCTGCCTCTTTTTTCTCTGCTCGTCTCTTCGACGCTTTCTCTTCCGCAGCCTTCTTCTCCTGTGCTTTACGCTGTGCATTTTCCCTAGCAATCTTTCCATCCGGATCATTCGTACAGCCACTCGTCATAGTGATATTGCCATTTTCATCAAAAGAAACATTACAATATGTCATAACCGGACTTCCCGGCATAGTTTTCGTATATTCCACAGAACGCTTAATGCACTCTGGAATAGCCGCTAGATTTTCTTCCAAATATGCAGCTTTTTCAGGATTATCCATACACTTCTTTAAAAATGCTCCCGAAACGCTTACTGTTACCGGAACTCCCTGCATAGAAGTTTTCCCTGTATTCATGTAGCTGTACTTTTCCTGCAAATACTTTGAATAATCATTTGTATTTTTAAATCCGGTTTTAATTTCCTCTTTTCTTGTTACTCCCGGTGTGGAAGTTTTCAAATCCATAATCTGTGATGTCACACCATTATTTGTGCTATTTATTTCCATTGACATATCGCTCCCTCCTATACCTTCAAATCAAATCCCGATGTCATAGATGCCGATGTGTTGCCGGACACCATTCTCTCTGTCATTATCTGTGTAATACTTTCTACGCTAGAACCTGTAATTGTCATCTCAAATTTTTCAGCTTTCTCAGCCGCTTTTTCTGCACGCTTTTCAGCCAATTTTTCTTCTGCTTTTTTCTTTTCCTCTTTCTTTTCTTCCCTTATCTTCTCAAGCTTCTTTTCCAGATTTTCCCTTGCTTTCTCTGTTCCGGGATCTGCCTCGACTCTTGTACACAGTTCAGCCGTCATGCTGTCATATCCATTTATCTTAATACTATGACTTATTACCTTTGCACCACGGGCTTCTACCATCGCTTTTGTCTTTTCTACTGTTTCAGGAATTAAAGACAAATTATATTCCAACCACTGTGCAGTCTTTTCATCTTTCGCTGCTTTTGAAATAAGAGAACTGTTTATCTCAACCGAATAATCCTTACTTCTTAAACAATCATATTTTTCTGTCAGATAGTCTTTATACTCCCTAGAATTACTGTATAGCTTTTCTGTTTTTTGTTTATCTGCCGTAACATCTACAGCACTATTTTTCTTTGTTTCTGTAGAATAATCTGTATATGCTCCATAATTGCTACTAATCTCCATTGACATATAAATCACCTTAACCTTTCTGAAATTTACTACTTCTACATCCCTTATCGGAACTTTACAGCATGGATTTCATAGCAAAGGAGTGAACTACTCCGTTTTGGGTGTGAAAAACCTATCCGGCTTATGGCCCGACAGGTTTTCCATTCAACATTATTGTAAGATTAAATATTTGCTGTTCCTGCTTAGAAGTTTCAATGACAATATCAATATCGCCTTTGTACTTCCTTGCACACCTCTGTATATTAGTAAGTCCCATTCCATGAGATTTCTTATTTGCTTTACTGCTCTCCGGCAGACCACTCTCTTTGTTCATTACAATTTCTCTTGCAAAGCTATTCTCCACTTCAACAAAGAAAAGATTTCCCTTCACATAAGAATGTAATGATACATATTTATCTCTTTCCATCTGAGTCGCAGCTTCGATTGCATTTTCCAACGCATTATTCAAAATCACTCCAATATCATACACATCTATCTGAAGTTCTTTCGGATAACTAAAATCTACAAAAAACTTTACCCCTGCTTTGTCTGCTTCCTGCTTCTTTTGATGAATAATAATATCCGTAATCGGATTTCCTGTCTGATAACCAAAATCTAACCTGCTTACGGTTTCTTCCATATTTCTGATATAGTCATTCAGTTCCTCGACATCGGTATTATTTTGTTTCATCACATACTGCGTAATATTATTGATATGCCCTCTCAAGTCGTGACGCAATCCACGCATATCCGCATAAATATCCTGTATCTCCTGTACCTCTTTTTGCATCTGCTGTATCTGATTTTCCAATAAGGTGGCTTTTTTGTTTTCTTCATGATACTGCACCACATTCTGAAAAAGCATAACATTGGCTATAACTGTTCCTAACAACAGAACACATATCACAGGAATCCAAAACAAAGTAGCCGGAATCGTATCATAAATAAGAGTCGTTGTTCCGTTTTCTACGGTAATAATCATCATTTTCAGAGTTATGGAAATACATACTGCCGCAATGCAAGGTAATATCAAAAATACATTTTCTCGAATCTGTAACTGATACTCTTTTCTTACATACTTTTTGTGAATCAATGACAAATATATTCCCAAAATCAACGCATAAAGAATTGCACTGGCAATATACATCACATATAGCATTACATTCGTAACCAATTCTACATGATTATTTGCGACAATCTGCCCCTGCATAATCAATTCATCCAACCACTTTCCTGCAACTGCACCCAATACTACGTTTAATACGCTGGCAATATACTTTACAATCTCTTTTCCTGCTACAAAACTAAAACATACAAATAACTGACTTGAAGTACCTTTACGAAAAAATATTCTTTGCATTCCTACTATTAATGACACATTGATAATAGCACTTATCACGTTATTAAATGGGTAGCGGCTCTGTATGACCTCAAATATAAGCACCTGCATAAGAAAATAGATTATGCTCCACAGAATAACTGTTGACTTTTTATCATGCTTTGGTTTCAAAAATAAACTTGTATATATTCCGCTAAAAATACTGTTGATTATATGTATCAACATGGACAGCAAACTAAACATTTACAATTCCTCCGTCCTTTGCATATCGCATATATGCCTTGATAAAATCCGAATATTTCTTCTGTGCAAGAATGAGAGAGTCACCGTTTATTAAATCAATGGTATCCACATTATAGGCTGTTATTTTTTCCAGATTAACAAGATAGCCTCTGTGACACCGATAAAATGAGTCACCCAGCTCTGTTTCCCAATCATCCATTCTGCCATAAGTATCAATTTTTCCGTCCTTCGTATGGAACACTACTTTTTTATTACTGCTCTCAATATAATAAATATCTTTCAGCAAAACCTTTTTCTGCATACCATTGTATTTGATAATTACAGAAAGTTTTTTCTGCCTATGTTTCACAGATACCTCTTTCAACGCACGATTAAAGACAGTATGGAATTTCTTTTCATCCACAGGCTTTACCAGATAATGAAAAGCGTTTACATCAAAGGCATCCTCCATATACTCCCGGTATCCGGTTACAAATATAATAATACTTTTTTCCCTGCTTCTTTTCTCCTGTTCTTCCCTAATATGCTTTGCAACATCTATCCCCGATATTTCTTTCATTTCCACATCAAGAAAAGAAACCGCAAAATTCTCCTGCGATTTAATCATTTCCTCCCCAGCTTCAAAGGTAACAACCTCCGCATCCGGCTCCTGTTCTCTTATCAAAGAAGCAATTTGTTCCCTTGTGGTTCTGTCATCGTCACAGACCGCTATCTTCATAATGACCGCCTACCTTTCGCTGATTTTTGGATATACATATCCATTCTTTTATTATATCGTATCTTTGCAATAAATTCGTGATATGAGGGTGTGAAATACGAGATTTTGGGTGTGAAATAAAAGAAAGCAGTAATCTAATTGCATAATTACTACTTTCTCTTTAAACAAATTGATAAACTTTCTAAACTATTTCTACCGGAAACCATTTCCCCGGTTTATGATATAATATCCATATTTTCCGAATATCTTCTTTGGGTACATCATATTGCCTTTTTAAGAAAATAATTGGATTATACATTGGAAGAAATGGCTTCCTTTTCATTTCAGCATATGCCAAAGCATTGATTGTGTACCTTAACAATATGCTAGTCTTTTTTTCAACAGAAATTGTAGCAGAAAACCCTTCTATATCCACCATATCTAAAGGCACTTCAAATGAGACATAGTAATTATGGCTATTATCGGCATAATTATTTGCAATACTAAAATTATCGTAATAATATGCCAAACTTTTCAAAAACTCCGGTGAACCTAGCCATCCTCTGATTGCTTCTTCCTCAAATTCATCTACAAAAAGATATCCATTTACATTGTAATCATTAAGAGTATTGGGACCTCCAAGTCTCATTTTTAGATTTGTTCCGAGTTTATTTTCCACATCAACTACTAATCCTTTTCGACTCATAACAATTTGGTTTCCATCAAAGGAAAAGGTGAATCCCCATTTCTTTAAGTAATCAGCCAAAATCGTTTTTTGGGTTAATGCATTGGATAATGTCATAAGACCTTCCTGCCATATACTTTCTTCACTCTCTCTTGGTGTAATATGATGCATAATGAGACTATCAATTAGCTTAAGTTCTTTACCATTCAAAAGTCCCTTCAAGTCCATCTGTTCAATACCATATTCATCATAATGACAATCTACAATATCGGCTGCATTTTCTATGACAAATCTTTTTATATCTTCAACATCGGCTCCCACTATTTCAGCAACCGACACATACATCTCATTCTTTCCCAAAGTATTTAAGTACATCTTTTCTCCATTTCTCAGCAGGCACATATTCAAGAATATTCTCCGGTGCTACTATCATATCTGGCTTCATATATGCAAATATTTGTGATGATGAATCACCAAAAGCACTTTCAACCGCTCTTGATATTAATAATCTCCTTAATTCGCACCAATTTTCTCGCCGATCCTCATTATATTCTCTCTCATTACCATAAAATGTGAAATACGCAAAATCTTTTAATTTACTTTTATATTTTACAACATACGGTTTACACAGATTCTTCCATTTTGTATCAATCCCCTTTGTCGCATCATTCAAAGATGATAATGTATAGAGAAATTCTGGTGCTTCATGAATAGTTGAATAATCATAAATGTCCTTACAGAACAGAAATGCATTGATTTGAAAATCATAATATATCTTATGTCCAATCTTATGCAGTTGCTCTTTTCTTCTTGAAATCACATCTAAATCCGTATACTTTTCATAATCCACATCAAAAGCAGTTCCACCTATGTACATTAACTTACTTTCAATATCAAAACTTATATCATATTCCTTTAAAAATCTACAAAGTGCAGTATCATTACTTAATATCCACTGCAAATTTCGTAATCCATTTTTCTTTATTTCTGCACATTCGTCATTGCAAGTGGTGACTTGAAATGCCACCATTTCTATGTTTTCAACATCTAATTTATCTATTAACGAACGGTATTTATTATAAAACACATCAAAATCATTATGACATTCTATAACATAAGTTTCAATTAGTTCACCTTGTCTTATCTGCAATGCTTCATGTAACCAATAATACGATGCATCCGGATTTGTAAGGTCATAATACATAACACACCTTCTTTCTGTACTATTCTCTGCTCTTTACCATTTCAAAAAACCTATCAAGAATTCCAACTTCATCCAATGGAGCAACCGAATGCAAAAATCCGGGATTCTCTCGATTTGCTTCCATACGCAACTTATCGATGAGTAAAATATTATCAATCTGAATCTTTGATAAGCCTTCAATATCCTTTCTACGCTGATTTACACTTGTGGAGTTTATGTACTTAAACAGTTTACCAAGAATCCCTGCTACTACATCAGATAACTGCACGAATATATCTGTTTCAGATTTCACAAACTTAAAATTATCTGCCATATTCTCCCCCTGTGCTATCTGTCTCTTTACTATATCCTGCACTGTCGTTTCCTCGTCAAATATATGTGTTGACTTCTGATATTTCCGGATAGGATCAGCATAAAATTCTGCATAATTTTCCTGCATGATATAATCATCATTATCATGCAAAAATACCAATTCATCACTCTTTGACGCTCTTGCAAGCATTCCGGCAAGAAACTTTTCTTCTTCCTTCATTTCTCTCCTGCTTCCAAGTAAAAATAGTAATTCATTGCAAAATCTCTCTACATCCTCCCTCTGTATATTGGGATATTTATATTTGAACATCAATATTTGCAGTTCATCTGCTTTTCCTTTGAACATATAATAAAATACACTCTTCATTTTAAAATAGTTATATCCAAATTCACTTATTTCATCAGGATTTACAATGGAATCAAATATTTCAACAAGTGTATAAAACAGGTTGTTCACATTCGTGTAATGAATATAAAAGGGCGATTTATCTATCCATAATAGAGTCTCAAACAAGCGTTTTTCCTTCACACACTGTAAAAAATCACCTTTTGCGTATAGTTTTTTAAATTTAATCTCTTCTACATTTCCCTGCAACTTCAAAGGTTTTCTAAATGATTCTAGCGATACATCAACAGTATCTTCCTCTTTTTTTACCAACCCTGCCAACACAAAATCTGCTGTATAATCCGTATTAAACTGTTGTTTACTATCATCAACCCAAAATTTTCTACAATTATTACTTTCATCATAATAGAATACATACTTTGTTTGATTGTTAATGCCCCACATATCACACAATTCCTGTTGCAAGGAAACTAATGGATCTATATTTCTTTCATTATCCATAGAATGAATACCTCCCAAATCTTTATATTTCCAACAGAAATATTAAAATCTATTATATTTACTCATTAATCCCTCTATTTTTTCCCTATCCAGAAAAATTAAGTTATTCTTTAAAGGGTATTCCGTCACACCTTCTATTATTTTTTCTACTGCGTTTTGTGTAAATTTCCCTGAAATCGCAATAATAACTTTAGATACTCTTACTTTATTTCTCGAATACACATCATAATATGGCATTGTAAAAGAGTCTTTCGCTTGTTGAATCAATTCGTTAATCTCTCCCTGAGCGCCACCAGATACATCTCCATACTTTACCTGCACTCCATAATACTCATAATCATCAAATTCCGTTCTGCGTGCAAATGTAATATCTTTTCCAAATTCCTTGTTTCCATGATTATATTTCACATTCGCAAATCCCAACTTACGAAACAATGGAAGTAATATCTTAATTGTAAATTCATTTTCTTTTGCACAATCATCTATTTTAGAAAACGGAGAACCTAAAGTAATATCCGTTGCACCTTCGATTTCACCATATATCTGTTCCATATTGCTCAGCAATTCACTCATATCATCCGTATAAATTTTTGTACTATACGCCAGATGGATATAGGCTCCATCATCATCATAGTTTTCTAAATAGACATCCCCTACCTCTTTTGAACGCTCTTCTATTACATCCCTTTTTGTCTCCATATATAGTTTAAGTCCTATTGGTCCATCCCAATATTTTCTAGTAATCAGTTCATCATAAATAACCTGAAACTCATTTTTACCAACTTTTACAAAAGTCATGGGAACAGATACCATTATTACTGAAGAATCTTTTGACTCACATACTTCAATTTCGAAATTATCTGGAATATCCTCAACTCTTATTTGTTTTAATACAGCTTTGGGGATAATTGCCCTTTCTTCATCTTCAACATATTCTTCGCCATCTATCACAAAAGAACACATATCATCTTCTTCATTAGAATACACAACCGTTGCCATTTCTTTGCCTCCTAACTTTATATCCTTACTTCCATATCGGAATAAATTATCTTCTTTTCCATACTAAAACTCCAAACTATCCGCATTGAGCAGAAAATATTTCATGCCCATGATTACAAATCCTTCCTCATTTCTCCAAGGCTTTTTCGTTCCATTTACAATAACAATCTTCTTAAATGAATCCGGAATATTTCTAAATGAATTAAGTTCCTGCGTCTGTTTTTCCTCAGATGTCATATCATAAGCCACTTGAATATAATATCTCTGACTACCCTGATTAACTACAAAATCAACTTCAAACTGCTTTCGAGTCGTTTTCCCTTCATCATTTTTTGCATATACCTCTACAATACCAACATCCACATTATAGCCTCTGATAAGCAGCTCATTATAAACTATGTTCTCCATAATATGAGTCGGTTCCTGCTGTCTGAAATTCAATCTGGCATTTCTTAGTCCTATATCTGAAAAATAATATTTCAGATTTGCTCCTACATATTTTCTGCCTTTAATATCATACCTATCTGCTTTAGAAATTAAAAATGCTTCTGCCAGATAATCAATATGATTGGATATGGTTTTATTGCTGTAATTGACACCTCGTTCGCTTTTAAAGGTATTTGATATTTTAGTTGGATTGGTAGGGGCTCCTATGGCTGAAGCAAGAATATCTACTAAGGTATCAATCTCATCAACATTTTGAAGCTTGTTTCGTTCTACAACATCCTTAATATAAACATTTGTAAAAATATTTTTTAGATACTCAGCCTTTTGACGTTCCACAGAAAACTGTGCCACCTGTGGTAAGCCACCATATATCATATATTCCTCCCAAGCGTCATCATAATCTCCGTCAAAAGCCGCATAAAACTCTGCGAAGGACAACGGATAAATTCTGATTTCATCTCCTCTGCCTCTAAATTCAGTTACAATATCGCTAGATAAAAATTTAGAATTACTACCGGTTACATACACATCAATATTACTAATACGAAGCAGGCTATTCAGCACTTCTTCAAATCGTGGCATAAACTGTACTTCATCTAAAAGCAGATAATACTTCTGTTCATCTTTCATTGCGTCTTTAATATACTGATAACACTTCTTTGGATCTCTCAGTTCCTCATTTTCAATGCCATCTAAAGCAATCTCAATGATGTGGTCATTATCTACACCACTTTCCAATAAATATTTCTTAAACAACACAAATAGCAGGAATGATTTACCGCATCTCCTGATACCCGTGATAATCTTAATCATCCCATTATCTTTTCTTATCTTTAACTGTTCAAGGTATGAATCTCTTTTAATCTCCATATTGCCACTCCTTATTTTTGTGTATCGGCACACTTTTTGGTAATAGAATTATACCATCTAGCATCAATTTAATCAATACTCATTACTATTTTATGTGTATTTTCACATTTTTATGTAGTAAATTGCATTAAAAAAGGGATACCACCCTCAAGTGATACCCCCCTAAAACTCTATCGGCTCTTACCCTTTACTTCTTGCACTTTTACCTCTGACCCCACAACTGTCTCTGCTTTTCCTGACTGCTGATAGGCTTCAAAAGCTTCTGCCCCATACTGAAATTCCTGCTCTGCCACAGCTCCAAGCATAGTAGACTCTGCCATTTCCACATCCTTTATACGCTCCGGTTCTTTAGCAAGGTTGTTTACCTTATCAAGTGCCTCATCCAAATGTTGCTCCATTCTCTGATACAGCTTTTTCTTTGCCTCAAAAGGCTTTTTCACAAGATCTGTTTTAGAAAACTTCTTTTCCTTTTCGGAATAATCAACCGTTTCCTTATCCGCAAAGGTACGGAAGGTATTGGCAATCTTCTGTCCGGCTTCTCTCATACCGCTACCAAAAGCATCCAATTTATTTATGGTATGCTCTGTCTCTGCAATACTCTTACGGACATTCTCACGGACAGACTCCAGCTTATTCTTAATCCCCAAGAACTCCGACACCTTATGAAGTGCCGCTTTGCCCTTTGCTTTTGCCTCTGCCACAATTTCAGAAGCCTTTGCTTTTACCTCTGTTTTAATCTCAAACAACTGCTGCTTCATCTTCTGGCATTGCTGTTCTAAGGATTCCACAGCCTTACGAACGGTAGCCTTTAAAGTCTTGTCTGCCCTTTCCTGCTCCATCTTCTCAAGCTGTTTACGGACACTTGATAATTCCTTTGTTACCTGTTCAAGTCGCTTGCCCATACCATCAATTAATGCTGCCATTTCAAACACATTATTGGCAGCTTCTTTCTGCTGATTCTGATTTAAAAGGGCAATCAGTTCCTGAATGATTTGGTCTTTTGACAATTCCATATTTTGTACTTGATCCATTGTATTCTCCTTTCCCACAGGGCATAGCAGATGATTATGCTATGCCCCATGAATAGTTATTCCTCATTCTTAACGAAAGGGAAGATTTCTGTCCGGCTGTCTGCTCTCTGCCCTTTCCATGCTCTGTGAAGTTGCCTGCTCCATTCCCTGATTCATGGCTTTGTCCCTCTCCTGCTGATAACAGTCCATGAGGGCATCATACAACTTCTCACGAAACTCCTTTGTTACAGGGAAACAGACATCCTGGTACTGTGACTTACCGCCATTCTGCTTTACCATGTAGGAAGGCATCGCCACAAATTCCTTTTCCTTACCCTGAATAATGCTGACATTGCTAACCACAAAGCAGTCCTCAAAATAGATACGGGCAAGACCACGAATGTTGCTACCTTCTCTTTCAAAAGGTGTTACCGCTACACGGAACTCCGGCTCCTGTGCATCTTCGGCATCCCTGCTTACCTCAGTCTTTCCGGACTGCTCCATTTCTGCATACAGTGAAAGAATTTCGTCATAGAGTTCTTTTCTGAACTCGCTTGTGATAGGATTGCATACATCCTTATACACAGGCTGGTTATGCTCTGTTCTCTCCTTTGTCTTGAATGACGGCATGGACACAAAAGGCTCTGCCTCCTGCGACTTCACTACCGCAATGTTTGTAACCTTAAAACAGTCACCAAAGGTTACGGTTGCAAATGCCTTCACATTCTTGTCAGGGTTGTTTACTGCGTTCAGTTTGATTGAATACTTCATAAGTTCCTCTCTTTCTGCCTGTCACACAGGCTTAAAAAATGTTAATAGTTATTTATCTGAAATGGCCGTGTCTTACGACACAGCATATTTCATTCTGTTTCCGGTTCATCATCCGGGATACAAATAAAGCAGGACAGCTCTGAAACAGCCTCCATAGCCATTTTTCCACTAAGGTAATTGGCTAAAGTTATCTCAAATCCGTCCTGCTCATAGTAGAGCCATTCGCCCTCTTTCTTTTCCATATCCGCCTCCATAACGACTGTCAGCGAAAAATCGGGAAGATACTCTTTTTCTTCCTCATCATAATTACAAAACACACCTTCATGCAGGTTCACATTAAGCTTCTGGATATGCACCCACCAGCCGCTTATGACAATCCGGTAATCTTCCTCACTCTCCATAATGTCATCTGCCACATGAGATAAATCCATTTCACTAATGATTTCCTCTGCCTCGTGCAGTCTGCAAGGTATTTTCATGCTCTCTCACCTCAATCCCTTCCACGATACACTTCTGTGCTTCTATTTGGGCAAGTGTAAACTTTTCCTCCTGCCAATGAAACACACACTCTGCAAACTCACACTCCTCATCATAAAGAAGTGTCCCGGTATTTCTGTCCACGATTGCAGTTACGAAATAATCAGGTTGCAGCTTACCATCTATACGGTCACAAAAAATCCCTTCATGTACGGTTACGGAAAACTCCGGAAGATATACACGAAGTCCGCTTAAAACCATTACCTTACCATCTACCTCAATCTCCTTATCCGGCTCCGAAGGGTATTCTTTTTCCCTTAACAGCTTTTCAGCAATTCCAAAAGGACAGGAAAACTCCATTACTCCACCACCTCCTGTATCCTGCATTTTACAATCAGACGCATGGTTCCTTTATTCTCACAGGTGATAAGAGTAAGCTCTGCTTTCTCTCCCTGATCCTTGACGGAATTATCATAAGGACCGACCACTTCCATGCTCTCTACTTCATAGAAATACACATTGCCTTCCTTATCCGTCAGCTTCACCACCTCGCCTATCTGAATAGTCTTTAGGTTTGTAAAAAATGTGCCATGTCTGCTACCATTATGACCTGCAAGGACACAGTTCCCATTTTCTCCGATTCCTGCTGTATCCGTGATGTGACCGATACCACAGGAAAGCTCATGGTTTCCGGTTCCTTCCATTACTGCATACTTCATATCCAAAGTCTCAATCTCAATCAGTCCGATTACTTCCTCTTTGGCAAGTGTGGCAGCATCTTCTTCACTAATGGTGGCTTCGGTTTCCTCCTGCCCACAATCTTCTTTTTCTTCTTCATGCTCTGTTACCGTCTCCTGTTCTACCATGTGTTCAAAACGCTCTATCATTTCGTCGCTTTTCTGACTGCCCGTAATCTTAAAATAAAGAGGGACTGACATTACTGCCAGCCCCACAACAATCAATATTCCTGCAATCACTTTTCGTTTCATCTTCCCTCTTTTCCGGGTGGTCTGGTATGATAAGGACTATCCTCAGCCACCCTGCTTTGTTCTTCTTTTTCCTGTCCGGCTAAGTCCACATCCTCTGTCCTGCCATTTTCAAGGTCAAGCTGGACATTGAGTTCATTCAACCTTGCAATCTTCTCAGAAAGCTCTGCTTCCTGTGCAAAAGGCTTCTCATATTCCAACTTTGATTGCTCCAAGTCCCTTTCATACTGCTCAATCTTCTTTGTTAAGAAGTCAAGTTCCTCTGACATACCACCAAGCAGATTTTCAAGCTTCACCATATTACCTACGGGACTTGAGGAAAGCTCTGCCTTATGGTCTGTCTTACCACGAAGCACCAGATAATTGACACCGATGAAGTTCTTTTCCACCAAAAGCTCAAAGCCTTTGAACTCTCCAAGATGCGTAGTCTCGCCATTCTTACATTTACTGATTGCTTCCAGCATGGATGTACCGCCATCTACACGCTCTTTAAACTTCACACCTCTTACTGTGATAGCAAATTCCGGCTCCGTTAAGAGTCCCTTATCCACCGTTTTCATATCCTCACGGACACATTCAGCTTTTTCCGTTGCTGCCTTAATCAGCTTCGGGAAACGGACAACGATATTATCCTCCAAACTGTAACGCTGGCTGTCATAGGTACTCTTTAAGAGCTTTAACCTCTGCACATCGTTCTCAAGCTGCATCTTTTCCTTAATCAGCGGATTTCCGGTTGCCACAGCCTTAATCTCCGCATAGGAAAGGGTTGCTTCATCTATATCTTCACAGGTACGGGATACTGCCTTGCTTGTCATTACCTGAGAGATAAAACGCTGCTTATTCTCCACCAAGCTCCAAGAATAGGCATCAAATGTACCCTTTGTAACATAACGGTAAACAGCAATCTCATCATTCTCATTACCCTGTCTGATACCTCGTCCTTCTCTCTGCTCGATACAGGAAGGCTTCCACGGACAGTCAATATGGTGCATGGCTACCAAGTGTCTCTGCACATTTACGCCGGTTCCGCATTGGTCAGTAGAGCCAATCATAATCTTTTTCTTACCTGTACGCATTTCCTTAAAGAGTGTTTCCCTCTGTGCATCGGTTTTGGCATCATGGACAAAGGCAATCTCCTCTGCAGGAATCCCTTTTTTCACAAGCTCGGTCTTGATGTAGTTATACACATCAAAGGTACGCTCACCCTGCTTAAACAGTTCTTCCCAATCCTCGCTCCATGTGGCTTTCGGTGTACCAATGTCCGAAAAAACAAGCTGGCAGCCAATTTTTCCGTCTACATTGTTCTGGAAATATTCGGCTGCCACATTTTCTACCACTTTATTCAGTTTGCTGTCGGGATTGTTTGGTGCGTCCGGTTCCAATAACCTTGCATCGGTTCCAAGTAATCTCGCCTCATTTGTGATTTTAAGAAAGTTATCTACGGACGGATCAACACCGCCGCCACGAATACGTTCTGCCCTGACTACGAAATCCTCCATAACCTGCTTGATATACCAATCCGGCTCGCTGTCCACAATGATATAGTTTCCGGTTCTGAGTCCCGGCACAGGAAGGTTTAACATATCCGCTGTCTGCACATCGGCTACCTCTCTGAAGGTAGTCATAAGCTCCGGTAAGTTGGTAAACTTGTTAAATCGGCTCTTGAAACGGAAACCGCTTCCCTCAACCGTAAGCTCCAAGGCTGTTGTCACTTCTCCAAAGTTGGTTGCCCACGCATCGAAATGGTGGATACCCATACGCTCTAAGGCTTCCTTCTGAAGATATAACTGCATAACATACAGCTCGCACATGGTATTTGAGACGGGAGTACCCGTTGCAAACACAATACCCCTTCCACCATTTAACTCCGTAAGGTACTGACATTTTAACTGCATATCCGTAGCCTTCTGTGAACCGGAGCTTGAAATACCGGACACATTATTCATTTTGGAAAAAATGGCGAGGTTCTTAAAATGATGTGCCTCGTCTACCATGATTGAGTCGATACCAAGTTCCTCAAAGCAGATAAGGTCATCCTTTCGTGATTCATCAGATAACGCCTTTAACTGCTCCTGCAACTTCTTTTTCTGTGCTTCAATCTGCTTGATTGTCCATTGCTCTCCCTTTTCTGCCTTGATTTCCTCAATGGCATAGGAAAGCTCCTGTATCTGGTCATTTAACATTCGCTCCTTACGCTCTTTGGAGATAGGGATTTGTGCGTGATAGGTAAGGCTTTGATGTTGTCTCCACCTTTTCCCCCACCTCACACCGTACGTGAGAGTTTCCTACTCATACGGCGTTCCAACGAATTATTACATCTTCTGAATTGGTAGATTTTCCACTAATAACCTCAAAGAATTAAGCCTTTTTATTGCTTTATTGTCCAATTCCATACCTACTAAATCCTGTTCTGTAATCTCTGCTTTAATAATCAGTTCTTTTTCTTTCTTTGTAATCCACATTAGATTGTCGTAATTGTCACTACCACCTTTTTCTTTTGGCAGTTGTCGACAACATATCATATTCTCAATATCTAGCTTCATACCCGAAATAAAACTTTTACCGCCCTGACCTGCAAGTTTAGATATACGATTATCATTGAACTTTACTGTTTCGTTTTCATCACGATTATTCAATAAATATTCCATAAGTATTTGCAGACCGTCATTGAGCTTACTATGGATAAGATTTCTTCCCTCTTTCGTATAATTACAGATTTCCTGCTTAAAACTTAGCGTTTTCTTTAGCACTACTCCGTACAAAGGGAATACATCAATTCCTGCAATGTTATAGATGTTTGTTGTGTATTTTCCATACAGCTTCAAATATATCTGATTTGTAGGTTGTCCTCGTGTATAATTCTTTTTCAGTCTGTTCATGGTTGGCTTGACTAAGAAATTTATTTTATGAAAATCAATGTTGCACATGGTAGCCATAGAATAATAATTGTGTACTCCTAGAATAATGGAGTTCAGTTTAACTACCTCATTTTCAACTGTGTGTCTTTGTATTGCTACAATCTGCTTCTTTAGGTTTTCAGCAACTTTATTTACGTTTTTCTCCGTTATATGGCTTCTGGCAATATATTTCTTTCCTTTCGGAACTGCCTTGAATTTAATTCCGAGAAACTCACTGGAATTTTTCTTTAGATAAGTGATTTTTGTCTTTTCTTCACTTACTTCCAATCCCAACCTCTCTTTTAACCACATTTTGGTTGCTTCTAAAACCTTTTCGGCTGTCTTTGGGTTACTGCAAAATATCTTAAAATCGTCTGCATATCTCACTATGTGCATTTCTTTCAGCTTTGTCTTACGGATAGCTTTATATTTGTGGTTTGTTCCTTTATATTCATGCCTTGTGGGTATATTTTCCCACTGATTTGCAATCCACCAATCCAATTCATTTAAAACTACATTGGCTAACAGTGGACTTATAATACCTCCTTGCGGAACACCTTTTGTTGCAATACCAACACCCTCAATTTCTGACTTTAGTATCTTGCCTATAACACTAAGGACACATTTATCCCTAATGCCAATAGTCCACAACTGCTTCATCAGTTTTGCGTGATTGACATTGTCGAAAAAGCCTTTAATATCTACATCTACCACATAATATAATCGCATGATATTTACAAGATAAGCGTATCTTGCAACTGCATGTCTTGTTGACCTGTTAGGTCTGAAACCATAGCTATGCTTGTAAAACTTAGCTTCGCATATCGGCTCCAACACCTGCTTTATACATTGTTGAATTATTCTGTCTTCCATACAAGGAATACCTAAAGGTCTTTTCTTTCCATTTGGCTTTGGTATTTCTACACGTCTGACACTTTTCGGATTATAATTCATCATTTTGGATTGAAAGTAATAAATAAAATCTTCTTCATTCATTCTCTCGTAATCCCTTATCGTTTTTCCGTCAGTTCCTTTTGTGGCAGAGCCTTTATTATTCTTAATATTCCTATATGCAAGTTTAATGTTTTCTGCACTCATAATAATCTGCATAAGATTTGTAAATTTTGCATTATTTCCAGCATTTTCGTACAGTTGGTCAAAAACCTCCTGCACATCATAATACTCATTATTTCTTAGTTGTTGTCTCTTTAAAGTTTTCGTGTTCAAGTCTGTCAACCTTCCTTTCGGAATTTTAACATCTCTTAGTCTTACCCGAACCTTGAACTAATCTACCTCCCTTTTTGTTGTAATAACCCGTCTAGTGGCTGTTGCTCCATTTCCATTACAGAAACTTCTTCGCTCGTGCCACCACCTTCACCTAGATTAAAGTAAGTTATAACGGTAGTTTTTCCTTACTAAGATTTCTTAGAAGATAATTTCTCCATCTTCTAGGCTTCCCTTGTTCCATTATTGCTATCTGTACATATATACCCTTAGGTCATGAGTATGAACCTGCAACCTTGATAGTGCCTGTAACACTATATGGTATTTCATATCGAAAATTTTTACTCTACCACAGTTGCCACACTTACGTGTCCTTCTACGCATTTCTACGTAGTCCAATTTTAGATTCGTACATTCCCCACTTCGTCAGCTAATTTAATAGCATACTAACCATAGGTATTTTATAGACTCTAGCCCTATATCGCTCGACCACCTCTGGTTCGGTTTTCCTCAACATTACTTGTTAGGGCGAACACTAGACATCTTAACGCACTTCATACAGCGGGGACATTATCTTCCCTTTTGCATGGCGTTCCTTTGAGTAGGCGTTTCAAGGCGTTACCCTCTCATTCCACCTATTGCAATAATAGTTATGGATTGAAATAATCCACGCTAGTTTTGTCTGTAATGCCTACACATTACTTTTGTCTAGCAACAAGTCGTACTCTCAAACTGCGAGTGGGACATGATGATACAGTCATAGTCACCCGTAGCAATCCTACTTACGAACTGCTTTCGTCTGCTCTTTTCAAAATCCCTCTCCGTTGCCACAAGGATATTTGCTGACGGATACAATCTCATAAATTCTCCTGCGGTCTGTCCGATAAGGGACTTTGGCACAACAATCACATTTTTGTTGGCAAGTCCCAGACGCTTTTGCTCCATACAGGCTGCCATCATGGTATAGGTCTTTCCCGCACCTACCACATGAGCAAGTAAGGTATTCCCTCCAAGCAGAATACGGGCAACTGCGTTTTTCTGGTGGTCACGGAGCTTAATCTCAGGATTCATGCCGGGGAACTGTAAAAAGGAACCGTCATAGCTTCTAAGGCGGATACAGTTGAAAGTATTGTTGTAATAATCAACATACTTCTGTCTTCGTTCCTGATCCTTAAATATCCAAGCCTTAAACGCTTCCTTCATCTGGTTCTGCTTTTCCCTTGCAAGCATGGTTTCCTTTTTATTCACTTCATAATGGAACTTCCCGTCCCCGTCCTCAATTCGGTCACGGATTGTTACGGTACGAAGGTTTAATGTTTCCTCCATAATGGTGTAGGCATCAATCCTGCTTGTACCATAAGTCTTTGTTGCCGCAATGGACCTTTTATCAAGATTTTTATTCTCAATATACCAGTTCTGCCCATAGGAATTGTACTTAATCTGAATACCGGAACTGTAATAAGAACTTCTGACTGCCTTTGCACGGTTTGGAGTTCCAAGCAGCTCATAAATAAACTTCTCATAGTCCTCCAGCTCAATCCAAGTCGTACCGATTCTGACCTCAATCTCCGAAGCGTCCAAGTCCTTCGGCTGTACCTGTTCTAACGCCTGCACATTAACTGCAAACATCTCCCCGTTTTCCTCTGCGTAGGCTTTGGCAATACGGAGCTTATCACGGACATTGCCGGATAAGTATTCATCTGCTGTTTTCCACCCTGCATTTAAGTTATTCTCGTTATATTCCGTAGGATCAAGATAAATCAGTCCCGAAAGTTCCTCAAGCAATACTGCCCTTTTTACCTCTGCTTCTGCCTGCTCAGAAAGTGTACTGCCCTCCGGCAACTCTGCCATTGCCTTAGATATATCCGGTTCATAGATACTTAGCATAAACGGAATGTTTACCACACCAAACTCGCTGACCGACACATTCAGGGCTTCTGTTGCAGTTTCCACACGGTCTACCTGATTCTTTGCACGGATTGTCTGCTTATAGAACATATCCGCCTTTTTTACATTTCCATCCTCGTCAACAACCTCTAAGGAACATAACAGAGGATAGTCCGCATCATCCTGAAATGCCTGCTTGCTTCCCCTACCTGTAATCGGTCCGTACTTTCTGACATAGGCATCGTACTTCTCATTTAAGAGCTTCTGCTGGAACCTTAGTTCCTCATCACTGCACCCTTCTGTCTGAATAAAAATAAGCTGCCTTGTCACAGCACGGATTTCATCCATTAACCGGATACGCTCTTCCATCGTGGCTGACACCTCCTTCCGATACATTTTGGAATTCTCACGGTAATAGAGTTTGTCATCCACAAAGGTAAAGGTATAGTTTTTCACATCCGGATCTGCATCAATCATATCCTTCACAGGTTCTGCTTCGTCCGTAAGCTCCATCACATCGGTTATCTGACCTTTCAGGTTTGATACTGCCTGCGAAAGAGCAGATTTCAAATCAAAGTTTTCATCATGATTGATACAGCTTGTATATTTGCTTTCATTACCGAACATTCTGGAGTCATATTCCATCTTACCAAGCATCATTTCCGGGTGTTCCACAAAGTAGGAATTGACTGCGATACCATCCTCAGTCTGACCAAGATGTACCCAATCCGGCTCTGTAACAATTTTATTCTCCCTCTTTTGCAAAAAGATAATGTCACTTGTTACATCGGTTCCTGCACTCTCCTTAAAAGCTGTGTTCGGAAGTCTGACCGCACCGATTAACTCTGCCCTCTCCGCAAGATATTTACGGACTGTCGGGTTGGCTTTATCAAGTGTACCCTTACTTGTGACAAATGCCACAATACCGCCCGGTCTGACCTTATCCAAAGCCTTTGCAAAAAAATAATCGTGAATACGGAAGTTATGCTTTGCATACTTCGGATCGTACAGCTTATAATCTCCAAAAGGAATATTACCCACAGCCACATCAAAGAAGTTATCCGGGAACTGTGTTTCTTCAAATCCGTCAATTCTGATTTTTGCCTTTGGATATAAAAGCTTTGCAATTCTGCCTGATATATCATCCTTTTCCACACCATAGAGCTTACTGCCACGCATTTCCTCCGGCATGGCACCGAAGAAGTGACCGACACCAACGGAAGGCTCAAGAATTGTTCCCTGTTTAAATCCAAGCTGTGAAAGTCCCTGATATACCGCTTCGATAATTTCCGGTGAGGTATAAAAGGCTGTGTTTACAGACTCCCTTGCATCCATATATTCAAACTCGGATAACAGGCTCTTTAATTCCTCATACTCTTTCTTCCAGCTCTCATTTCTTTCATCAAACGCCTGCGGAATACCACCCCAGCCAACATACCTTGCAAGTATCTTCTGCTCATCCGGCGTGGCAGCACGGTTTTCAAATTCAATCTGCTTCATCAGACGGATTGCTTCCACATTCCACTGATACCTTGTTTTCTGTCCGCCTTTTGGAAGTTCCGAAACCTCAAAACGGAAGTTCTCATTCTGCTTCTTAGCCTTAATAATCTGCATCTTATCGGCAAACTGCTTTTCAAGAGAGTCCAGCTTTTCATAAGGCTTCTCTGCAAAGTCCTTTTCATACTTTTCCATGCGAGCCTTTTCTGTAAACTGCCCTGCCCGGATAAGATACTCCATAACGCTGTAAATCTGTTCAAAGGTAACTGACGCTCGCTTACGCTCTCCTTTACAGTTCTTATAATCCACCATAAAAGTATCCGAATTACCGATATACTCAATCAGACCATACGCATTGTTATGGTAAGCACTATGGGTATCTCCGTTTCCGTAATGATTGGTAATACGGTTTAGAAAATGAAGCTTATCTGTCTTTGACAGTTCACTTTTAACCACCATCTGTAAAAATGGCTGAAATGGTCTGATAACGGAACATCCCTGCATATAAAGCTCCAATGCCTCACGCAAGTCCTCCTCCATAGCCTCCACCTGCTCTAATGCAGTAGGAAAGGTTGCTGTGGAAGCGGGTTTCATCACAGTTCCACTCTGGTCAATGATTTCTCCCTCAACCCTTTCTATGACTTCCGTCTGCTCTGCCTGCACTTCCTCCGGTTCGGTCTGCTCTGCTTCTTCCACTTCAATCGCCGCAAAGCCCGGCTCCATACGCATACGCTCTTTGTATTCATGGTAAATCTCCATAAATGCCGGACTTGCCTGAAAGGACTGCGGACTGATTCGAAACTGTTCAAAAATCTCCTCTGACAGATAATCATTCTCCTCAATCATGTGAAGAATCAAGGAAGCACAATACCTATAATCGACTTTTGTTTCTCCCCTTGTTCCGTCCGGCTTTTTATAAGATACCGTTACACCTTCCATATCCCTTGTGATAAAGCTCTCACCATATGGACCATCCACCTTGTCGGTCATTACAATGTCTGCCCGTTCCTCACCATACACGGATGCAAGGAACTCTGATTTGCTGTTCATATCAAGGTTTGTGGTAAAGATGTCATAAATCAAAGTCTTTACGGAGATATACTGAATCTCCTCATTGAAGTATTCCTTTAAAGCATTCTGCCAGAGCTTTTCTTCGTCCTTTTGCATTTCTGCCTCGGACTTATCCACCGTCACAAAGGTTTTTCTGCGGATGAATTTCTCTTTGGTTAAATCAATACTTGCCGCCGCATCATGCTTAAACTGTGCCATATCTTCAAAATGGATACGGTTATCACGCCCAAACGAATCACACTCCAGACAGTTTTCCTTGATATAATCATAGGCAGCTTTACCATGCCACAAATGCTCTCCGTCCCCGGCGAGAAGTACATCGTAAGTGTCATCCCAAGTAACCTCAATGTCCTCTCTGCCTACGGTCTTTAAGATACGCTCCACTACCTCGACACGGTGCGTCTGGTGTTCCTCTGCTGTATCTGTCAGGAAATTAAGAGTATCATCTTTAAAGCTCGTTACTCCGCTTACCCTGCTTTCACTTGCTGCCACTTCAAGGAACTTATCAAATTCCTCTGCTGTCTGATATACCCCATCGGAAATCATACTTTCCAAATATGCAGTACACTCACGCCAGTCAAGCTCCGTTCTCCACTTTGTTCCGTTCTCATCATAGAACTCCACAGAGATACCCCATTCGTGTCGCTCTACTTCACACTCATCATACTCATTTTTAAAATGACTGCTGGAACTAAAGGAAAACATACCTGTTTGGAATACTCTCTCCACAAACTGTATCTTACTGCTTTCCGGATAATCCTTACTAAGCACTTCCTTTAAGGCAATGTTAGGTATCTTCTGCCAGAATCCCTTATTGAAAAACTTATCCAAAGGCTCCTGCCATAAAACCGCTGACACCACATCTGCATCAAATGCTTTCGGTGGCTGGTAGTATTCCCCGGTCATAATCAGGACACTCAACTCTCGCTCCACAGCGTTCCAATTCAGATAACCTTCCTTTTCGCCCTCCTCGTCACGCCATTGAAAACGGAGTCCTTTCCCGTGATAAGTGTCATAGCCGTGCAGTCCGTACCCATCTATGGGCCAGCCTGCACCACCCTGTCCGTATTCTTTCTTTATCCGTTTGACACGCTCGCCCGGATCGGAAACGCTGTCAAATATTCCATATATTCTGCGTTTGCCATGCGAAAAACCGCTGCCCCGTAAAAGCACCTCACGGATATAGTCATGAGGAATTACAAGCTCCGTCTTAGGCTTCACATAGGTGTACTTCTCCGGTATCTTTACATCCCCATTTTGGGTAAAAGAAAAGGAAGCCTGTTCATAGCTTCCTGTTTCCGTTCTGCCAAGAGTCTCAAGTTCCTCAAGCTCTCTGCTGATTTCATTATTTAACTGATTTTGTCGCTCTGCTTCCTCTAGTGAAACTTCAGTACGACTTCCGTCATCACGATTTCCTCTGCCTGCATCCTCGCCTGCTGTCTTATCTGCCACATCTCCATTGTGGACTGTGGGTTCTTCGGCGGGTTCTTCTTCAGATAGTCGTTCTCTAAAACTTCCATCATCTGATTGGCTTCTTTCTCCACTTCCTGCATCTTCTCTGCCAGCTTCCCGAATCTCACTAAGGTCTGATACCTCGCCTTGTGATTCTCCTTCAGGTATTCCATCGCCCTCACTGCGAATCTGCCCAGGTTCGTCATGGAAATGCTCTCCTGTGGTAATGTCAGGTTCGGGTACAACATCCCGTCCGCTGTCTCTTGATAAATCATCGTTTGCATAAGCAATACTCCTTTCCATCTGCGTTAATTCTCTCGAAATACTCTTTAAAACTTCACAGGATATATCGCTTACAAGTGATCCTAAACGGTAGACCTCTTCTTCCGAACTAAATGCGGTAATGAAAGAAAAGTCTTGTTTTTCAGAAGGAATGTCAAAGCCGCATCTTGTAAATACCGCATACATGACACTTCTTTTTAACGCTTCCTCTGCCGTAATCTCTTGCGTTTCATCATCTACCATTATTCTTTTCGTTCCTGCTAAATGCACAAGCTCGGTAATTCGTTCCCCGAACTCTGAGTCCATTATGACTCCGATTCGATTTTCTGTAAAGTCCTTTAAGAAACTTTCCGCAGATTCTTTTTCGTCCTCATTTTTCCTGCCTAAATATGTGGCATAGGCTTCTTTATTTTTCTCATCAAGCTCCCAAGTAAGACGGGTATTCCTGCCCCCTGTATCGCTGATGTCAAACACATACCTCATATAAGGCTTTAAGGCTCTGGACGGAAAAATCGCAATTCCCTTACTGCCACGCTTTACATATCTTCCCACACGGGGATCTTTCCATGTATCATAGTCTGCAACAAGGGTTGCGTTTGGTCTTTGCATATATACCATGAGAATGTTGTCAAACTCATATCGGTAGAGCCTGCCCGTCATGCGGCATACTGCTTTCCAGTTATCAGCACTTGAAACAATCTGCTTCATACCTTCTTCATATAGCAATCCGACCTGATAATCTACTCTCATGTCCTACACCTCCAATATCGCCTCTCTTATATCCTTTCCGTCAATGGCATCACCAAGACAGTCCCAGCCTTCAAACTTTTCCCTTGCGAAAAGCTCAATGCGTGGCACATCTCCGCAAAGCTCCACAATTCTGTCACGGATTTCATCCGGCTTTTTACTATGCTCCATAATTCTTGCATCACACACCTGTGCAACTGCCTTTGATACCCTTTTCGGTCTGCCCTTTGTCCCAAGCAGACAGATTTCCGAATTGGAGCGAGTCCAAAAACCAAGTCCCATAAAGAAGCTGTCGGATTTCTTATTTCTCTTTACCCAATTAAAACCACAGGTCTTATAAGTAAAACCCCAGCTTTCCATAACAGAGATTCCCTCCAACAGACAGGGGAATGTTACCCACAAAAAAAGAATACAGTCATCATCGGCGATTTCTCCTACCGGTAATGACCGTATATCTTCAATGTTCATGGTATGGTAATGGTTTTCTGCACTTCTGCCTTCTCCTTTTTTGGAGTAGACCTTATACTGCCAAGGCGGATCAGCATAAATTACTTTATACTTTTTCCCCAAATCTACCCCTCCTGTATTCCTACAATGTCCACAAAGAGCTTGTATTCTTCCTTATCAAGCTCTACCGAAAACTCTGTATCAAGACCTTTTTTCACAGTCTTTTCCTCTGCCTTTTTCACCTTCTTAACCAGACGGAGCAGAACAAAGTTGTTTTTGGAAAGCTCCATGCTCTGCTTAAAGGTAAGCTCCTCATTCTCAAGGTGCTTCTGCTTATCCGCAATCACACCTGCCATACGCGTCTCAATCTCCGGCACATCCACAAGACGCACCGTAACCGCAGCCTTTGTCTTACCGCTACGCTCCCATTCCTTGTGAAGCAGTTTCACAAGATATTCCATATCCTTACGGACTTCTTTTGCTGTAATCTGCTTTTCCATCTCTATCATCCTCCACTATCTAAATTTTTCTTTCTGCTTTTCCTGCATTTCGGCAAACCCTTTGTCATAAAGCCCTTCCTGCAAGCCTTTTCTGAACTGCTCTACATCGCTTGTCCCAAACTCTTTAAAGTTTGCAAGCATAATGGCTTCCCTTGCTTCATCACTCAAAAGCTCATCCTTTTCCATTCTGGTATAAAGGCGAAATCTGTCCTGCAACATCTCACGGTACTGATAAATGTCCTCTATAATTCTTTTCGTTCCGTACTCCTGTCTGATATGACGGAAATCTATGGTTGACGGTGTACTGCCTAAATACAAGCCTTGTCCCCATTCAATTCCCATCAGACTGTTGTTTTCCGTTGCTTCTGCTCCACGAGGGTGTCTTGCAAACAGGTTGGTTCCCTGAGCCACCACAAAATTCCCCGTCTTAATATCCATAAGCAACAGGTTCCTATCCGACAGCTTTTCCATTACACGGTAGTCACTTCCGTTGAGATTATGGAGCATCTGCCCCTGTTCAAAAACTGCATCCAATCTGGTATAAGACAGACTGCCAATGCTTACCCTGCCTCTTGTATCCATACCAAGCTCAGAAAGCTTATCCAGACATTCCCCGGAACACATACTTTTATCAAACAAAACCTGCTGATCCGTACTGTTATAAAAGCCTCCGAGAAACCTTGCAAGTTGCCCATCATCCGTACAAAATCTTGCAAAGACGGTTACATTTGCAACAAAATAGTGTTCGCTCCATTCTTTTTCATCACCCAATGTCTTTCCAAGCTCCAGCATGGCTTCTGCAACATCTTTTCTGCTGTCAAACTTATCGAGGTCTAAATACTTTAAATAGTCCTCAACTGTCATCAGACTGTTTTTTTCTGTACCTTTCCAATTTTCTGTTACCAGAACAATCTCTGTTATCTTCATTTTCCACCTCCAAAAAGGGCAGCACCTTATCGGCACTGCCCTATATCAAGTCCTATCTGGAACAAAGTCATTTGTCCGTTTCCTATGGTTTCCGGTTGCTCTGTCCGCTTTTTTATTAGTATCTGCTTTACCTTTTCTGCACAGTTTGCAAAGGATTCCTGATAGCCTTCCGGTCTGAAAGCGTGTCTACGCATGGTAATTAAATCATCACTTTTCAACGCACCTGCAAGACCGGACACATACCCTAAAACATAGTTAATACAGGTATTATCCGCCTCCTTTTTGTTAAGCAGTTCCCTGTTGCAGAGCAGATATTGAAAATTTGCATCTGCCAAGTAAATCTCAAGAGCTTCTACTGCTTTATCCCTAATTTCATCTGCCCTTGCAACATACTGTCCTTCTACCTCCGGTGGCAGTTCACGAAAATACACTTCCGGATATTTCCCCATATCCTCGCCATACAAATCTTCCAATTCATTTTTATAATAAATGATATGGTTGCGAGTCAGGTTCATATTGACACCATCATCGAAATTCGGATCGCTACCGCCATGCTCCTTGAGATATTCCCAATGTTCATACTCCCTGATAAGCTGTGCTTCATAATCAACCTTTTCTTTTTTAGCCATTACTACACCACCTATCTCGGTCTGCCTATCATCACAATGCTGTCCTGTGAATGTACCTGTCGATACACAACACCGATTCGTGAGTTGGCAGCCTCCACAAGCATACCGTCACCAACATAGATTGCTACATGACTGATGTTCATAAATGCTCCGTTCTGCTCATAGCTGAAGAATATCAAATCTCCCGGCTGCATTTCATCGTAATGCACAAGCCAGTTATTGTCATAACAATACTGTCCTTCATAGGCTGCTGTTGTAGCACCAAGATATTCAATATCCACACCTGCGTATTGCCATGCGTAATAAGCAAGAGAACTGCAATCAAAATGTGTACCGCTGTGTCTTAACTCCTGACTGTACGGATAACCTACCTTCGACAAGGCAAACTCTACAACCTTTCTTCCGTTTTCATCGGAAATCGCATCCACGATTGCCTGATACTGTTCGGGGCTTATGGTCTGTCCTCCGCTGTTGCCGGAATATCCCAACATCATAAGATTCTCCGGTTTCATAAGCTCTGCAAGCATTTCCTGTTCTTCCGTATTAAACCCATACTCCGAAATCATATCCTGATAGGTTTTCAGCGTAACATTTACATACTTTACGGATACCTCTGTTTCATTTCCCTCTGCATCCGTATCTGTCTCCGTTCCTGTGGAAGTGGTATAACTGCACATATCATCAAAAACTTTTTTCAAATTCTCTTTTGCTTTATCCGTCATATCCGTTGCAGTATCTCCATCGCCATACTTAACCATATAGACAACCAAAATATCGCAATAGTTATCCGGTATGCCTTCCCCACCGAAATTTACATAGACTTTTTCCGACCTGTCACAGCCTTCCAAATCATTTAGTTCCGTTGTTATATCTCCATTAAATTCCGACACATAAGCTGATAGTACATTCTGTGTGGTATCTCCTGTTGATATGGACGGTAGAAATATGGCAAACGGAGAATTATAAAGAACCGCTATAACTGCTACTACAGGAATTGCCACTACTGCCACAAGAAGTACAAGCAGTAACAACACAAGACCGATAATCGGAGCCGCCGCTTTAATCATCATGGATACCTTACCCACAACCAAGTCTTTGACCAGCTTCGCAAAACTGTCCTTCTGCTGTTCCTCGGCATTCATCTTATCCAAAAAGAATTTAAGTTTTCTTGCCCGGCTTGTTGCTTTCATATCCTTATAATCCATTTCCACACCGACTGCATAACCTGCAACACTACCAGCCGCAAGACCGATAGCTGTACCGACACCGGGTGAAATGGCTGTACCTGCTGTTGTTGTAGCTGTAGTAGTTACCACTTTCGCTGTAGCTTTGGCAGTTTCCTTTGCTGCAACCTTTGCAGTCTCTTTGGCTGTTTCTTTTGCAGCCTCCTTTGCCACCTTTTTAGCCGTATATTTTGCAGTTTTCGTGGCACTATCCTTGACAGCCTTTTTACCGATTTTCTTACCTGACTGCACCTTCTTAATCTTCTTTGCCTGTGCTTTGGCTACCTGTGAACGGTATAACCTCCTGCCTGCATCTGCCGCACTCTCCACCGGAGCTGAAAGTGTCCTTGCCACCTGATACGATTCATAGACTTCGTTACCACCATCCATCTGGTCTAATGCTACCATAGCACCGGCAGAAACAACCATTTTCGCTGTTTCATTCTTTTTACCGATAGCCTTTTCCCTATCCTGCTTTGCTCTCTGTACCTGTGCATACATCCCCTTTTCTTTTTGCATGGAATTTTTCACAGCTTCCTTCGCAGAAGATTTTTTAATAACCGTCTTATCTTCTTTCTCCATTCCTGCAATTTTAGGACTTTTATCAACAACAAGTACATTTCTGCCCTTGATTTTCGCCTCCGGCTCCTGCTTAATATGCAGTTTTGTCTTTTCCTTGGTATGAATGACCATAGGCTTGTCATCCACCTTTTTAATGTTCAACTTCTATCACCTGCCTTAAAAATGGGTAAAAAAATAGCACCTAAACCATTGGCTTAGATGCGTTGATTGTTACCCTTATTCTGCTGCTTCACTATTTTATAACTTATCTCTTTCTAGCAGATTTTCGATTTCCTCTGCAAACTGACACTCACTTAAAACAATACTCTTGTCAAGTTTGGCAAGTTGTGAATACTTATCGTCTGTATAATGCTTTGATATTACAGCAAACACCTTATAAGTAGGCTGTGCTGTCACATCCCTTATATCCTTTTTCAGCAACGTATTAGGCACATTCAGTTTCGTATTTCTATCCTGCACGAATCCAATGCAGCCACATACATTACCAGCCGCTTTTTCTGCAAATAACTTCGGTCCTCTGTCTGTAAAATCTCCTATCATTGTTACATTCTTTTTTATCTGCATCATACTTTCCAATATATCCAGCTTCTGCCCCGTAGAACCATCCTTTGCAAAGGTAAAATCATTTTCTGTCAATCTCTTATCAAGACACTTCTGGTAAAAATGGATTGCCGAAGCTGTTCCACTCTTATTCAGCCTTACCCCGGTTAAGTGCAGGAAATTGTATCTGTGAAAAGCCACCTCGTAACCCTGTATGGATGACAAAATCTTTTCTTCCGTCTGCAACTGCTTTTTTACATCCGAAGGCAAACCATAAAGAAATAATACCTTCTGATCCTCAAGATTGTCCCTGTATATTTCAGCCGCTTTTGTCATTATCTGAATCGCACGTCTTTTATCCATAACCAAATCCTTATTTCCGTAATATTTAGAAAAGGGAATGTTTATGCCACAGCACCAAACATTCCCTTATCATGGTTGATTTTTCCGTTGTCTGCCAACCTCCAGCACCTATGTCTGGAAAATAACAGGTTTTTCCGTTGCCTGCCAACCTCCGACACCTACGTTCGGAAAACGTATCAGATTTTAGGTGTCAACCCACCGCTGATGCACAGCTTTCCTAATTACATTCTACACTAAAAACATGAAAAATGCAATTACATTTTCATTTTATGCTGATACGCCGGAATATATACATTTTGGTTAATTACTCCATACAGATTACTCCGTCTTATCATCTACAATCTTACCCGAAAATCAGTCATTGTCAACTGCATTTTTGCTTTTTTCCATAGCAATTTTTTCGTGAATGTTTGTGTTATAGAGATTATACAAATCCGTACCCTTCTCAATGGTATTGTCAAAAGGAATCACCACATTTCCGCACTTCATAAGTCCCATACCACTCTGGGTATTGGTTACGAAGCGTAACTGTGCCTCTGATACTCCAATTACCTCTGCCATTTTGGAGCTGTCTGTGTTTGCCTGCTTTAAGAGAGCCACAAACTCAGAGTTTGCAAGCATAGTGGTTGCTGTATAGTTCTGCAAAAGATCGACGACATTCTGAGTTATTCCTGTACATAATCCGCCTTGCTTCCTAACTTTTTTCCAGAGCTGCTGCAAATACTTCGCTGAGTATTCGGAATTGAGAAGCACGTGGAACTCGTCAATATAGAGCCATGTTGCAATACCTCTCTTACCGTTCTCAATGATACGGTTCTGAATACTCTCCATCATTACAAGCATTGTAATAGGGCTAAGTTCTGTACCTAAGTCACGGATACCGTAGACTGTAAAACGGTTATCTACATCCACATTCGTCTGATGATTAAAGATATTTAAGGAACCGTTTACGAAAAGTTCTAAGGAAAGTGCAATATCTTTTGCTTCCTCCTCCGGCTGGTTCATCAAAATATCATAGAAGTCTGACATAACAGGTACATATTTCTCCCTGCTTCTTGCAATATCGATATAGAGCTTTCTTACGCACCTGTCAATGATTGACTTCTGACGGGAGTTAAGGCTCTCACCCATACATTGCTCACAAAGACCAAGCATAAATTCACCCTTTTCACGAATCATGCCCTTACTATCGTTTAAGTCAAGACTCCAGACATCCATATCAAGAGGGTTCACATAGTTATCCGTATAGGTGGACATATTTACTACAGTTCCCCCATAGGTGTGTGCAATGTCAAAATACTCATTCATCGGATCGATAATGATAATCTCATCTTCCCCACCAAGAAAGACCTGTCCCAATTCCATTTTACAGAAGTGCGACTTACCACTACCCGGAACACCGAACACAAACCCGTTACCGTTAATCAGCTTCTTACGGTTTCCGATATTGATATTTTTCGATACCTGATTGATACCGTAATAACAGCCGCTACCGTCGTTTAATTCCTGCACATTAAAAGGCATTAAAACAGCAAGGCTCTGTGTCAGCATAGTACGCATGGTTTCCACCTGTCTTACGCCGATAGGGAGTGCTGTGTTTAATGCCTCTCTCTGCTTGAGGTAATGCTCCTCAATGGTTACGGAATTTCTCTTACCGATTGTTTCCACAGTCTCGGTCATACTGTCTAATTCTTCTTTGGAGTCTGCCATAAGAATAATGGTTACTGCCACATAATACAAGCACTGGTCATTCTCACGCACATCGTCCATAATCTCCTCGATTTCCTTTTTCTCAATTCGCTTGTTGTAGGAAATCTCCGAAGAAAAATCATTGTTCTTATTTCTTACCCTCTGCTGCTTGATAATATCAGATTCAATACCAAGATATTTCTTCTGAAGGACTTTGGTTGTCATATCCTTTGGAATAGGTACAACATCAATACTCGTAATGGAGTGTACCGGAAGTGAAGTAATCTCATTTAAGAATCTGTCAGATAAGCTGGACGGATATTTCTTAATGAACAACGCCCTGCAAAACTTCTTTTCGTCCTTAAAGTAATCAGGGTAAAACTGCATCATTTTATTGCACAGATCGTTACGGAAGTCTGCACCAACCTTTCTTGCAGTCTTAATGTCAAAATCAAAACTGTTTTCCTCTCCTAAGTGGTAGAAGTCATGCAATACCTTGATACGCTCATTTCCCGTAAGAGGTACAATCTCAGCACCAAGCTCATTAAAAGCTTTATGAATGGACGCTTCAATGGTTGCAAACTGTGCCTTTGCTTCCTCAAAATTTTTACGTTCAATGGTAATGGTTAAATATCTCTCCTGTTCAATACCCTGTCTGCCCTCATGGATTTTTCTCTCCATAATTTCATTGTAGGCTTTACGGAAGTGGTTAAACCCATCGTCCATATCCTGTAAGAATACAAAGTCTCTTACCTGCTCCATATCCTTATTCTTATTGTTAATGGTAATCTTAAAACTCACATCAAGAGAGTTCAAGAACTTGCAGTATCGCTCAAAAATGTCAATCTGCTCAATTTCATTGGTGGTTGTATAGTTGATGTCTTGAAAGCGATAGCATTTTGAGAAACGGTTTTTTGCCACCTCAAAAATACCGTTTTCTGCTACTTTCATAATCTCAATCGTTTCTTGTATGGATTTAGGTGCTTTATACAAAGATTCACTTGCTTTTTTCAGCTCCTTAAATCCGTCTGTAAATAAACCCAATTTGACCTCACTTTCCGCAGCCGGACAATCCCGGCCGCTAAACCAGAATTGCCCAACCGTGAAAGATTGGTATATTCTTATCTCTTACTACTTCTTACCTACTGTCTTGCCTTGTAAATAACCACACCAATAACAGCAAGTACCATTGTTGCTACCACACCGATTAACATATTCTTCGTTTTCTTCTTCATAGCCTCAAACTCCTCCTGATTTCCTTTTGTTTTCGGTACTTCCTTCCCCTTTTTCTTTTTATTCGTGACATTCTTTGCCATTACTGCCTGCTGGCACTCCCTTAACATGACTTCCCCTTCTGTGGAAACATATGTCAGAGGGTGGTTTGCAAACATCATACGAATCTTTCTTCCCATAACCTCATAAAACCCCATACCGTTATAGGAATAAAAACCTCCGAGAGCAATCGGTGCTACCACCGGAACTGCCACATACACACTCGGAGTCAATCCGATATACGGATACAAAAGAAGGACAATGCCGCCACCTGCAACTACCGAAGCCACCGAATAAATAAGCTGCTTTGCAGTAAGTCCCATAACAACGGATTCCTTGTAACGATCAATGTCCTTATTGATTTCAATTACCAAATCTATCACTCCTATCTGCTTTTTTCTTTTTCCTGCTCTTTGCCTGTTACACCGATACTATACTCATAGGCTGCCATCTGTTCAGGACAAAGCTCACGAAGCTTATCCACATTGAACAGATACAGCGGATATTCACAATAGCCACTCCTGCCCATAAGTCCGGTAAACTCACCCAAATCATTTTCACGAATGAAATTCTCTACATTAGAAAGGTTGTTGGTATCCAAATAGCCACAATAGTCCGGTGCCGGTGCATCTATATTGACAGTTACATCCCCAAAGGGTTCCGGATAGCCGTCCTCATTGGTAATCAAACCAATAAAGATACGACCATTGTTGTGATATGTCTGAATATCCAGCTCGACCTCATTGTCCCCGGTGTACTCTGATTTATAAATCAATTTCTCTTTTTCCATCGCTACCTCCTACAATCCAAGTGCCTTGCTTGTTAATGACTGAGCCCCTTTGACACTTCCCACAGTCAACGCAATCGTAAATGTCATTTCACACAGATAAATGAGTGTCTGTGCCCAATCCGCATAGTTGCCCGTAAAGGACGGTAATCCCGCATTGATAAAGGAATTACATACCACAATCGCCAGAGCCATTGTGACTGCTTCAAAGCATACGGATAAGAAATATTTACAATAGGTTACTGCTGTATGGCTCACGGTTCTGTTACCTCCCATCGTTGAGAAGGCAATGGAACCCATCGGAACAATGACAAGCAGCTTTAAGAAACGGAAGTACACATTATAAATCATAAAGAAACCACAAATAATGATGATTACGGATAAGAGAGCTGCCAAAATCAACATAATCAGACTCTCTCCAAATCCAAGACCTTTGATAATATCTGCCTGTGTACTGTTAATTGCCAAAGTGGTACTTGTTCCGGCTGTCAGAGCATTCACAAGGTTTCCTATGGTTGTGAAAAATGCCTTCATAATCGTGACATTGTTTGCCACAAACCACTCTGCCAGTGCCAGTTTAATCAACATTCTTAGGATCACTTCAAATCGCATCTCCTCTTTGATGTCCACACTCTCCGAGCAAAAGCCTATAACAAAGAACAACACCACCAGCGAGGAGCCTACTGCAACGAAAATCGGATTGATTGCCTCAATCGCCGCCCAGGGACCTCCTCCCTTAAAGTCAACAGGTGATTGTCCAAGCATGGCAAATACCAATGAAATCTGATTATTCCAAAAGCCGAATACCATTTCCAAAAGAGCGAGGATTTTATCACCTAATTTAAAAATATCCACTTAATTCTCACCTCTTTCCTACGGTTAAGAGGACAACTGATATTCGCTGTCCTCTTGTCTTTTTTCTTCCACACTCTTAGAAACCGAGGAAAGTTAAAACTGTAGAAATACCTGCCATCATAATTCCGGCTACAATACCTTTTAATGCAGAGTTCATGGTAGAGGAATCCTGTTGCTGATAAGCCTGTGCAAACTCCATAACATTCTTTGCAAGAATGATGACACCAACTGCACCGATAATGGCAATGACGAGAGTCTTCAAATTATCAAGTGGCTGTGTGATTGCCTGTGTACCACCTGCCTGTGCCGCAAATACGGTTAAAGGCATGGCATTCATTGCCATATAGCCTGCACCGCAAACCGCCGCTACTGTCTTCTTTACTTTGGATAAACCTTTGTTTGCCTTCTTTTCTGCTACTGCTACTTCATTTTTACGCATAATCTCTAATCTCCTTTTTTTGTGTTGGACAGAAATTATGGAGATTAAGACGGAAAGGAATCTATATCATTCCAATCCGGCTAAGTCTCCGAATGGAATGGTACACATCCCTTTCTGTCTTGTTATCTGTTATCTATGAAAACGGGATATTCCCGTAATGAAAGTAAACCGGGCTTTCTCCGGTGTGTTATTGCCTTAACCACCTCCCTTTAGGCATAAAAATATCAGGCTGCCAATTAGCCTGAATGTTTACTCTGCCATATTCTTAACTGCCCGATAGGTGCGTCTGATTTCCCTCATTTTTGCAACATCGGTTTCCGGATAAAATACTGCAAGTATCTCCGCCTTAGTCATGCCAAGAGCCATCATCTTATGAAGCTCCTCTTTCTGTTCTTTGGTATACTGCCACTGTGCCATACGGTTCATAATGGTATCTTCCCCGACTAACTTTCGTTTCTCCTGCTTTGGTTCGGATTTCTTTTCCGTAACGGTAGTCTGCACGGGTTCCGGTGCATACTGTAACTCATTCTCCTGCTCACGGTTCAGTTTCTCCCTCTGTGCTTTCTCATCAAGGCTTAAAAACCTCTTTTTCATATCAAGCTCTGTCAACATTCCAAGTTCCTCATAGGAAAGGTCATCAATATACACATTTTCTCCCTTTTCCTTTAAGTTCTCATAATAAGCTACTGCTTTGGGTGACAGTATCTTGTATGGCTGTTCTGTTACGATTTTCTGCTCTGTCTGTATATGCACATAAGGCTTTCCTTTTCCGTCTGCGGTCTGACTAAATACAGGGTGTCCGAATGGAATATATTTGTTATCCATAATCGGATCAAATCCACGGATAAAGATAAGACACTTCTTATTGTCCAGTTTTCTGACTTCATCAGGTGTAAACAGCTCCCTTCCAAGTACATCATAATTCCTGCTGGAGCTTCCCTGCCTTCCTTTGGTTTCTCCGCTTGATTTCTTATCAATCGTACCTTTTCCAAGCAGTTCTGACACATACTTATGGGTACTTTGCTCATTTCCACCCAAGTAAATAAACGTATCGCAGTTGCCGGGAATTGTCTCCCACGTATCCTTAAACAATGCCTTTAGCTGTGCAAAGTTCTGAATGATGATGATACTTGAAATCTCCCTGCTTCGCATGGTGGAAAGCAAGGAACAGTAGTCATCCGGCAATGCAACATTTGCGAACTCATCTAACATAAAAGTTACATGAATCGGCAGTCTGCCCCCACAGTTAAAGTCTGCCTGATAGTAAAGTTCCTGAAAAATCTGTGTATAGAGCATACCAATGATAAAGTTATAGGACTTGTCACTATCCGGTATAACACAGAATAATGCAGTCTTTGTTTCTCCATCACCATTTACACCGATACCAAGCTCTGCAAGGTTCAAATCATCCTTAGAAAGCATACGAAGCACCTGTTTGTTTTCCAAAAAGGCAAGGCGTGAGTTTGCGGATATGATAATGGAACGGACCGTATCGCCTGCACCACGCATACACTTGTTATACTGCTTAACTGCCGGATGAGCCGAGCCAAGGGGCGAAGTTTCCTCCAAGAACTTCATACGAATATCCAGTTTGGAAGGCTTATTCTGCTCTGTAACCTCTGCTTCTCCAAGCAGCTTTAAGACTGTTTCAAAGTTTCTCCGTGCCGGTGGTTCTTCCAGCCACACATAATAAAAGATAGCCTGTAAAAACAGTCCTTCCGCCTTCTCCCAAAACGGATCGGACGGAGTTGCACCCTTTGGTGTGGTATTGGAGATAAGGTTGGTAATCAGCTTCACAATATCAGTTTCCTCTCTCAGATAAGAAAAGGGATTATAGCAATCTGACTTCTCCATTTCCAAGAGATTAATTACCTTCACATTGTATCCGTTATCCTTTAACATCTGCCCACAGCTTCTAAGGATTTCCCCTTTAGGATCGGTACAGATAAAGGAACAGTTACGGGGCATCTGCATTAAATTCGGCTTAACCTCGTAGAAGGTTTTTCCGGCTCCCGAACCGCCACAGATTAGTATATTACCGTTTAGTTTCAGTCGCCTGAAATCAAGGGACATCTTTACATTCTGACTTAGGATACGGTTAAAAGAAGCATCCTTATCCATCAGAATCTTATTGACAAACTGTGGCGATTCAAACCTTGCAGTACCAAATTCCTTACCCGGCATAAAGCTTCGCTGACTTGTGACATACATAAGCAAAGCGACAGCATATACCATTAAGGCAATGACTATCGCTTTTATCGTCCTCTCATTATAATAATTTGCAAATGGGGCTGCACACACATTGTTGAAGGACTCCAGAAAGGAATTTATATCCCCTCCCGGTTCCCACGCTCCATTAAGCAGATAACCCGCATATCCTGATAAAATGGCACCAAGAATAATAAACCATAGTGATACTTTTTTCTTCTTAGGAACCATAGGCAACTACCTCTTTTTCGGTGCAGGTGCTTTCTGCTTTGTTTTCATGGCAGCCGCTTTTCTTTCTGCTTCCTTGTAACGCTTTCTGACCTCTGCCGCCACGCTGTCATAATGACCTTCGTATAAGTCCTTTCCTTTTATCGTGCCGACAACACGGTTATCTTCTGAATAAAGCTTGTAGGTCTTATCACTGTCAAGGAAGGTAAGAATGGTCTTTCCATCGTGAATGTCCATTGCATTTTCTTTGTTAATCCAGATATATCTTGCATTATCCCCGTACATACCGGGAACTCTGGTCTTAACCGCACGGTCATTTTCCTCCACAATCAGTTTTTTGGTAATGGTAATGTCCACAAGGTTCTTACTCTGTGCTGCAGAAATATTCTGCATACGCTGTGCAAGCTCCTTATAACCTCTGATACGGTTAAGAAAGGCTTCTTTATCCATAATCACCTTATGCTGACCGTTATCTGCCTTATCCAGTACACCAATCTTTTCAAGCTGACCAACCACTTTCTCCGCCTGCTCGGTTGTTGTATTGAAGTTTTCCTTAATCTCCTCCACACTGACACTCTGTTTCTCCATTGCATACATACCGACCTTTTCCATAAGTCCCTCTATGGCTTCTCCGGCTCTGGCAGCTTCTGCCGTGTGGAGGTTATCGTTTCCCTTTTTCTGCCCCTTCAGAAAAGACATTACTTTCTCAAGGTCTTTTTCATTCCCATTTTTCAGATAATCATCAAAAGTGGCAATCCTCGCAGATTTAAGCTTCTGTATCATCATGTTTACTCTCGGTACAGCCTCCGTATGGAAGATAATCTCGCTCATACCGTCCTTTTTATTGATGTCCGGTAACACTGAGTAGAGGATTCCATACTTCTTTGCCATCTTCTCCACCTGCTTCATATCCTCTGTTGCAAACTGAAGCACCTGCAAATCTCCACCCTTTATCAAGAGCTTTCGCATATCGGTCTTACCCATTGTTTTCTCATGGTCAAGAATGGCAATGAGAAAATCAACTGCCTTTTTCATCTGCTCCAATGAACCGCTTCCGATTTTCATTGCAATCTCAATCCCATCATAAGCAACACGGATAATCTGCACCGCCTGTTGTATTTCTTCTGACATCTGCCTCCTCCTTCCTATCTCATCATTGTTTCTTTCTTTTCAAAATGCTCCCTGACTTTATCCGTTGGCATTTCCTTAATTTCATCAACGGTCAAATCAACTCCATACGCAGTAAGAAGCTCCGACAATGTCTGTATTGCCTTTTCTTCCTGCATACGGTACATTTCCAACGCTACCAGCAGATTTTCAATTCTTCTGATCCAATCCGGTTGAAAACCTGTCATGGTACTGTATTTCAAAAGAACAGCACCCTTATCAGCACCCTCACAGACAAGCTCGTCAATCAGCTTGTTTGTCAGTTCCCTATCCCCTGTGGCAAAGGCAAACTGAACCACAAATTCCTTGTCTGTTTCCGATAGTGTCACCTGCTTTGCATTGATTAAATCTGCCGCTTGTGCTACTGCAACCAAACCCATGCACTAAACCTCCTGCTTTTGTTTGTTCTCAAAGACTGCGATATTGATAATCTCCTCCATCTGTTCTGCCGGAATCTGATTATTGATTAGCACCAAAAGCTGGTCCTCACTTAATCCCTTTTCAATGGCACTTCGTATCTGCACAAGCTGTTTGGGTTCAAGGTCTTTTTCCGCAACCAGCTTCACAATGTCGATTTTCTTCTTAAATGTGAATCTGGAAAACAATGCAGATACGGTACTTTTCTCTCTTTTACGATCCATGCGTTCTACGGGCATGAAGGACACAACCTTACCGTTTTCATCCACAACTGCCACATTATAGTAGGCTCCCGGAAAAGAGGGGATTATAGGCACTTCCTGCTTTACTTCTGCCTGTGCCATGCTTTTTGTCTCCTCCTTTTTATCCGTTACAGCCACTTCCGGCTCCGTTACGATATTACTGCTCTTTGTTGCAGTTTCTTTTTCCATTTCCTCAGTACGCTTTTCCAATCTGTCTCTCTCCTTCCTGATAGCATCCATCTCATTTCTTAACCTTGCAATCGTACCTCTTGCCTCGTTTAACTCGTCCTGCTGTTTTTCAAGCATACCGTCCTTCTCGGCAATCATACTGTCTTTTTCGGCAAGCTGATTCAAAAGATTATTCTGTATCTTCGTATCCTGCCCGGCAGTCTGTAATTCTTTTAACCTCTCATTTAAGGCATCATATCGTTTCTCCTGAAACTCTATTTTCTCCACCACAGATTTAATCTGCTCCAATAACTCTTTTGCATAATCATCCTGTGCCTGTACTGCCTCATCAGCCGCCTGCACCTTGCTTACAATGCTCTGAAAGAGCTTTTTCATCATAAAAGCTGTATGAGAACTGTTTTCCGTAACCTCTGCTACAGTTTTAAGCGGTACACCCTTTTCATAAAACTCAAGGGCAACTGCCATCTGCTCTCCCGTAAGCCCATCTCGTGTGATACAATCCCTTACATCCTCCGGGTATCCGTTTCTTAAGCAAGCCGAATATACTTTCATTTGTGCATAATCAAACCGCCTTGAGGTATACAGTTCTGTTTCCTCAATGGTAAGACCATACTGCAAATCAGCTTCCACGAGCTTCAATATTTCCTCCGTAAACTTGATTAGGTTACAATCGCTGTTAGCGTAAACGAAAAAGCAGATTACATATTGCCAGTATCTGCCCTTTCGTTTGCGCTAATAGCGATTTTGCCGAATTGAACAAAGTCGCGTCCGTGGAGCC
>JAFQOW010000011.1 GCA_017412055.1 Lachnospiraceae bacterium | reverse complement strand
TCCGTTGCCCTGCGAACATCACCTAGCTAAAGTTGTTTTTTCTTGAAAATATCACACAGTAATAAACTTGTATCAAGAGGGCATTTAGCAAATCACGGGTTCATCGTTCAGCGTTGAAAAGTAGATGGATATTCGTAGCAGCATATCACTATCTTTATGCAGAAAATCGTTTCAAGCTATTTTTTTGGTTCTGATAATGAGAAATATGCGTATATTACTTTGTGAATTGAAGTTTTCTTCTATGTGTAATTGACAAATTCCTTCTATGTGTATAGAATAAGGTGTATGGTTAAAATAAATGACATCCGAAAGTCATTTGGGAAGAACCAGGTTTTGAAGGGAATATCTCTTCATGGGAATGGAGGACAGTGTATCGGCATTGTAGGCACAAACGGTTCTGGAAAATCTACACTTTTATCCATCATAGCAGGGATGAGAAAAGCAGATAGCGGAACTATTGAAATATGCGGAAAGGACATTTCAAAAAAGCCTAGAAGTGCAACGGAATACATTGGATACATTCCACAGGAAAACCCAGTATTTCCAGATTTATCGGTAAAAGACAATTTAATGCTATGGTACTCCGACTCAAAGATAACCTACGAGGAGGCTGTATCAAATGGTGTCATCGGATTGCTAGGCTTAACACCTATACTTAAGCAGAAGGTAAAGACATTATCTGGTGGAATGCGCAAACGATTAAGTATTGCCATGGCAGTAGCAAATGATCCACCGGTAATCATTCTAGATGAGCCAAGCGCGGCGCTGGATTTACCTACAAAGCTTCTTATAAGAGATTATCTTAGAAGCTACGCAACTAAGGGTGGCGCAGTAATTCTTGCCACACACGATGAAGAAGAATTGTCCATATGCGATGTGCTATACGTTTTAGTAGACGGCGTATTGCATAATGTCCCAAACACCCTTAGAGGTGATGAACTATTAAAAGCCATGGATATAAGGAGGAATTAACATGTTTAAGACAAAATTATTTGCAACAATATGTGCTGTCACAAGTGCTGTCACAGTAGCAACTACAGCACTTACACTTTCTATTGCTGGTCCTTCGGGATTACAGACAATACATTCACTTAGTGCCAATGATGCTGTAGCTACAGGTATTTCAAATGTGTTTAGCTCAGCTGCAGACGGTTCAGAAGGCATAACAGAATTTATCGAAGTATTATCAGACACAAAGACAGCTGCCAACTTAGGTATTACTATCAACTCAATCAAAGGTGTTGATGAAATATCTGGTATAGGTGGCGAATTAGAACTACAGGTAGATTCAGAGGCCAAAGCAGCTGCGCTCTTACTTAACGCTAAACTTGGCGAATTAGGATTATTCAATGGTACATTATATGTAGATAAGAGTGAAATCATTGCTTCTGTACCATTCCTTTTTGACGGAATAATCTCAGTTGGCCTTGATAATCTCTTAGAAGACTTAGAAAACTCATATATCGGAAGTTCACTTTTAGCTAGCGCTGATATAGATATCGATGAAATAAAAGAAGCTTATGAAATGATTATGAAGGATTATTCTGTAAAGGCTCCTGACTTTGATTTCGATTCAGATAAGTTTATGGATGGACTTGAGGACGTAATCAGCGAAGCATTTGATGAAGCAATGGCTAAGATGGATACAAAAGATTTAGGTATGGTTAAGCTTAATGGCGGTTCTTATCAGGGCTTTGATGCAAAGGTTCCTGTAGAAGAATTAACACTTATCTTAAAGGATGCTATCAAGTATGTATTAAATAATAAGGATTTCCAGAAATTAGTAGATGATATTATCGCTTATGTGGAAGAGACAGCTGGTGAAGACATCATTCCAGAATCAGAATTTAACGGAAGTATGTTAGGTGATTTATCTTCACTTGTAGATATGTACTGGGGAATGTTAGTATCAGAGCTTGAGGCAGTACTTGGTGAAAATATCCAGTTTACAATCTATCTTACAGATACAGTTGAAATCGCAGGATTTGAATTTGATGCATATGTTATAAATGACAAGCTTACTTACAATAGCTCAGATGCTTCTGTAGCAGATGTAGGAGTAGTTATCAATGCAGACTACACAGGCGGTAAGAATATCGGTGACTATACAGAGCTTACTACAGAATTATATGAAGATGGTCAATCTACTGTTTCATTTGAATACGTATCAAAGCACGAAGCAAACGGCGACTTTGATATCGACCTTAGCTTTGGCGATGATACAGAGTCTTTCGCTGTGACATTAGATGGTAACTATGTAAAAGACGGTGACTTCTTCAGCTTAGTAGTAGATTCAATTAAGCTTATTCAAAACGAAGAAACTATCGCAGACCTTGGCTTTACAATCGGCTTTAAGCCAATCGATTCAGTAACAAAGCCATCAGAGACACCTGTATACGATTTATGGGAAATGGATGAAAGTGATATATTGGATTTAATCATTAACATCGGTGAAAAGCTTGAAGAGCTTGGTATAACAGATAGCAGTTTCGATTTTGATGATGACGCTTTCGATAATGACGCCTTCGATAATGACGCTTTCGATGATGACGACTTCGATTTTGAAGACGACTTTGACTTTGATGACGACTTTGAAGACGACTTTGACTTTGAATACTAATAGGTATACATTATGGAACGCTTTAAAACTCTTATACAATTAAATATAAAGAGAACATTTAGAGCTCTACCTCAGTTGATTTTTGGAGCAACTGCACTTATTTTCCTAGTAAGTGCAGTTGCTTTTTGTGGTAATAAATTTCTATACGGAGCATTATCCGAAGTCTCTCCAGATAAAAAATTTCCAGTAGGTGTCATAATGGAAGATGATTCAAATCTGGCAAACACTGTGGCTGATGCCCTGCTAAATATGAAAGCAGTCAATGAAAACCTTGACATAAAATTTATTCAAAAAGATTCTGCCATAGATATGCTTAAATCCAGCGAAATAATCGCTGCCATTCATATTCCAGAAGATACCGCCCACGGTATCGTAACAGGAAAAAACACACCTATTACCATTATCTTTCCAGAAGATTCTGGCTTTGAAGCCGTTATCATAAAAGAATTGGCAGACTCTGTAACTACTATGCTTGGTTCTGCTCAGGCAGGAATATATAGTATCTATGATTTTTACAATGAAAATGAAGCTACTGACAAGATAGATGATGCATTACTTAGAATGAATTTAAAATATATAAATATCGCTGCTACAGGCAATAAAATGTTTGATAAAACAGTAGTCACAGCCTCAGGTTCCATACCTCTTATGACTTATTATATATGTGGCGCCCTTGTATTATTTATATTACTATTTGGCATAAACTGCTTTAATGGCAGACTAAGCTTATCATCTTATAACTCAAAGCGTTTATCTCAATCAGGTACACCGCTTATAGCTCAGGGACTAAGTTCATATATATCTACTGCCCTAGGACAATTAACAGCCATTGCCATAGTCGCTACACCTGCAATATTTATTATGAAAATGTTTAATTTAAAATTAGAAGGACCTGCCAGAATAGGTATGATACTTACCATTCCTATTTTTATTATGATAAGCAGCTCCTTTGTATACTTAATCTCTTCTTTAACAGAACATGTGACAGGACAGGTTATGATAACATTTTTTTCAACTATAGTAATGTGCTTTATATCCGGTTGCTTTATACCTACAGCAATGCTACCAGATATACTTAAAATAGTTAGTAAATTTATGCCAGCCTATTATATGATAAACTTTAGCAGTAGCTTTTTATCAGGCTCTTTTGACGTCATAAGTCTTTTAATCTGTTTAGGCTTTGCTATTATTCTCTTCTTATTAGGGCTCCTAATAACCCATCAAAAGAGAAGAAAGGAGCTTTACTAATATGAAAAAGATTATAACTTGGTGTGGCATACTTACTAAACGACAGTTAAAGCGTCCATCATTGATAGCAGTACTCCTGTGTATGGTTGTTTTATCTATCACTATGAGAGTTATGTCTAAGGACGTGACAGCTAGTATATCTGTTGGCTTTGTAACCACAGATGAAAATATAGAAGATAACCTCCTTAATCATAAAGGACTTCTTCATTTTGAAAAATACGATACAAGGGATGAGTTATTATCAGCTGTTTCTTCAAGCACTATACAGTGTGGATACGTTCTAAAGGATGATTTCTATGACTCATTGGTAAACGGCAACAACAAAAAGCTTATAGAACTTATAGAAACACCTGAAAATATCATTTCACTACTATCTAATCTAGTTATGATAGGTACAATTATGGACGTAAGCGCATGTAATCTCTTGGTAGATGATGCGTTAAATCAGGATTTCTTTGTAAATGTGGATGAGGATGATATCATAAAGTTAAGAGAATATTATGAAAAATATTCAACTAACGATTCAACCTTCTCCTTTGATTACAATGCCTTGTATGAGGATTATACAGGAAGCAAATCCACCATCAATATATTTGAATACCTAGTAACACCTGTAAGAGGAATAGTTGCCATATTTGTATTTATAATAGCCTTAACTGGTGGATTATCTTGGTTTAAGGATAAAAACAGTAACACATATGCAAATATCCCGCTAACCAAAAGACCGTTCCTTAAGCTGCTTATAATATCTATACCGACCATTATAGCAATGCTTGCTGGATACTTTAGTCTTCTAGTCGCGGGAATATGTAACCGTTACTTATATGAACTTTTCACAATGTTGGCATATGGTATGTTATGTATAATCGTTACATATATTTTATCATCTGTAACAAATGAACACATATACAGTGGTCTTATTCCAGTATTTATATTAGGTTCAATTATATGCTGTCCGATATTCTTCAATCTGGCAAATATAATCCCTCCTATGAAATACTTACAAAATCTATTTTTACCAACATATTATTTTATGTTCTAGAGTGGTTAGCCAACTGGTTAGCCACTTTTATATTACCTGAATCTATAGCATTCACAATGTCATGTATAATTCCTTCTGCCTCTTCTGATAGCATAAGAGATTTGCTATAGCTAGCGATGCGTCTTACACCTGCTAAATCTAAATCTTTAACCATCTTAAAAATACTTTCCAGTATTTCATCCTCCAATTGCTTATTTACTGTAAGCTTAGCATCCTCTTCTTGTACTAAACCCTCCTTAAGCAATATATTAAATACCTCTTCTTTAATCACCTTATAATCAGCTATAAGCTTATCTATTCCACTATGAATAAACTCATATCTGCCCTCCTTGCCAGCGAACTCATGTGCCTTGGCAAGCTCAGAAAACTCCTTAGCGCCGATGCTTGCAGAGCTGGATTTAAGGCCGTGAACAGCTATAACATAGTTCTTATAATCCTTATCTTTTAAGAAACGAAGAAAATCATCTATACGATTATCTACACTTTCATAATAAATCTTTAAAACCTCCATATATGCTTCCCTGTCCATGCCACAGCAAGCTATACCCTGTTCTACATCGATGTATCTTAAATCATTTTCTGCTCCACCAGTAATATCACTTGGATAATTTACTTCTTTTTTTATGAAAGCTTCGTTATTTAAAAATCTCTCGCATTGTTCCTTAGCTATCTCTTCCTGCATTGATGCAAGCTCTGAATTCATACCTGTCTCATCCATTATAATTAAATTCTTTGGCAGATACTTAAGTAGCATATCCTCTAGAAGAATAATATCTATAGGTTTAGATAAATAATCATCAAAGCCCTCCTCTATAAGCATCTCCTTTACACCAGCTATGGCATTGGCCGTAACAGCTAATATTACACTTCTATAATTATCTTCATCTATAAGGTCACGTATACGCTGCATAGCTTCCACACCGTCCATCTCAGGCATCATATGGTCCATAAAAATCATATCATACGGATTGCTCTTACATAGCTCTACAGCTTTTTTTCCACTACTAGCAGTGTCTACTCTAATGTCGTAAGATTTAAGAAGGCTTGCGATAACCTTTAAATTAATATCATTATCATCAGTAACAAGGATTCTGGCATTTGGCGCCTTAAATCTCTTTCGAACTACATTTGTCTTTAATGGTTTATCATCGTTAGCCACATCCTCTTCATTCTTTTGAAAGCTTATTACCTTCTGATTTAACAGCACTGAAAAGGTACTACCCATCTCATATACACTATCCACTTCTATAGTTCCGCCCATCATCTCCACATACTCTTTGACGATAGTAAGTCCAAGACCTGTTCCTTCTACATTACTATTCTTTTTTATATCAAACTTCTCAAATTTATTGAAAAGCTTAGGCATATCCTCTTCCTTGATTCCAATTCCACTATCTGCCACAGCAAATCGAATATTCGCCACATTATCTTCTTCTTTTTCCAGACGTATGATGAATTTAATAAATCCTTTGTGAGTATACTTAACCGCATTATTTAAAATATTAATAAGCACATTTCTAATATGGTCCACATCGCCATACAACTCATAGGGAATATTATCATCAATGTCCATAATAAACTTAAGACCCTTCTTATTCGCCTGAGGAATAATATTGATAACCGTCTCATCTATAAGATTTTTAACAACATAATTTCTTTCATTTATTTCCATCTTACCCATTTCAATCTTAGATAAATCTAAAATTTCATTTATAAGAGTAAGAAGATTTGCTGATGCAATCTTTATATCACTAGCATATCCTATAATCTCTGGATTAGACGATTTCTGAAGTATAAGCTCATTGAAGCCTAGAATGGCATTCATCGGTGTTCTAATCTCATGAGACATATTAGCAAGAAATGTTGACTTTGACTGATTAGCTGCCTCTGCGTATTCCTTTAGCTCTACGATTTCCTCTGTATATTTATTGATAAAAGTCAAGTCAAAAAGCCACGCCATATAACCCTTAACATAACCATTTTCCTTAAGCTCCGATACCTTAGCTTCATAATGACCATGGTTAGCTGTAATCATAAGCATTTCACCTTCAAATATACCACTGATATTTTCATTTATAAGCTTAAGATCACTGCCTGCAAGATATGGTAATATTTCTTTAGCTTTTTCATTGGCGTACAAAAACCTCTTATCCTTATCTACAACAATAACACCCTCCGAAGCTTTTTCTATAATCTTATCCTTTGCTACCTGCATTACATCTAGGATTCCATATTTATATATGGCTACAAAAAGTATAACAAGACTTATGGTTATACCTATAGCGACAAAACCATACCCCGGCATTATCTCAAACATTGATATAAAATCACCCACTGCAGCCATAAAACAGCTTAAAATAACAAGAAAATTTTTTCCTATATCCTTTTTATTTTTCTTCTTACTTACGTACACTATATATATAGCTAATATCAATACAAACAGTGCATTTACTACTCTAAAAAGAATAAATACTACACCTGGCTCAATCTCTAAATATGGATGAATAGAATCATTGACATATTCCACACTTTTGTAAAATAGATTATTAATCCTTGCTGTTAAACAAAAAATAACACTGACAAAATTGAGAAGATATAACCCTGCCCTAAAATAATATGGAATAACTATCTCACAATACCCTGCCATAAAAAGTATAAATGCAGTAAGCAAAAATATATGTCCTACATTCTGCAACTGACTGGCATGAAGAAGCCCGTCATAATCATTAGAAAACAGGCTAAAATAATTGCCAAGATTAATAACTAGCGCAGCACAGCATATAAGTGAAATATTCTTCTGATTTTCAGATGGCTTATATCTTACTACATAATACAAAATACCTATTCCAGAAAGAATACCAAGTGTACTTATCAAACAAAAACCTTCATATAAACTCATAGTATTCCTCCTTTCTATTTTCTAACACCGTACGCATCTACCAAAAATGTACGCTCTATATTGTCAAGCAACTGTTCCATATCAATTGGCTTAACTAAAAATCCATCTGGCTTAAACTTAGCACACCAAAGCACACATTCCTCATCTGGATTGTCTGTCATAAACAATAATGTTACACCACTGCTCTCTTTTCTACTTAATAAATTTTCACTTATATTCATATCTGACCTATCTACCATACTGGCATCTGCGATAACAAGGTCAGGCTTATATTCTCTAACATACTTAAGTCCCGATTCTGCACAATTCATAATAGTCACATCATAACTATCAATTAACTTTTCCTTCATATTCTTAAGATTATCTAAATCCTCATCTACTATAACTATATGCTTCTTTATATAACTATCTCTTATAGTCTTTAACTCTTCATATATACCATTGGACAAACCATCTCTAGTAAATGGCTTTTCTATATTTTTTTTAACACCCTTACATATACATCTAACAGCCAGCTCACTATTCATATGTTCTGTGATAAGACATATAAGCTGCCCTCTTTTCATTTTATTAATATCCTGTATAAATTGTAATAATTCCTTTTCATCAAAAGCATCATCAAGAATTATCACGTCATATTCGCAATCCTTAAGCTTACTCTTAGCTACTTCTAGTTCAAATACATTTTCCAAATCATACTCTGTAGATAATATCGACTTATATAAGCCCATATTTCCTAAATCACTATCTATTATAAGCACTGATGACTTACGCTTTCTTTCTCTTTTGTTTTTCATCTCCTCTGTTAAACAAGCCATATATTCCCTCCGAGAAAATCTAGTGTGTGAATTTGACTACGATTATGCATAATACGGGCGGATACATATCCGCCCGTATTGTGTTTAAATAAAATACCCATTACGGTTTAGTCCATATTGAATAAATCTCGTTCCTGAAGTTGTACTGCAACTGATACTTCTACTCCTCTGGAATCTTTGACAACAATCTTAAAGTTTGCACCCACCTTATCTACTTCGACAAGCTTTTCAATTTTATCTAATGCTTCTGCATCATCTTTAAGATTAGTATCGCTAAGTCGCATATACTGTATTATGCCATTCTTAAGATTTCCTGTGTTTATATCTGCATACTTATATCCGTCAGATTTTATAAGCACCTCCTCAGAACCGCCGCCCTCTAAAGGCTTTAACCAGTATACCTCAGCACTTGTAAATTCACCTACAAGATTGATATTACCTCCAGTTGTTTCAAAAGAAACAAGGTCTGCATCCTCTGCCTTAAAATCGATTTCATAATCTTTAGCTGCATCTGCCGAATTCACATATACGACATATGAACCACCAGATACTACACCACCATTTGTAACTGTGACTATAGGCTCACTATTACCACCTGCTATGGCCTTAACGATAGTGTTTACAAAAAGCTTAAGCTCTGGTATCGAATCCTTCATGTCCTGATGACCTGCTCCTGAATAAGTAATATTATTCTTTGAATAGATGTAATAGTTATTTCCACCATCCTTATATGTCTTCTTATAATAATCAGATGTCTTTAATGATGAACAGCTATCTAATGCATACCAAACTACGATATCTTCATCTTCCATATCAAGCTCAAAATACTGTCCATGTGTCTCTGCAATGGATACTGTAGTACCGACATTATATGGATACATAGTTATCGGACCTTCATTAAGCTGTACAACCTGCTTAGTTGTAAACATAACAGAGCCACCTCCATTTCCACCATTATAATAATCACCGTCAGCAAACGGTCTTAAGGACGTATAATTCTTTCCATCACTGTCATAGCTTGACCTAGCTCTAAAGCAATAATTCATTCTATATGAATTCCAGTTGTTAAAGCCCTGAAGCTCTCTTACCTCCAGTTCATCTCCCATATAGCTTGGCTTATCATAGCCCTCTGCGTACATAGGTATTTCTTTGCCCTGAGCGATTCTCTCCTCCTTAGTAAGAGTCACACCATACTTATCCATTCCTACTCTATTTCTAAAATTAATAGTTAGGTTAAAACATGTATCTCCATATTTAGTCTGCGAACCATGAGTACCATCTGCCTTAGTATCATAAATACTTCCTGGTGATAAAAGCTTCATAGAAGATCCATTTAGATATCCTGCTTTATAGTTTGGTGTAGAACGCCAGCTTACAGTATCGTGAGTAAATAGTACCGCCTTACCGGCATCCATATAATCAAGAAGATTATCTAGTGCGCCATAATCGTTGTTAATATCCTGACTACCATACGAATCATCAAATCCTAATACAACCATATCATAGCTGTTCAATTTATCTACACTTGTTCCAAGCTGCCCCTTTGTATACTTTTTTCCAGAGCCCTTATACTGATTTACAAAGTCACTAACCCAAATTCTTTCTACCTGTATATCATATCCAACTATACCTTCTACTTTATTCATTAAATTCTGGAAATTAGTTGAAGTGTCCATTTCAAGATAATTACCTTTACCCGTTTTATTCGGTGCAATCTGCAACACCTTAAGCAGTCTATTATCCTCGTTTCTTATAGCTGAATATCCTTTTTCTGATACTCTCCACTCTGTTTCCTTGCCACTTTCATCTAACTCTACTATCTCTAGCTTCCATGCAAGCATACCTATAAAGTTATCTGCAAGAGCTGTATTTATCTCATATGTTACAGTTCTTTGATTAAGCTTCACTTCCTTTGTAAAGTAAACCTCATTCTTATCATCTGCTAGACCTAGGTCATTCTCATTGTATACACCGTCATTATTCTTATCAATAAGTAATTTTACGATATATTTCTTACCTACTTGACCTGTAATATTAAACTTATAGTGAAGCTCTCTATTGTTAAATGTACATATTGTGCCACCTGTACCTGTAGCATCATCACCTATATACTTAGGTTCTACCGGCTTTATAGGAAGTGTTTCTGTAACTGTATTATACGAATCTACACCGCCACTATTTGTTCTCTTGATATATGTAACATCTCCCTGTACAAAATTGATTCTAGGCGCTTTTGTACCAAGGAATGCTACTGCAGTACCTATAGTTTCTTTTCTCAATACATTTCTATTAAGTCTATCTCCATTAGTATCCGTTGCACACAATGTATTCTTTGCAAAATCATACATATCTGATGTAGGATATAGCTTTGTAGGGTCTGCATTATATACACTGTCTGCTACCACTATAGGATTGCCAGTCTTTACATAGCTTATAAGCTTTTCTTTTGTAATATCTGTTATATCATTATCAGACACTCTGGTATTTCCAAGCTTATGATCAAGATAAAAGCTTTCATTATCTATCTTACTTGAACTACCACTTACCTTCTTTACACTAGATTTAGTGATATAATAGTTCTCCATATCTCTGACTACAAAATATTTTGAACCTGTAGATTTACTTAATTCACTGTATAGATAAGGTGTCCATACATGCTTATTGGCACTATCTACCTTTCTCAATCCAGTCTTGGAATCTGTTGATGACAATTCAATATATTCATCTGGAAGATATCCCAATGCATATGTAGATACCTTTAACAAATCACCGAAGGCCAAATACACATAACCATTAAGATTTCTATCATTAAATATTGTCTTTCCATCCTGTTGAGTAAGCCTATTCTTATCACTCTCATCACCTATATTATCGCCTATAATGACCAAATCATACTCTGATGCTATATCAACAGTCATAGCATTAAGTGCATTTGGTGTAACATAATCTATTGTAATATAGTTTCTATAATCAGTTGACTTTCCATCATTTGTCCAGCTATTATAGTTTGCCCTCAATAATTTTCTACCAAGCTCTTTTATCTTATCAAGAGTATCATATTCAAAGCAATTACATGGCTGAATCTCAAGGACTCTTACCTTGTCAGTAAAGCTATACGTCTGAGAAGCTTTAGCTCCAAGAAGATATCTCAATACATCTATAGCCTTGATAGAGCTTCCTATTCTAGAAGTAAAATCAGAGCCTATACCAGTTAATGTAGCATCAACCTGCGATGGTATTATCCAATTCACACCAGAGTATACCCAGTAATCATCTGTGAGATGATTTGCCATAAAAGGCTCTTCTTCACTATATGCTGGTAAATTCTTACCATCTGATGTCTTATTGCCCGGTGCTACTCTATTGAACAATTCTCTAATTACATTTTGATTTCCTACTATCCATGTAGTCACCGCGTCTGATGTAAATCCTGCGCCTGATACATCCATCGCTGGTGTAACAATTCCTGCTGCATTTCTATATTTATTGCCGTTTACATCCTTCGTGCTTATATATTCCTTAAGTACATCCCATCTTGTAATTCCACTTGGATCAACTGAGTTCGAGCTACACATTCTATATATAAGCATCATCTTATATATATTACCATCCTGACTTAACTCACTTACCCTCTGGTTATCGATAACCACAGGAGTTTTTACTGTGACAGAACTTCCGTCTGGAAGCTCAAGTGTTCTTCCCTTGATAATATAATCAAGAAGTGTTTCACACATCTTCCAAGACATATCTCTAGAAATATATGCAAATTCATCCTCTGGTTCAGTTGTTCCACCTGTAGAACCACCAGTGGTAGGTTCTTCTGTGGTAGGCTCTTCTGTAGTTGGTTCCTCTGTCGTAGCTTCCTCTGTAGAACCCTCTTCTGTAGAACCCTCTTCTGTAGAACCCTCTGTACTTGTCTCCTCTGTTGAAGGCTCTTCCTCTACTATAGGATAATCCAACCATTCTCCGCCTGAGTAAATCTTTTCAAATCCCTCATATGTGGTCTGATACGACTGTAATGCAACCGTACTTCCATTATTGAAGTCGATATAATCCACATTGCTTGGAAGCTGGGCATAGTATATGTCTGTCTCATCCTCCACAAGAGTCATCTCTATACCAGGATATTCCACCATATCTGAATCTTCAGCACTATAATAATATATATATACTTTACCCCAGCCAGCACTGTTCTTAAAATATACATTACCATTAGTAATCACTGGATCATCTGGGTCTACAATATCATCCTCTTCTTCTGGAACTGAATCAGCATCCACCTTTTCAAAAGTATCATATGAAATAGTTTCATTATCAGCTATTGCTACACCGTCTTTTGTGTACACTAACTGTTCTCTATCATTAGTAAACTCTCTATATGCAGTAATTGTTTTACTATCATGTGTTCCTGTATTTATTAATATAAAATCTGCTTTGCTAATATCCTCAGCCGTAACGTCATTTGCTTCTACAGTATTTACATTTAATTTTTCAATTATAAGATCCTCATATTCTGGCAATACATATTTTGGGTATGTATTTGAGCCTCTCACCTCAAACTTCTCTGTGTCAGAATTATACATCATCTCATAATTATAATTATAGTAAGGCTCATTTATCTTTACCCATTCATTGACCTTATCCCATTTTCCATCAGATTTTTTATATCTACCTGTATTTTTATATAACTGCTCTAAGTAGTCCTGACGAGCTTCAAGCCCTTCCTCTACTTCCTTATCACTGCCATAATATCTAAACTCTCCCTGAGCCTTATATGGTACGATTTCCAATACATTAAATTCCTGCTGTATACCATCTATAAGACGCTGTACAATATATTCCATATATGGCTTAGTTGAGCCTTCTTCAGCAGATACACTTTCCATATTCTCATTACTAAAGTATGTAAAAGCAGATGCAAGCACAGCTACTGCCAAAACTATGCTTACTATTCTCATTATTACATTGTTACTTTTAATAAACCTTCTCAATTCTCCCATTTTAGCACCTCTACTTTACATTGTATTCCACTATAGTTCCAGAGTTAAGCAATACATCATAACCAGTTGTAGTATATACAACTATACTCTTTAACCGATTTCTCATATTTATTGAAAATGTTGATGCCACATCACTATTTTTATTTTCAAGCGCAAGAGTAACATTTACTCTAACTGGATTTGCATAATAGACTACATCATCTCCAACACTATTTTTTTCAACACGCTTTGACGAATCGTCTAATTCTACATTAAAATCCTTTACTATATCACAAATCCTATTGCCTTCAGGCCACTTTTTCCCTGCGCCTGCCCCAGTTGCCGATGGTTCCTCATACTCCCCCAGTACATATAAACTCGCTTCGCTCTTATCATATATAATAACCTTTTCTGTAGTTCTGTCTGTACTAAATGTAGTAAATTCTCGACTTCCTTCATTTACCTCACCTGTATAAATTATTATATCTTCTCCCTGCTTTTCTACAATCAGCATTTTTGCTTCCATTATAGCTTCATCTATCTGATTACGAACTATCTGGTAATCATTTCGCATATTTACATCATCATTACCTGCTCTAAACAAATTTGTTCCACGTACTAGCATCACCGATACCATAAGAAGTACTATGGAGCCAATTCCCATGGCAATAACCAATTCAATTAATGAAAAACCTTTATCTCTCATAGCTTACTCCCTTTCACACTTGCCAGTATTCATAAATACCTTTAAGCTAATTTTGTAATCGTTTCTAGTTATACTAATATAACCTATACCACCTGTTATAGATTGCGGATTGCCATTAAGCACTACATTTTTTATCTTACCTGTGGCAGAATCAAAATGCAACTCCAAAACACTAGCCGCATCTATCGTTGTCATACTAGTTTTATCTACGCCAAATTTTATGGAAAGCTTAGCACCTAACTCTATCTTGTCTACTTGAACATGATTATCCACTGTACCACCAGCTCCACCTGCAGCTGCGACCTCTTCAATCTTGTTAAGGTAGGCATAGTATGTATTTCCTTCCTTACTAATTGAAACATACCAATCCTTTGCAGCTACAGTCATACTCTTTGTACGTGCCATACTTATGTAATCCTTTATACCACGTTCAGCATCTTCCACATATGAACTGTCTAACATAGATACTGTAACTGTAGCAGCTCCTACCATAATAAGCATAATCGCTATAGTAATTATGAGTTCTAGAAGTGAAAAACCCTTATTATTCAGTTTTCTCTCTGAATTACTAATCTTCATATTTTCTCCAATTATCAAAGTTTACTAAATCCTTATAATCAAGCTCTTCAATCTTAACCTGTTCACGGCTATCTTCTTCTACTTCACCTACCATATAAGAATAGAAATAATTCTTAAATGCTTTATCCTCTGTAGCTTCTGCTACATAGTTTCCATCTTCATCTACCATATCTTCCATACCTAATATAAGCTCTTCTACTAAAGTAGGATTTGTAGTTATAGTAACATCTCCTATAATATTTATGTCTCCGCCAGCTATTATAAGCCCCTCAAAATTGCGATCTACATTTACATTACCAGTTGCTATAATTATACCACCTGTTACTCCGTCAGGAATACTATTTACACTACCTTGTTTTATAATTTTCACTAATTTCTTTTCTGGATCCGCTTGTTTTACAAAATACGCTCCTGATGGATTATACTCATTTGGAGTTGCAGCATTTAATAAATCCATATTGATTATATTATATATAATACTTGTCTGATTTAACTCATTATTTACCACAAAGCCTCTCATCTGCTCTAATGCAGTCTCAGCATTTAATACATAATATCTGGCACTACCTGAATCCCAAGGAATAGATGCCAATAAATGAGTATATATATCATATCTATTTCTATAATCCAGTGAATTCTGTGTAAATGCAATCTCTGTCATAACACCATCTGCTGTTGTATATCCAGGTGCACCACTTTCTGCTTCCAAAAGTATTCCAGTAGCATAGATATCAGCCGAAGTTGTTCCAACTGATATAGACGAACTACTATCACCAAATAAATTCTCTGTATATCTATTCAACTTACTCTTTATATTTTCATCTTTTCCATTTAAAACATCCTTTATGTACTTAGTTGCAGATACCTTATCTTTGAAATTCCAATATAAATATACTCTATCACCAACAGTACGCTTTAAATATGGTACAGATGAATTTAGATATGCCTTTGCAAAATAAGTGTCTGGTACTGAAACGATACTTCCAGCTGCAGCATCTCCACCTAATTCATTCCATCTTGAAAGCGGCATAGGATTAGAATTTCCACCTAAAAACTCTGCTGGTATCAAATACACTTCCTGGTCGCCCTTTAGCGACAGTGACTCACCTGTCATATATCCATCTGCTACATCAATATATGCTCTACCTGCCAATAATAATTTTTTGGTAGCTATTGATACCTTAGAATTTTTGCCATTAACTATTATAGCACTACTAGCTGCATGTCCCGCCGTACCAGTATTGCCGTCATACATATATCCATAGTATTCACCACCTACAGTCACATCACTGTTCTGGGCATCAACTGATAAATCATCTCTCACATATGAATAGCAATCATCAGCGATAGTAACTACTGCTCCCGCTGCTGCTTCAGATGTAGTACTGGTAATCATCTTTCTTGTAGCTATATTTGTACACCATATATTTGTACCTATAAAATGTGCCTGTGCTTGATAAGTTTCATTTCCACCAACTCTTATAGTTCCACTTAAGGCTTCAAGATCTCCACCACATATTACATTAATATTGCTGCCTGACATTGATTGAAATGTCACATTTGCTCCTGCCAAGCCAGAAGGAGCTATATCTATTATATTTCCTGCATATGCGGATGCATTTATATTTACCATCTTACCTTCTACGATTAAATTATTATCTGCCACAAGACAATAATTTATATAATCGTTTAAAGTATTTGAAGTAGAAAAATCAACCGTCATATTAGGATATTCTATTTCCAAATCCGCTGTTATATTAGAGAAATATATTTCTCCATTTTTATTTGTTTTATAAGAAACTGCCACATCTTCTATGATAACACTCCACTTGGGTGCATTAGGGTCAGCAGGCTCCTTATAAGCCTTAACATTTCCCACAGATGTAATCTTCGCAATTTCTTCTGTATATCCATTATTTGTTATGTAAGAGGTAATATACTCAATTACTTTAGCCTTTATAGGTTCAACCTCAGTCTCTGCCATAGTTACCGTAGACACTTCCGTACTTGTAGCTCCGAACACAAGGCTTCCACCTGTTACTGTACTAAGTACATTTTCAACAAACTTCTTTTTAAGTGCTATATTAGCTTCTGTATTTTCCTGCACGGTTGCAGAATCAGTTCCATTATACTGAACTAAATTAGTTAATACTGTTTCATAGGCTGAAGCAAGATTCTCTATACTATTGTATCCTATACCTACTCTTATCTCATCCAACAATGTTTCTGCTGTATAAAATGTCTTTTTTGCCCCTCGGTCCATACTCTTCATAGTCATATTGCCAAGAGAAGCATTAGCAAGGGCTAACGCCAGAGTTGTAAGAAGTGTAATAACAAGAAGAGACAAAACAAATGTCGAACCTTGGTTATTTAATTTTTTTATTCTAAATTTTCCCATACTCTTTCTCCTATCTATCCGTTACACCTACTTTGAAGATGTAAACTCTGCAATAACCTGTTCATCTCCTTGTAGTCTAACCTTAACTGTCATTTCATACAAGGCATTTCCTGTGTTTTTATCTACATATGTCAACTGTGTTCTATCTTCCCCTATAGTTCCTACATTTGTATATAGTTTTACGTTTGTTACTGACGAATCATAATCCGACAGTGTACTTACATATGAAGGCAAATTAGTCTTAATCGTTACATTAGAAGGATTAATCTTCTGCTGTAGTGTACTATTTATTTTATTTGTTGCTTCCTGCTCAGCAAGATAAAAATATACATTTTTTATAAGCTCTGGTGCACTATTAAATTTATAATCTATATTTATCTTATCTGTACTATACGAAACATCACCATATGTATTCGAAGTCGAATAAATATCAAAAATTGGAGCCATAAGATATATACAATGTCTCTCATCTGGCGAGAACATTACATCCTCTATAATTCGAGTTTCTTCACTATATGTACTTGGGTCTGAATTATATGTATAACCCATAATCATCTTTATATCGTACTCGTACTTTTCCATCTCTTCATTATACGAGCAATTTATCTCTATATTTGTAGTTTTAGCTACTTTTTTTCTGTTAGTATTTAAATATATATTGTTTAAATCTGCTGAAGTAATTTTGCCTGAAAAGAGATCCTTCAACTTATCATCAAATGCTACATAATACTTATATAGCATCAAACTTCCTGAACCATATAAACTAGACATACCCGGAATATTCGCATCATTTACTGCTACTTTACCATCTGCGTTTCCTGCCTTGTAAACATTTGGATCAAGCTTTATATCCACTTCAAATTCTTCTCCATTAGGACCTGTTACCGGAATACTTTTATATTCCAATAAACTAGGGTCTGTCAGATTCTCTTCAAAATAATCTGTATACTTTACACTTAACTGTTCTAAAGATAACGCCTCAATTTCTTCAACTATGTCCTGTGCTACAGTTGTTCCATTCTGAATCTTTCTAGCATTACTATTTACGCTCATCGCATTCAAAAAACTATTGATAAGTGGACCAGCTATGATGACAATCATAGCTATGGTAACCATTATCTCTATCAATGATACACCTTTATTATTCTGTTTTATTTTATAAAAGCTTTTTCCCATAGCCATGTCACCACCTACTTTTTAATTATTATTCATAGAAAGTCACTGCGCCTTCCATAGTTTGCAAATGAATTCTTGATAATTCCGGATCAGGATTATCGTTAATTATAGCTGCATTAAGCACCATATCTGACTGATTCTTAATAAATAAATTAATCTCTGATGTGTCAGAATCTGTACCTCTCTCACTGCTGATAATCAATAAATCAAGTGTATCACCGCATACAAGTGGTGCACCCTCTGCAAAGTTTTCAGCAGGATACTGCTTTGAGCCTACCTGATAACTTACTTTATAGTTACCTTCTGTTCCTGTTACTGTGATTGTAACATTCTCTATTACACCGCTGTTTGAGCTAACTACTGTCTGATTAGTCATATCTCCTGACTGTCCGCAGATTACTGCATCCTTATCAGCACCAGTTCTGTTTACAATCAAATACAAATCATAATCTGTGATTATCTTATCTTTATATGACGCATCTGCTCCATTTGGAGTAAATGTTTCTGAATTAAAGATATTATCTGTTCCTACAAATACATCTTTTACATCTGTATTCATAGGTGGTCTGTCACTACCCTTTATAGCAAAGAACGACAATGCCATTGTTCCAGATACCATATCTGTACCTGCTGCATACGAATATGAGATACTGTTAACAGTAACCTTTTTACCATTATCTCTTAAATATGTAAGAACATCCTTGAGCTGGTCGTATGTACACTGATATGAAACATTAGATGTAGTAGTTATACCGATATTATCAGTATCATAAACCCTCTGTCCTCTTTTACTTGGGTTACTTGATCCTATCTTACCAAAAGTATAAATCTCTGATACACTGTTAAGGCTCATCTGATTCAACCACACACCAGTACTCTTTTCTACTGCTGTATAAAACATTAAAAGCTGTTCCTGGCTTAAAGATGTATTGTAATCTGACATTGCCTTATTGAATTCTGTTGTATTTGTCTCAGTATTCTTTTTATATGTAGCACTCTGTCCATTTTTTGTATCTAAGTCTGTATATCTAATCTGTAATTCATTAAGTTCCTTACTTAGACTCTCATTTTCTGTTTTTAGCTTACCTGATAACCACCATGAACCGCCGAGGATGACAGCTATTAGTAATCCGATAAGTAATTTCTTATCTCTATCTGACATATTACTCTACCTCCTCTTCTGCAGTTTCACTACTATCTTCGCCCTCTACAGGCTTATCTTCTAAATACTTAGCTATCTCTGAATTAAATGTAAATGTTATACCGAAATTAGCTGAGATAACTCCATATCCATCTTTAGACTCTGAATAACTTGCCACATATGGATTCTGCACTCCTGGCATATCCTTAAGCTGTGTTATAAACTTAGCTACTGTCTGCTTTGTACTAGTTACAGCAGATATATTTACCTGTCCGTTATTAACTGAAAGCGACTTAATGGATATATGAGATGGCATACCCTTCTCTAATGCTTTAATAAATTCTAACATATAATCATTTGCACTTGTTGTCATATTACGGAAGTTATTAACATCAGAAACCTTATCAACAGAATTATAATAATCATCAACTATTATCTCTACACCCTTTAAAGCTTCTATCTGTTTATTTTTTATCTCAATATCGTTTTTATAGGTTAATCTCTCTAAAAATGGAATTGCCAAAATTACTAAGCCTACAATCAAAGAGCCAACAAGACCTATAATCATATATGCTGAGCTTCTATCAGCTTTCTTCTTCTTTAACTCTAACTCTGACTGGAAGTGTACTGGCTCGTAAATACCACCTACACATGAGATATACTTAGCAATCATACTAGCCTCAAATCTAAAGTTTGAAGCCACACCGATATATCTAAATTTCTTAATCTGCTCAGTATTATGGAAGAACTCATTTACAAGTAAACTTTCTAAACCAAGAATGTTCATAGCTTCACCCGTAAGATAAACCTTCTCAACAGTATTTTCTGCACTTCTAGATGTATAGTAGTCAACTACTCTTATGATGCCATTTACAAAATATCTCAACGATTCTGTAATAGTATGACCATCAAATGTAGAGTGGATAAGACCCTTTGTTCTGAGTAAGTTTCCAGCCTCTTCCTCTCCGATTTCCATATTTTCCATTACGGCTTTAACCACCAAGTCTCGTCCATATGGAACATTTCTCTGAAGCTCTAAGATATTATTCTTATAGATATTTACGGTAGTTGAGTCATCATGTACATAGATAACTACGGATGTTTCTGCGTCTACCTGCTTACTTAAGAAGGATACCGTAGCATTGTTATAACTTTCAATATTCTTAATAGCAAGTCCTAACTTCTCAGCTAATTTATAATATCCTTCAACAGTTTCCTTAGCTGCTGCATAAAGACCTACTCTATACTGCTTCTCACCTTCAGCCTCAACCTGTGAAATAATCTTATCTGCGATTATATAATCACTTATATCCATTGGGAAATAATCAGACGCATTAGCTGCGATAAATTCCTTAAGCTTCTTTCCCTTAAGTACTGGTGTGTATACTTCCTTATATACTACCTTGCTACACTTAAGTACAAATGTAATCTCTTTTGCATCCATATTCTCTCTTAAGAGAATATCCTTCATAAATGCTGATAAACCGTCAATATCCAAAAGTCTTCCATCACTGGCATAACCCTGTGGTAAATCAACTGTCAATGCTTTCTCGATATATGGCTGTGTCTTCGAACAGTCAATCTCACACATCTTAAGTTTAGTTGTGCCTATAGTGGCTGTAATAATATTTGCCATCTATTTCTCCTCCTTTAATTTTAACCACAACTACTACGTAGCCATGATTTTACTTCATTCTTATGATTTGTGTTGTTTGGTTAGTATAGTAAGCCAGTTTCTACACTAAGCAAACATCACAAACCTATCTCCATAATACAAATCTAACCCACTATCAAACTTACATACCAGTCAAACAGTGTTTTCCCATATAACATAGCCAAAAATATACCCAATGACAAATACGGGCCAAAGGCTAACATTCTTTCCTTCTTTAAAACAACCATAAGTGTAACATGGATTATGGAACCAAGCACACACCCTACACATAGTGCTACAATTATATTCTGCCATCCTATTAGTAAACCTGCAACAGCCATAAGCTTGATATCACCACCACCTATACCTCTGCCAGCAGTCAAAAGATAAAGAATAAATAAAAATCCACTTACACAAAAGAAACCTATAACATAGGTCCATACGTGTTCAAAATCATAAATAACTCTTGCTATACCAAGCACCAGTATAAATATATTGAATCCCACTGGTATCTCAAAGGTACGAAGGTCTATAACGCTTAATGCTAACATCGCTGAAAAGCATAAGCAATACAATATGCTTATGAAGTTAAAACCGTTTACCCAAAAAATCCATACATACCCGATTCCATTGGCAAGTTCTACCAATGGATACTGTACAGATATCTTAGCCTTACAGTATCTACACTTACCTCGGAGAAATAACCAGCTGAAGAGTGGTACTAAATCGTACCACTTCAGCTGTGTATTACACTCCATGCAGTGTGAGCGTGTTGTCGCAATATTCTCTTTTTTTGGTATTCTGTATATACATACATTTAAAAAGCTCCCGATTGTGATACCAAATAAACATATGATTATGTAGAACAATATTGTAAACAGAATTAACTCACTTAGCATATTATTACTTCCTTAAAATAAACAAATTATCTGAGTGTTGTACCCTGATCATTCCACTTTGTACCAGCTACATATGGAGCATAATCACCCTGCTTAACTTCTACATAAATAGATACAGCACCATCTTTAATATCAACCATAACATCATTGAATGTTACGCCATTGAACGATTTAGATGAATTGTTAAACTTTGAATTACCAACTTCTGATTCATCAATTGTAAATACCTCTGCTAAAATAGGCTTAATAACATTTCCCTTATCATATGCTAATAACGCTGTAAGAGTACATGTTTGGTCTGTGAAAGATGAATCTACACTTGGATCTGCTACAAATGTTTTTACAGCTGTGTTAAGTGAATCAAGCGCTGAAATATCCTTAGAGTACTTAGACTTATCAACATATCCTAAGATTGTTGAACCAAGTACTGCGATAAGTACAACCATGATTGCGATTACTACGATTAACTCTACGAGAGAGAAACCTTTGTTGTTTTCTTTGAACTTCTTCATAATTGAATACCTCCAATTTCCTATTACTTTTTGTTTGTATATTTGGGCTTTCGCCCTTTAACCCAGGTGTCGGGTACACCGGGGGTTAAACGTGGGTAAAAAAAGTGTGTGAACTGTTCAAAATAAAAGCGAAGCTTTTCTTTTGAACTAACCTTCTGCGAGGTTATACATACTTAATACTGGCGCATATACTGCTGCAATGATACCTACTACTACTACCGCCATTACTACGATAATAAGTGGCTCCATCATAGCTGTTGCTGAATCTGTAGCAAGTGTTACCTCTTCATCATAATACTCTGCTACATTATCAAGCATTTCCTCTACATTACCTGACTCTTCACCGATTGATAACATATGTACTACCATATTAGGGAATATTCCTGATGCTTTAATAGGGGCCGATAATGGAGCACCTCTCTGTACCTGAATCACCGCTTCTGCCAAAGCATCCTTGAACATTACATTATCTAAAGTTTTTCCTGTTGTCTCTATAGCTTCAATAAGTGGCATACCAGCAGCAAGAAGTGTCGAAAGCGTTCTTGAAAATCTAGCACACTCTGTCTTTGTAAATAAATCTCCTAAAATAGGTATCTTAAGTTTTATAGCAGCTATTTTTCTAGAACCTGACTCCGACTTTGCATATGTTCTATACACAAACGCTACAGCTACTATACCAAGCACCCACAAGTACCAGGTTTCTATAAGTGAATCACTAAGTCCCATTACAAACTGTGTATATGCTGGAAGCTCCGAGCCCATACTTGCAAATGTAGACGCAAATCCTGGAAGAACTTTTACAAGCATTATAACTACGATAATAACTGTAACTATAAGAAGTACTATAGGATACATCATAGCTTTCTTTACCAAGCCTTTAAGTCTTGCATCCTTATCAAAATGTGTACTCATTCTATCAAGGGCTACTTCCAGGCTACCAGAAGCCTCACCGGCCTCTATCATATTAAGAAGAAGGCTAGGGAATACTGTTCCTTCCTTTCTCATAGCCATGTTAAGTGTATCACCCTTCTGTACATTGTCTTTAACGTTTTTTAAAGCTTCCTTAAGAACCTTACTGTTAGTCTGCTGTGCTAACATGTCCAAGGCATCTACCATACCGATACCAGCCTGAAGAATACTCTTAAACTGTTTACAGAAGACACCCATATCTCTTACTTTAACCTTTTTCTTCTTGCCAAAGCTGATATTGATATCCTTACTTAATGCTGATGCCTCTTCCAAGCTTAATATACTACCTTCAGCTTTAAGGGAGTTTTTTGCCTTATCTATACTTTCTGCTTCTATAGTACCTCTTTTTGTCTTTCCTGCTTTATCTACAATTTTATACGAATACTGTGCCATCACTTACCCCTTCCTTAGATTCCATTAGATAATCTACGTGTCATAACCTGTGGATCCTGTGAGTAATTAAGTGCTGATTCTGCACTAATCTGTCCTGCCATAAATAAATCATATAAAGCATCATCCATAGTCTGCATACCTATCTTCTTACTTGTCTGCATCATAGAATTAATCTGGTATGTCTTATTCTCTCTTATAAGATTCTTTATAGCTACTGTATTATGCATTACCTCAAATGCTGCAACTCTTCCCTTCTGTCTATCCTTTGCAATAAGCTGCTGGGATACTACACACTCAAGCACCATAGCCAGCTGAACTCTTATCTGCTGCTGCTGATGTGGTGGGAATACGTCGATAACTCTGTCGATTGTACTAGCTGCACCTGTTGTATGTAATGTAGAGAATACTAAATGTCCTGTCTCTGCCGCTGTGATAGCGATAGAGATTGTCTCTAAGTCTCTCATCTCTCCTACAAGGATAACATCTGGATCTTCACGAAGTGCCGCTCTAAGCGCTGTAGCATAAGAATTACTATCTGTACCGATTTCTCTCTGGTTAACCATAGATTTCTTATGTGAGTGAAGATACTCGATAGGATCTTCAAGTGTGATAATATGCTTCTGACTTGTCTCATTTACCTGATCAAGGATAGAAGCAAGTGTAGTAGACTTACCGCTACCTGTAGGACCTGTTACAAGTACAAGACCTCTCTGTCTATTAGTAAGATCAACCACCGACTTAGGGATGCCTAATTCTGAAGGCTTAGGAATAACCGTTCCTACAAGACGAATGGCTGCCGACATAGTACCTCTCTGCTTATAAGCATTTACACGGTATCTACCTTCCTTTGATATAGAATATGAGAAGTCAACCTCTCCTTTTCTATTAAGTATCTCTGCCTGCGCCTCAGATAATGTAGGCATAATTATCGCACTAGTATCCTCTGGAAAAAGTTTTGGATAATTCATATCCATAAGTACACCATTCACACGCATCTTAGGTGGTACACCTACTGAAATATGCACGTCTGATGCTTCGTATTCCTTTGCTGCTAATAACAGCTCTTCCATTGTAATCATATCTCTTCTCCTGTCTACGATTCATCTGCACTATATGTAACCTTCATAAGCTCAGCTACTGATGTGACACCTTCACATACGTACTTAGCCGCTGATGCTCTAAGAGAGCTCATTCCGTCCTCTTCTGCTGCCTTCTTGATTCTATCAGCAGTAGCTCGCTCCGCTATAAGGTTTCTAATCTTCTGATTAATCGTCATAATTTCATATATACCAATACGTCCCTTGTATCCAAGGTTATTACACATCTGACATCCAACTGGGTCATATACTGTCTGCTCTGCAGTAGCTGGCAATCCTAACACTCTCTTTTCATCTGCAGTAGCCGGTCTACCCTTCTTACAGTCACATAATCTTCTAACAAGACGCTGCGCTATAATACCTACCAATGAATCACCAAGCATGTATGGCTCTATACCCATATCTATAAGACGTCCTACTGTTGCCGCTGTACTATTTGTATGAAGTGTACTTACAACAAGATGTCCTGTGATAGAAGCTCTTACGGCAATCTCCGCTGTCTCACTATCTCGAATCTCTCCGATCATGATAATATCAGGGTCCTGACGAAGAATTGAACGAAGGGCATTAGCAAATGTCATATCAGCCTTATTATTAACCTGTACCTGGTTTACACCATTTACATTTGCTTCTACCGGGTCTTCTACTGTAACTACGTTAACCTCTTCTGTACTAAGCTCAGATAACGCTGTATAAAGAGTAGTAGACTTACCACTACCTGTAGGTCCTGTAACAAGGATAATTCCGTTAGGATTCTTAAGAATACCGTCGAATTTCTCTAAATCTTCTGGTCTAAGTCCAAGCTCGCTCTTTGCTCTATTAAAGCCTTCCTTAGATGCAAGTCTCATAACTACCTTTTCGCCGTATACTGTAGGAAGATTAGATACACGGATATCATATTCTTTATAATCTACATCTATAGTGATACGACCATCCTGTGGCTTTCTCTTCTCTGAAATATCCATACCAGATATAATCTTTATTCTGGCGATAATAGCCTGGAACAAAGCCTTATCGTATGTATTTATCTCTCTAAGTACACCATCTATACGATATCTAACCTTTACGTTAGTCTCAAATGGCTCGATATGAATATCACTGGCTCTCTGTCTAACACCCTGCTCAATAATATTTCTAACCAATATAACGATAGGCGAATTCTCTACATCATCCTTTCTCGAATCATCATCACTATCACCGCCAGTGCCTAACGCATCCTCCTGTTCCTTTAAGAACTGCTCTGCGATAGCATCCGCCTGCTGTTTTCCATATATCTTATCAAGATTCTCATCAATCTGTGATGCCATAGCGATATATGGGTCTATCTGCAATCCTGTAATGATAGATATATCATCGATGATATCGAAATCCTGAGGATCAACCATCGCTACACTTAAAGTCATCACATCCTTAAATGCAAATGGTATAAGGTTATACTTTCTACAATCAGCCTCTGTCAATACATGAAGAGCCGCCTCATCTATCTCTATCTTTCTTAAATCTATAAATCCTACGTCGATATGCTTCTGTAGCTCCAAGGTCATATCTAACTCTGATATATAACCCATATCTACGATAGTCTGACCTATACGTGTTCCCTTTGGTTTCTTCTTCTGCTCCTCTAACGCCAAGGTAAGCTGTTCTTCTGTGATAAGACCTGCCTGAACAAGCACATCACCAATTCTGACTCTCTGTCTAAATCCTGCCATTCTCCTAACTCCTATCTTCTATATGCTATTTTATCAACTTGCAAAGCCCAAATTATAACTACATCTCTAGTTCTTTTTATTCTATCACTTTTTTTACCTAAGTTCAAGAAATTTTCACAAATTAATCCATAATATTTGACATATTCAGCGCTTTTTCTATGACAACATCCATATCGTAATACTTGTATTCGCCTAATCTTCCACCAAATATAACATTTTCTTCCTTTTCCGAAAGTTCCCTATACCTTTCGTAAAGCTTTCCATTCTTTTCATCATTTACTGGATAATATGGTTCATCACCCAGGTTCCATTCAGCACTGTATTCCCTACTTATTACAGTCTTTTCCTGAGTTCCAAATTCAAACCATTTGTGTTCTATAATTCTAGTATACGGTGTATCACTGTCTGTATAATTTACCACAGCATTTCCCTGATAGTTTTGTTCATCAAGAATTTCTGTCTCAAATCTTACTGATCTATACTCAAGATTACCATATATGTAATCATAATACGCATCTATCGGCCCTGTATACACAATTTTTCTTGCTATCTTTTCATATTCTTCCCTATTTGCAAGATAATCTGTATCAAGCCTTACTTCTATACCTTCTAGCATATTCTCAACAAGCTTTGTATATCCGCCTATAGGAATACCCTGATATAGGGCATTAAAATAATTATTATCATAAGTCAATCTCACTGGAAGTCTCTTTATAATAAACGACGGTAATTCATCGCATGGTCTACCCCACTGTTTTTCAGTATATCCCTTTACCAGCTTTTCATAAATATCCGTTCCCACCAGGCTTATGGCTTGCTCTTCTAAATTCTTAGGTTCTTTTATACCAGCAGCCTTCACCTGTCCTTCTATTCTTTCAGCTGCCTCCTTCGGGGTCACGACTCCCCACATCTTATTAAAGGTATACATATTAAAAGGCAAAGAATAAATCTCACCCTTAAAATTTGCTACTGGAGAATTTGTGTATCGATTAAATGTGGCAAATCTATTTACATAATCCCATACTTCCTTATTATTGGTATGGAATATATGCGCTCCGTACTTATGGACATTTATACCCTCAATCTCTTCCGTATAAATATTTCCAGCTATATGAGAACGTTTCTCAATAACCAGTACGTTCTTTCCTCTTTCCTTCATCTGGCGAGCAAACACGGCTCCGTATAGCCCTGCGCCCACTATTAAATAATCATACATAGTAATTCTCCTTTTATCCTTTCCAACGGGTACTATATTACCACCACATTTTCAAGATGTCACTAAAAATCATTCACAAAAAAGCACCTTCGATTTTATCGAAGGTGCACAATTCTTTGTCCATCCCATAGTCCCAAAGTACTATTTTCCTTCATCCTCTGAAGAATCACTATTTGACCAAATATCAAAATCCGAATCCTCTGAACCTATAGATAATTCTGGTTCCTCTTCATCATCCGAAGTATTCTGAACTTCTTCCGGAAGCACCTCCTGATCATACTCTATAGTAGCCTCTGCTTCCTCTGTATCATCTAATGATTCGTAAGCTACTTCTTCATCGTCACTTTCTGTATATTCTTCAGCTTCTAAATTACCATCTGAATCTTCATCATTAGCGTCTTCTAACTCACTATCAAATTCTTCACCTGACTTTTCTTCTAACCCTTCCTCCAGCTGATTTTCAGATTCTTCCACAGCTTCATCCGCATCTGTTTCTTCTGTTTTCTCATCATCTAAATCTTCATCATCTGGATCATACAAATCAGAATCATCATCGCTATATCCATACTCATCATAATCCACTGGCTCTCTTCTAAGTTCAAATGCTTCAACCATGCCCTTAAGAGACTCTGCCTGTGCTGAAAGCTCTTCGCTAATAGCCGATGTCTCTTCGGCTGATGCCGAGTTATTCTCTACTACTACAGAAATCTGTTCAATACCTGTATGTACCTCACCAAGCATATACGCCTGTGTCTTAGATGCATCTGCTGAGCTTGCAGCCATCATAGCAAACTGTTCCATACTCTCAAGTACATCTGCTATAGCCTCCATAGTTCTCTGGGCTATATCATTACCATTAGAGATTTCTTCAAGAGACTTACTCACAAGATTTCTTGTAAGTACAGCCGACTCTGCACTATCCATAGCAAGCTTACCTACCTGCTGTGCTACTACCGCAAAACCTCGACCCGCTTCACCTGCTCTAGCCGCTTCGATAGAAGCATTAAGAGAAAGGAGATTTGTCTGAGATGCTATCTCTTCAATAGTTCCTATAATCTTCTCTATTTCCTTAGATGTAGCTGTAATTCTATTCATAGCCGCTATAAGCTCGTCCATATCGCGACGGCTCTTAACAGCCTCTTCCGCTGCATCCTTACTGCTGCCAGCAGCTTCAACAGCATTATCAGCACTTTCATCAGCAATATTTGATACATTCTCTATAGTAGCTGTAAGCTCCTGCACTGCTCCAGCCTGGTCTGTTGCACCATCTGCAAGTGCCTGAGCACTATGTGATAACTGGTCAGCGCCCATAGTAACCTGTGCAGCTGCTTCATTAATCTGACGAAGTGTTATATCCAATTCACAATTAAGCTTTCTTACACTCTTTAATATAAGCTTAAACTCACCAACATAGCTCTCTTCTGCCTGTGTATCTACATTAAAATTACCTGCTGCCATCTCTTTAAGCATGTAACCAGCATCTTCTACTACATCTCTCATCTGAGCGCAGGCTTCTCTAAAGTCATCTGCAAGAGCTCCCAATTCATCCTCACTAGAATACTCTATGATAGCATCTAAACGTCCCTTTCTAAGCTTACGAGCCACCTTACGAATCTCCTCAATAGGTGTAACTATCATATCTGTAATTACATTAGAATACTTAAGAGAAATAAGTACTGTTCCCACTCCTACTACAAGGACTATAACTGTAGTAATAATTCCAAGTATCATAGTGAACATATACGCTGAATTAGCCTGTTTTTCTGCTAAATCACCGATGGTATTAAGAACATTTATAGCTTCCTGATTAGCCTTTGCATAGTTCTTCTCAAGATATTCAAACGCTTCTCTATTATGTCCTGCTCTAGCCTTAGCCACAACCTCTATCTGGGCAATCTTCATATCCTTGATAGCGTAACCAAGCTTTTTAGTAAGCTCTTCATCATCAAAACTTGCCTCAAGCTTTTCTGAACTCTTTAATATGTCCTCCATAATCTTTTCTGCTTCGGCTATCTTTTCAGCTACAGTCTCTTTATCTTCTGTAGCTGTACACCATAGTACATTCTTAGCTATCTCTTGAATTTCGCTTTTAATTTCTAGCTGAATCTGCATATTTGTAAATGCATCTTCCTTAAACGACTTAACTCTTAGATTAATAAGAATCATACCGATAAGTGCTGCCACACCCATAACTATAACAGCTACAATTATGGTATTATAAGACTTTTTAAGCTTTTCTCCTACCTTTAAATTTCTTAGTTTCTCTTTTAAATTCATACACCGTCTCCTTTATATGTAATTATTCACAATACGTATACAACTTTAAACTATGATAACATATTTTCAAGTTTTTAGCAAGAAAAGAAAGTCTTTTTTCAAAACTATTTTATATACTTTATAGAACAAAGCTGACAAGTCCGCATCATCTCCCTAAATCCCTCTGTCTAGAGGGACTTGCTCCGCTTTGCGAGCCGAGCACGGTCAGCATTAGCTGACATATTCTTCTCGTGCGAGTGCTCATCCTCGCGGAGCGTTTTTTATGATATAGAAAGTTCAGAGAACTTTCCTATATCATAAAAAATCCACATCTGTATTAAAAGATGTGGATTTCACTTATTATTTCCATACTTTATTTTCTATCAGTTTGAATTTTCGTTACTTGATTTTTATGTGGTACACACATACCTATTGTAATCCAAAAATACGGTGCAATGTTGATTACACTACTATTGAACATCGCCTGAGCCGAATACGCCGCAAACATTCCAAGAAAAATCCAAGTCATATATTTATTGCTCTTATCTTCTGTATGTAATACTGTCTTTACACCTCTTACCACCGCATATACAAGAAGTGACATATATGTCACAAACTGAAATACACCCTGAGTAGCAAGATAATGAATATATTCGTTGTGAGCCTTCTCGTTAAGCCACATACCTTCTTTAAATCTAGGATTTAATACATAAGCATCTTTTAAATTGTCAAGGCCCAAACCAAACAGCCAATTATCCGGAACTGATTCCAGCGCAAATCTCCATATGTATACTCTGCCTGAGCCCAATCCTTCCACATTTGAAGACTTTAACTCCTCTGATGTTCTTTCAAATCGTTCTAATATTCTACCACACACAAGTATAGTAAATAATGTAACAACAATCATTCCTATAATCATAACCCCAAAACGCTTCCATAAACGTTTTTCTTTCATAATTGACAAGGATATAACATAAAAGAGAATATAGGCAATAGTACCCACCCATGCCAATCTCGCCTCAGCAGAAAGCATTGTATAGAAAGCCACCATATTTACACAAAAATATATGTTTCTACGTCTATCATTCTCTGTAAACAAGTACATACCTGCACTACATGCACAGAACAAAGTACTAAGTCCACCATACCAGTTAGGATGTTGAGTAAGTCCCCAACAGATATCCTCTCCCACCTTATATCTATCCAGTGCAAGGCAACACGGACTTATACATATATTCATTGTCTGAAACACCGCCACAAGCGAATGGCCAACAACCACCGCAAGGAATGCCACAAGAATTCTTTTTCTCCTTTTCTCATCATTAATAGTTGCTGCCGCAAGCATCAAGCTAAAATATGCCAAAAAATGAGAAAAAAATTCATCATACCAAAATCCCAATATAGATTCATATATATCCTTTGATAAAACAAAGGACAATGACATAAAACACATCAATAAAATATACAAGACATCTGTCAAATATAATTCTTTTCTACGTTTAAACAAAGAAGCTATACACAACACTGCTCCCACATACCCCAACGCACTTACCACGTACGGCTGAGTTATAAACGGCCTGCCAAAGGTTTCTGTCATCAACGCAAATAACGGAATACCCACTATGGCAGCTATTATGTATATTTCCATAACCTTTTCTGATATTAATTTATCAAGCAACCTTTTTGTTTTCATAAAACTCCTAATTTCTCTTTATCAGTATTTTAAGCCATATTTTCCTTAGCTACGAGATTATCTGCGCCATACATCTTTCTAAGTCTAGGCTTTTCAATCTTTCCTGTAGCATTTCTAGGAATTTCAGCAAAGATAATCTCCTTTGGACGCTTGTACCTTGGAAGCTCAAGGCAGAATTCTTCTATCTCCTGCTCAGTACATTCCATACCATCCTTTATCTCTATAATGGCAGCTGTCTTCTCGCCAAGTCTTCTATCAGAAAGACCGATAACAGCCACATCCTTCACCTTATCAAACTTACGGATGAAATCTTCAATCTGAACTGGATAAATATTTTCACCACCACTTACGATTACATCCTTCTTTCTATCTACTAGGAAGATAAATCCATCCTCATCAAGACGAGCCATATCTCCTGTATATAACCATCCATCCTTAATTGTCTCTGCTGTAGCTTCTGGATTATTATAATAACATGTCATAACACCTGGACCAAATACACAAAGCTCACCCACTTCACCATCTGGCACTTCCACGCCTGCTTCATCTACGATCTTACACTGCCATCTGTAGCCTGGCACACCGATAGCACCAACCTTATGTATGTTGCCCATACCAAGGTGAACACAACCAGGACCTGTAGACTCTGATAAACCATAATTTGTATCGTAGTCATGGTCTGGGAAATATGCCTTCCAACGCTTAATAAGCGATGGTGGAACTGGCTGTGCGCCAATATGCATAAGTCTCCACTGAGCTAATTCATAATCCTCAAGCTTCATATCTCCTCTATCCAATGCATCCAAGATATCCTGAGCCCATGGAACAAGCAACCATACTATTGTACATTTTTCCTTTGATACAGTCTCTATAATAGTTTCTGGTCTTGTACCCTTAAGAAGAACTGCCTTGCTTCCAGCAACCAAGCTTCCCATCCAATGGAACTTAGCACCTGTATGGTAAAGAGGTGGTATACAAAGGAATGTATCCTCTCTTCCTGTCTCGTGATGCTTCTGCTCCATCTCAGCAGCCTGTGTAAGACTTAAGTGCTTATGTAAAATCGCCTTAGGAAATCCTGTCGTTCCTGAAGAAAAATAGATAGCACCAAAATCCTCTTCTGTAATATCAAGCCCTGGATTCTTACTTGAACAATCTGCAACTAACTCATGATAACTTTCTGCGAAGCTTGGACAATTATCTCCTACATATATGAGAAGTCTTCCTTTACTAAGTTTTTCAGCATCAGCCTCAATACGTCCGATAAATGCTGGTCCAAACACCACCATATCTACCTCTGCCAATTCCACACAATATAATATTTCTTCTGCGTCATAACGGAAGTTAAAAGGCACTGCTATAGCACCCGCTTTTAAGACGCCAAAATAAATAGGTAACCACTCCAAGCAGTTATACATCAGTATAGCTACCTTATCTCCTTTCTTTATGCCTCTTCCTATAAGCATATTTGCAAATCTATTTGCCTTTTCATCAAATACACTCCATGTAATTTCTCTACGATATGGTGTAAACCTATCCGACTCAATAAGCCCATATTCCTTCCATGTAGTTCTTCTATTATCCTGTTCATCAGGGTTAAGCTCTACCAAAGCCACCTCATCTGGATAAAGTTTCGCATTTCTCTCTAAATATTCCATAACTGGCATAATTATCATTTCCTTCCAATACATTCTTTTCTTTTGATTTATCCGCTTTACCGCTTTAAATCTCTTAACTATTAAAGTATCATTTTATAATGTAAAAGTCAATATGATTATCTCTTAAAATAGCTAAAGGCATTACCTTATATAGTAACGCCTCCATCTAATCAAATAACTTTTTATTTTAAAACCAATGCCCTATATGGCGCCAATTCTCCATCAAATACCTCACCTGTAATCTCATCTATTCTTCCAACGTACTTATCCACAGAAACGCTGGCACCTCTTCCATTAAATATTACTATGACTTCCTTATCATCAAGCCTTCTTACCATCTTAATAATTCCCTTATCATCATCTGTCATACAACTTACCAGTTCCCCTTCTGTGAGGGCAGGGTTTTCTTTTCTTGTCCTTATAAGATTACAATACCAGTTATAAATATCAAGGTCTTGATACTTTTCATCCCATACCATACCTCTTCTGCAATCCGGATCATTTCCACCTGTCATACCATATTCATCACCATAATATATCATAGGCATTCCAGGCAAAAGAAGCTGAAATGCTGCTGCTAACTTCAATTTCTTTTTATCTCCAGATGCCACATGAAGAAATCTCGCAGTGTCATGACTATCTATAAGATTAAGAAGAACAGCATTTATGTCCCTATATAATCTTCCTCTCATAAAATCAAGACTTTCCACAAAGCGGCTTGCACTTATAGTCTCATGACACAGGAAATCGTGCACACTGTAATAGAATGAGTAATTCATAATAGAATCCCACTCATCACCTTCCAAGAAATCTCCTGCATAATGCCATATTTCTCCAATCACAAAAGCATCCTCTTTAACAGATTTTACAGCTTTTCTAAATTTCTTCCAAAATTCGTGAACAACCTCATCTCCCACATCCAGACGCCATCCATCTATGTTGCACTTCTCTATCCAATACTTTCCTACATTTATAAAGTACTGGGCAGTCTCTTCATTGTTGAGATTTAACTTAGGCATTCCTCCAAAATATGCAAAGGTCTTAAAATTAGGACGAGTCATTCTACTTGGCTGTTTTACTGGAAAGCTATCAATATAATACCAATCTTTATACCTTGAATTTGCCTTATTCTCCACTATATCCTTAAATGCAAAAAACTCAGGTGATGTATGATTAAACACTCCATCTAGTATAACCTTCATGTCCATACTGTGAGCCTTATTAACAAGCTCTTTTAAATCATCCTCACCGCCAAAGCTATCATCAATTTTATAATAATCAATAGTATCATACTTATGACTTGAGTTAGATTTAAATATAGGAGTCATATACAACACATCGATACCCATATCCTTAAGGTGCACTAATGCATTGATTACACCTCTAAGATTCCCCTTCAAATCATCTCTAGGTCCTATAGGTGCTTTATACCAATCCTTTTCACTTACCTTCTCTGTAGTAGCATACCTAGATGGAAATATCTGATATACAACCTTATTTTTCGCCCACTGTGGAACCCTATGAATCTCCTCCTCCCTAAGATTCTGAGGAAGATCAAACATTCTATCTATATTATCTATCTTTTCCTCATAAAAATCATAATTTCCATAATAGGTTACTTCGCCGTACTTATCCTCTAACTCAAAGAAATATCTAAGGCATATACAGTCAATATCTATAACCACTTCATAATAATCATGAAATCTGCTGCTGGCAACCTTATTCATTTCATAGCTTGCCCACGTATCAAGAAACTCAATAGGAATATACTTGTCCCTACAGTGAAGGGTAACCCTTTTCATATCATCCTTTTTTGTCTCTATACGTATAAGAAACTTACCTTTCTCTATAGCATAACAATATCTTTTTTCCATATAATGTGTAATAGCTGAATACTCCATATAGCACAACCTTTCTGCACTTATTGCATTTATTTATAATATTAATTTTTGACGTCCAACCTTGATATATTTATTCTATCATTCTTACCCGATATATTCCTATAATTTCATAGCATTTTTATGCACAATACTATCATACACAGGCGCACTTTTAGCTTTTATCGGTGGTATCCCAGTTGTAGGTCTCATCGTTAAGATTGTGGGCACACTTGTATGGATTTACGAAATCGTAGGTATCGTACTTGCTATTCTTACATTTATAAAATAGTTTCATACTAGCAACGATATAGGCCGCAGATGATAGTTGTTCATCTGCGGCTTTTCCTATTTCTCTAATCTTTTATTGATTATTTATTCTTTCATTTAAATCATTTAGATATACCCATCTATCCATTTTTTCTGCAAGTAAATCTTCTGCTTCATCCTTTTCCTTTGTAAGCTCGTTTAGCTTGACAAAATCTCTGGCATTATTTCCTATCTCTTCTTCCAGGTATTCCACTTTCGCTTCAAGCTCTGCTATCTCATCATCGATTTTCTCAAACTCTCGCATCTCATTGTAAGACATCTTAATCTTTGTACTCTTTGGTTTGCCATTTTCTTTAGCATTAGTTTCAGCTTGTTCAGTCTTCAAAGCCTGAGAATTTTTATTCACTATCTCCTCACGACTTTTCTGACTATTCTTCTTTAGATTAATATTATATGGATTAACCCCACTTTTCTCTAGATAATCATCATAATTTCCTTCATATTGCTTTATATTTACTTCTTCTGTACATTCGTCTACCTCATATGCAAATATTCTATTTGCAATTCGATTTAAAAAATATCTATCGTGAGACACGGATATTACAATACCGTTGAAAGAATCTAGATAATCTTCAAGTATCATCATAGTAGAAATATCCAAATCATTTGTAGGCTCATCTAGGATAAGTACATTTGGAGCTTCCATAAGTATTTTAAGAAGATACAATCTTCTCTTTTCGCCACCTGAAAGCTTTTTAATAAGCTGATACTGAAGTGTGCTGTTAAATAAAAATCTCTCAAGCATCTTTGTCGCCGACACAGTACCATCCACAGTCTGTACAAATTCTGCTGTATCTCTTATATAATCTATAACCTTCATATCCTCTGGAAGATATTCATTTTCCTGAGAAAAATATCCTATCTTAACAGTCTGACCTATATCTACACTTCCCTTATCAGGCTGTACTTCACCTGTAATTATCTTCATAAGTGTAGATTTACCACAGCCATTCTCGCCTACGATTCCCACTCTGTCATTAGCTAAAAAAATATAACTAAAATCCCTTATAAGAGCCTTTCCACTATACGCCTTTGACACCTTATCAAGCTCTATGGTTTTATTACCGAGCCTGCTAGATAGGGAACTCATCTGTAGCTTTTCAGCTTCCTTTGGCCCTTCCATATCCCTTAAGGCTTCATACCTTTGAATATGTGCCTTCTGTTTTGTACTTCTAGCTCTCGCTCCACGTCTTATCCACTCAAGCTCCACCCGTAATATACTTTGACGTTTTCTTTCACTGGCTATAGCTATCTCTTCTCTCAAAGTTTTCTCCTCTAAGAATTTCTCATAGCCACCAGTATATCTATATATTTTTCCGTCATCAATTTCTACAATACCATTGCACACTCTATCTAAGAAATATCTATCATGGGTTACCATTACAAGTACTGCCTTTGATTTCTTTAGATAATCCTCAAGCCAAGCTGACATGTAACTATCCAGATGGTTTGTAGGCTCGTCCAATATAAGAATATCACAGTCGCTTAAAAGAGTAGCCGCCAAAGCCACCCTTTTCTTCTGTCCACCAGACAGATTATCTACCACCAACTCATAATCTGTAAAACCTAAAATATTAAGTATATTTTTAGCTTCACCTTCCACATTCCACTGATTATGCTCATTTTTATTAAGAGAAATCACATAATCATATATAGTTATTCCTTCTGGAAACTGTGGATTCTGAGGTAAATATTTTATTTTAACCCTATTTGCCTTTATCACTTCCCCCTCATCTGTTTCCATCTCACCTGCTATTATCTTTAATAATGTTGATTTTCCTGTGCCATTTACACCGATAACACCGATTTTCTCCCCTTCGTTTATTGAAAAGTCCGCTCCTTCAAATAATACTTTATCTGTGATTGATTTAGAAAAATTCTTTATTGTTAATAAGTTCATAATAATCTCACCGCTTTATTAATTTACTGTAAAAAGCTTCTGGTATCATTTTAATTATGCCAGAAGCCTCTACTATATAATATATTGTTATAAAAAGTTTCTACTCCTCAGGAAGCTTCTTACCTGCCGCAGCCTTAAACTTATCTACTTCCTTTACGGCCTGTGGTATGGCAATATTTGTTCCAGCACCTGCAACACATCCACCTGGACATGCCATTCCCTCGATAAGGCATCCATTCATCTTACCTGCCTTCGCCTTAAGAAGCACCTTCTTACATTCAGCAAGACTTTCTGCATGCTCTATCTTAACCTCTGTTCCCGGATAATATTTCTCGATACAATCCTTAATAGCACTAGCTACTCCACCTGCTACACCGTAGCCTCTACCTGCAGCTGTTGCATCCTGCATCTCATCCATTGCCTTTATCTCATCAAGAAGTATTCCCTTAGCCTCAAACATTCCTGTAAGTTCCTCAAAGGTAATTACAAAATCAACATCCGAACGAACTGTTCTTCTGCTTGCTTCAAGCTTTTTAGATGCACATGGGCCAATAAATACTACTGATGCATCTGGATGCTCCTTCTTTATAACTCTAGCAGTTGCAACCATAGGTGTAAGGGCATTACTTATCTTATCGATAGTCTCTGGGAATAAATTCTTTGCCATAACAGACCATGATGGACAACATGATGTAAGGGCAAATGACTGATTTCCACTAGCCACTTCCTTAACATAATGCTCCGCTTCTGCAATACATCCCATATCTGCACCTATAGCAGTTTCATATACATCTGCAAATCCAAGCTCCTTTAATGCTGTCTTAAACATATCTGGAGTCACCTTAGGACCGAACTGACCTACAAATGCTGGCGCCACCTGTGCTATAATCTTTCTTCCAGACTGCATAGCTCTAATAAGCTGGAATATCTGTGACTTATCTGCTATAGCACCAAACGGACAGCTTACCATACACTGACCACACGATACACACATATCATTATCAATAACAGCTCTTCCAACCCTATCATTTTTAATTGCATTTACGCCACAGGCAGCCTTACATGGACGCTCTTTATGGCATATGGCATCATACGGACATACCGCTCTACATTTTCCGCACTTAATACATTTTTCCTTATCAATCACTGATTTTCCCTTAACCATAGAAATAGCACCTACAGGACAAACACTCTGACAAGGATGTGCAAGACAACCCATACACGAATCTGTTACCTCATATTCGTTTTCAGGGCAAGCATTACATGCTGAAGGAATAACCTGCATCAATGGTGGCTCATAATATTTCTCATCAATATCACTTCCTTCAAGTCCCTGTGTAAGATGTCCTGGTTTTTCTCGATTTTCTGGCCTTAAACTCATACCCATAGCGAGACGAATTCTCTCTCTTGTAATAGAACGCTCTCTATACACACTCTCCCAATATATGGATTCATCATAATCTACTATCTTATAAGGCAATGCTTCCATATCATCCTTAAGATTTGTAGATGTATATGCAAGATTAGCTACCTCTTTAAATATTCTTCTTCTTCTCTGTCTAACAGGTGTATCAATACCTCTCATACTACTCATAAGTTCACAGCCTTTCTATATTTCTCTATATACCATTAAACCTTATCTGCACCATAAAATCAAGTGAATTTTAATTCAAAATCCTCTACATAATTCTCATTATCAGAACTTCAGGAATCTTACTAGACGATTTTCTGCCATTTACTTGTATGACTGCGTACGAAGTATCCATCTATTTTTCTCCGCATCTTGAGGGTTCCGATGATTTGCTTATATGTCCCTCTTGATACTAAGGCTGTGTGTATTTTCATTAAAAACACAACCTAGCTAGTGGTGTTTGAAGGACACGGACAACGTTATTGAAAATTTAACGAAAAGATGCATCTAATCGTAGTTGCGTAGCAACTGCGATTAAAATTGTTGTCCGTTGCCCTGCGAACATCACCTAGCTAAAGGTTGTGTTTTATTGAAAATATCACACAGTAATAAACTTGTATCAAGAGGGGCATTTAGCAAAGCACGGGTTCATCAAAACAGCGGAGAAAAGTAGATGGATATTCGTAGCAGTATATCAATATTTATAAGCAGAAAATCGTCATCAAAAATTTATAAAGTTCCGATAATGAGAATTATGTAATCTACGTTGTGAAGGAATTTGGACAAAAAATCCCCCACCATAAATGGTGGGGGGTATATAATTTATTTGATATTTATTGGCTATTTCGCTTATAGAGTTCCATAAAATGCTTTAATCTCATAGCTAAGCTATCGCTAAAGCTTCCCTCTACAGCTCTCCAACACCAATTCGTACCAAGTGTTGAAGGAATATTCATTCGACTTTCTGAACCTAAACCAAATAAATCCTGCGCTTGAACAATTGTTAAGTCTGCCACTGTTGCCCATAATGCTTTCATCATATGCCAGTGTCCCTCTGAAAGTGAAGGCATACTAAGATATTCCTGAGCATATCTTACATCCTCTGGTGCTGCTGATGTGAACCAGCCCTGTATAGTATCATTATCATGTGTACCTACATAAGCCACACAATTCTTTTTCATACTATGTGGAACATATTCTATGCTATTGTCATCTCGACTATCAAAACCAAGTTCAAATACCTTCATACCAGGGAAACCACTTTTAGCAAGAAGCTCTTTTACTGGTTCTGTTAAGAAACCTAAGTCTTCTGCGATAATATTTAACTTTCCTTCGCTCTTTTCCAAGGCTTCAAAAAGCTTTATACCCGGTCCTTGTTCCCAATGACCGCCTGAAGCATCCTTGTCTCCATAAGGAATAGCATAATAAGATTCAAACCCTCTAAAATGATCAAGTCTTAATACATTATATATCTTGCATGCGTATCCAATTCTCTTAATCCACCATGCGAAGTTCTCTTCTTCCATCTTATCCCATCGGAACAGCGGATTTCCCCACAACTGACCTGTAGCTGAAAATCCATCTGGTGGACAGCCTGCTACAAATGTCGGTTCCAAGTTCTCATTCAACTTAAACATCTGTGGATTAGACCATACATCTGCACTATCGAGAGCTACATATATAGGCAAATCTCCTATTATGGATACGCCATTTTCATTGGCATATGCACGAAGTTCTTTCCACTGTTTGAAGAAGAAATACTGTAAGAACTTCCAGAAGTCTATCTCTTCTTTATTTTCCGATACCACTTTCTCCAAAGAAGCTGCATCTCTCTTTTTCAAATTCTCTGGCCACTCTATCCAAGACACACCATCATTTAAACCTTTAATAGTCATAAACAATGCATAATCATCAATCCAAAAAGCATTCTCGTCGCAAAAAACTTTATATGCTTCTTTCAAATCATCTTCGTTTTTTTCCACAAAACGTTTAAATGCAATTTTCAAAAGAGGATATCTCTTCTCATAAAGCGCTCCATAATTAACCTTATATGGAGCACATTCCCAGTCTACATTTTTATACTCTGAGGCTTCAAGTAATCCTTCAGCTTCAAGCATATCCAAATCTATAAAATATGGATTTCCTGCAAATGTAGAAAAGGACTGATATGGAGAATCACCGTAACTAGTAGGACATACTGGCAGTATCTGCCAGTAGCTCTGTCCCGCTTTTTTTAAAAAATCTACAAAATCTCTTGCACATTGTCCCATTGTTCCTATGCCGTACGGTGCAGGAAGTGAGGACAAATGCATTAAAATACCACTTGCTCTGATAATAATCACTCCCATTATTAAATTTAGAATCTTTAACCCTTAACCGCACCTGCAGCAACACCCTTGATGATGTGCTTCTGTCCTAAGAGATAAACAATAACGATTGGGATAACTGTAAGCATAATACATGCCATCATAGCACCCATCTCTACTCTACCATAACCACCCTTGAATGATGTCTGGATAAGCATAGGTATAGTCTGATATTCCTTGATATCAAGTACAAGTGTTGGAAGTAAGTAATCGTTCCAAACCCACATAGCCTCAAGAATAGCAACTGATACCATAGTTGGCTTAAGCATAGGCATAACTACCTTAAAATATGTCTGAAGAGGATTACAACCATCAATCATAGCTGCCTCTTCGATTTCAAGAGGAATAGTCTTCATGAAACCTGTAAACATAAATACCGCCAAGCCTGCACCAAATCCCAAGTAAATTATCCAAATATTCCATGGAGTGTTAAAGTCAAGCTTATCAGCTGTCTTTGACAATGTAAACATTACCATCTGGAATGGCACTACCATTGAGAAAACAAATAAGTAGTACAATGCACTTGATATTACACCTTTAACACGTGTAATAAACCATGCACACATTGAACAGCAGATACAAATAGCCAAAACTGAAGATACAGTTATAAATAAGCTATATATGAAACTATCAAAGAATCCCTTAGCTTCAAGAGCGTAAACATAGTTCTTTAAACCTACAAAGCTAGCTTCATCTGGCAACTGAAATACGCTGTCAGTTGAAATAGATGTATTTGCTTTAAACGAGTTAATTAAAACCATAAATATAGGATAAACGAAGGTTAACGCCATAACTGTCATTATAAGCGTAACAATAATATCTGAAATCGTTCTTTTCTTTTTCATTATTGCTGTACCTCCTTACTTCTAGTTGCTTTAAGCTGGATAAGTGATATTCCAATAACAAGAATACTAAATAAAACAGCCTTTGCCTGACCAAGACCCTTCCAGCTAGCACCAATTCTATCATAGAATGTCTTATAAATGTTGAGAGCCAACATAGTTGTACTATTAGCCGGATCACCATTAGTAAGTGCCATATTCTGGTCAAAGAGCTTAAATGAATTAGTAAGTGTAAGGAATACACAAATTGTAATTGATGACATCACCATAGGAAGCTTAATCTTAAATAATGTCTGCATTGAAGTAGCACCATCAATCTGTGCCGCCTCAATGAGCGATTCCGGAATAGACTGCAAACCTGCAATGTAAATAATCATCATATATCCTACCTGCTGCCATACCATAAGGATTATAAGTCCCCAGAAGCCCGCAGTTGAATTCAATGCCAATAGTGGCTCTCCTACTAATAAGAGCACACAGTTAATAAGTACTTTCCAAATATAACCAAGTACTACACCACCGATAAGATTAGGCATAAAGAAGATTGTTCTAAAAATGTTAGTTCCCTTTAAGCCTCTAGTCAATACTAACGCAAATATAAACGCAATAACATTTATCAATACAATGGATACAATAGCAAATGCTACAGTAAACCACAACGAATCTGTAAGAGGAGATGGATCCTTAAAATCCTTATCTAATCCTAATGCACGAATGTAGTTATCAAGTCCTACCCACTTATTTTTTTCAATTGTAGTAAAACTACAAAACGATAAATATACACCTTGTATAAATGGCCATATAAAGCCGATAGCAAAGGCTCCTAATGTTGGAATTACGAATATCGGCCAATATCTTTTTATTACCTTTTCTTGCATTCCAAACCTCCTTAAAATTTTAGAATATAAAACGGACAGGCAGGTCACCTGCCTGTCCCTATAAAATTATCTTAGAATGTATTATCCAGAATTACTTTCCTAATAATTCGTACTCTGACTTCCATCCATCAACAAAAGCCTTAACTACTGCTTCCCAGTTAGCATCTGTCTGATCAGCTGCATAAGCTGTTAATGCTGTACCAAGTGCGTTCTTCCAAGCCTCTGATGGCATTGTTGGGAAGTTCCAAGAAACTGGTGTCTTACCAGCTGCTGTATTCTCCATATCCTGCTTTACGAATACGTTTGCAGTCTCAGAAGCACCCTTGAATGGGATAACGAAACCAAGCTTCTCAGCCATATCCCTAGCACCACCGTCAGCAGATACACACCACTTCATGAAGTCTAATGTAGCTTCGATATCTTCCTTGCTAGCATCCTTGTTTACACACCAATAGTTCTCTGTACCTGTACAAAGTCCCTGCTTAGCCTCATCACCAGCACCTACATAAATAGGAAGCATTGTGATATCTCCATCTGCAAACTTGCCTTCGCCTACAAGGTTACCGTACTCCCAAGAACCATTCTGGAAGAATACTGCCTTACCCTGAAGGAACTCGTTTCTAGAGTCATCACCTGTCTTAGCTGCTAACTCATTTGGAGCACATGTGCTGTTGTTGATATAAAGGTCATAAATCTGACGATAGTTGTCAAGGTATGTACCCTTAATAGCTGTTGTTGTTCCGATTCCATCTGCCTGATACTCGAAGTAGATTGGAAGGTTTGCAAGATGTGTCTTAAATCTCCAGTCTGAAGATGAATCCATACCTGCTGAAGAGAATGCTGAGAAACCAAGCTCAGATGAACGAGCTGTGATATCTTCTGCAACTTCCTTTAACTTAGCGAAAGATGTGATATCTTCTACCTTGTAACCAGCTGTCTCAAGTAACTTCTTGTTTGTAATGATACCGTATGACTCGATAACGTATGCAACACCAAGAACAGCATTGCCATCCTTTAATGCGTATGCATCAGATGTTAACTCCTTGTAGAAGTCTGAACCTGACATATCGTAGCAGTAATCTTTCCATGTAGCAAGACCTACAGGTCCGTTAACCTGGAATAATGTTGGTGCTTCATCTTTCTGGATTTCTGAAGCTAATGTTGTCTCGTATGTACCAGATGCTGCTGTTACAACTGTAACTTCAACGCCTGTCTTCTCCTCGTAAGCCTTTGCTAAAGCTTTCCACTGCTCATCCTGCTCTGGCTTGAAGCTAAGGTAGTAAACTGAACCCTTCTCTTCCTTTTCCTTCTTGCCTGAACATCCTACGATAGATGAAAGAGCAAGTACACTCACGAGTGCGAGTGATAATAATCTTTTCTTCATAGTGTAACTCCTCCTGAAAAAATATTTTTTGTGTTACGTTCCTACGTTTTTTGAAACGTTTACTTCTAGCAATTTTTAACGTATTACTTTGCTATCTCATATAATAATACTTTCAGACCAAAAAATCAATACTTTTTTGTATATTTTTTATAAAAACCCTTATTAATATACTTATTTTTGTGTGTTTTTTGCCCAAATCATATATGGAAATATCAAAAAAAGAAGACTAATTTGTAGTAAATAAGTCTTCTTTTCCTTTTAACTTGTCGTTTTATTTGTTAATTATGCACACATTACTCTAGCTCAGACCAACCGATAACTCTTCCTCTTCCAAGGTTTTTCACCTCATAAAGTGCTAAATCCGCTGCCTTTAAGCCCTGCTCAATTCCTTCCTTTGACGAATCATCATATTCCGCCACACCTATAGATGCCGAAATAATCTGACCTTCTATAGCCATCTTCACTTCGTAGTTTTCTTTAAACTCTTCATTTATATTTGTGGCAAGCTTCTTTGCAAAGGCTTCATCTCTGTCCGGAATAATAGCTACGAATTCATCTCCACCATATCTGATGGCGTAGCCTATATTCTTTACATTATTTTCCAATATATTAGCAAAGCATTTTAATATTAAGTCTCCTGTGTCATGACCGTATGTATCATTGTATTTTTTGAAATAATCTAAATCAAGATATAACAATGCACCTTTTTCACTTAAGCCATCCTTCACAAGCTTATCTAATCCCATTCTGTTATAAATTCCTGTAAGCTGATCTGTTACTGCCGATTTAGCCAATTCTGAATTCATAGCATTAATCATACAGTTATTCATAATTCGCTTTATAGAATCACTCAACTGATTTACTGCATATTTCATAATTGTAAGATTGTGATCATTTAAAAACTTTTTATTTGCAGTAAAAGCCCTATGCACATCTGCAATACCGATAAACACTCTACTAAGCTCATCATCTTTAAATATAGGAATTCCCACAGCTGTAGCTATTATACCTGTATTAAACTTATTTAGCAATTCTTCATACATAGAAAAACTATTATCTATTCTACTTGAGATAAATTCCATTCTATAGCTTTCAAAGAAATCAAATACCTCTTTTATTTCTTTCATATTTAGCTTAATCGCGCCACTAGAATATGTTGTTGTGTATTTATCATTCTTTTTCTCAAGCAAAATAAGCCTATTCAAATTAAAGCTATTCTGAATAATAGTAGCAGCATTTTCTACCATATCCAAAACATTGTCCTGCTCACTACCCATAGTTTCATGACATAATGCTAAGAAATTGACATCCTTCTCTCTGTCCTCAATCATCTTCTTTGCGCCATATAATTCGCACATTTCTAAAATAGCTTTTGCAGGAAGAGGTTCGTTTGCAAATTCACTTGGTATTTTGTACTCTCTTCCCTCCATCATAGCTTTTACGCACTCTGCTCGCTGCTTATAATTTTTATTTTTATAATACTCGTACGTTTCTTCTAAAACCTTCTGTTTTTCATCACCGCGATTTTGTCTGTCATATAACTGAGATATGAATCTTGCATATTCCATATCAGAGTAATATCTGTCCCCCTCTACCTTCTTTATGTAGTTTTTTGCCAATGCAAAGTTCTCTTCAGCCTCTTCATATTGTTCTTCATACATAGACATATTAGCCTTGCATAAGTAATATACACACAAATCACTATACCATAGCTTTCTGTCGGTCTCTTTATCACAGCCTAAAATGTACGACATTGTTATTTCCATTTTATTTAGATAGTAATAGCAATCGTATATCTGTCCTAATTTGTAATACGCCAATACTACAAATCCATAAAGCTTTGATGTATTACAAATCTGTATACTATGTATACCTATTAATTCAAGCATTTTAAACAAGAGCGTTCCACATTCCACAGTCTTTTCATTGCAACCCGCTACAAAATAGTTTACAAGCATATTGTATAATGTCTCTGCCAAATCTTCTGCACATTTTTCATCCATAAGGATTTTCATACCCTGTTTTAGATATGCATCTGCTTTTGAATATTCCTCTAACACCAAACTATTATATGCCAAGCCACTATATGCATGGGCTATACGAACTGGATTTTCCTTATCTAAATTTTTAAGACGTTTTTCATACATAATAGTAACATAATCATAACGTCCATATTCAGAATATAGAATGACATTCTTCATATAAGCCATAAGAAGGAAATTCCTATTATTTAATCGTTCTCCTATTTCGATAGCTTTACTAAAATATATAGACTCCCTCTCTCCATTACTTATGCTCATAACAGCTTCCTCATCATTTTCGAAGGAGTATGCATATACATATGCCAAGAAATTCTCGTGTTTATATTTCTTTAATCGTTCTATAATATCCTCAGAAACCTTATATGTGTAATCACATTTAAACATTTCCTTCATAGTTCCATAATGAGCCACAGTCTCTATTACGTCTACATTCATAATAAGCTTCTCATCCTCAAGCTTTTTGGCAATATTTCTACACTGCTTACAAAATCTAAATGCCGAATCCGAATCCGAAAGCAAAAGCTGTGCCTTGGCCATTAAATAATTGTAAACGTAATCTGACCTTAAGTTCTTTATTTCATTTAATAACGGAACCATTTTTTCGCAAAAATATATTACATTTTTATGATTGCTAAGTGCCAATTCAGCGTTGGCCATAGCCATATATATGTAAAATTTCTGTAACGGTGTCACATTTTTATTATCTCTAGTTATAAACTCACTTATTATTTTGGCATAATACATAGCATCCTTACTGGCAAATGTATGTGTCATATTAAATAACTCTTCAATATAGCTATCAATCAGCTCTTCCTTACATACAAATTCATCCGGATATCTCACTCCACTCTGCTTTTCATTAACAGACAATTCCAATATCATATTATTCTCATCTGCTGTATTCATAAGAATATCCCATTGTGGACGACAATACTCTTTTACAAGATAATTCTCATCATAAATAAATATAAAGAAAATATTCCGCACACGTTTCATCATATAGTTAATAAGGCGCAACACACTATAAGGTGCCATAAACACCTTATCAATAGCAAAAACTATCGGCTTCTTTTCAGCAATGTACTCCAAGGCAGAACAAAGGGACTGTATCATTCTGTCAGTTTCATAATCATATTCCTCTGCCATGACATCAAACACTCTTCTAGCTTTACCCGTTTTTATATATGAACACACAGTGTCTTGTTGCAAGCTGTACACTCCACAATTTGTCACAAATTCTTCCACTGAATAATCTTCAGCGTATTTCTCATAATATGTATCCTTTATCCATCCCAAAAACGGCTCAAAAGCCTTTCTCATCTCATGTGACTTATATTCATAGCAAAATAAATTCACATAATTTCTCTCTTCATCAATATCCAAGATTTCCTTAAGAGAAAGACCTTCCAGCTTATTTTGTTTTACAAACAAAGCTCTTTTATTACGAAGCATAATATAAGAAGCCAATAAGTTTTTCACCACGCCTACATTGCTCATTTGTATCACCTCTCACGTTTACTTTTCACGCCAATTATTTTCTCCATTTTCATATATATATCCATTCCCCGGCCATAACATATCGCTAGTCTGAGTTCCCGAACCATTGTTAAATATAATATTTGGATACTCCGTATCAGTAGCATATATAAATATATCGTCAGATAGCTTTGTCATCTTTATACCCGGCCAGCTCTTATTATTATTTTTATCATCTATCCACATATAACAATATACTTCTTCCCAACCGGCTGTATTCTTCATATAGATAACATATTTACCTGAATTTTCATCAAACTTTACAGAATCATCCTCATGTATATTTTTATTGTAAACGTGATTATATATATAGGTTTTGTCACCATCTGTCGCGGTAATTTCAAGCTTTGTTGACGTTCCATAAGGAATGTCCCTTCCTATTTCCACAACTACCTTATCAGTAAATTCAACCGTTTTTCCACCATCTATTTTGTATGTACCCTTTGTGGCATTTTCCAGCTTAATTGTAACATTTACTGTCTCCTCAGTCATGGTTCCACCCTGTTTTGAAACCGATGCATATGGTACAGTTTCAGTGCTATACACAACAGCTATTCCATCTTCACTTGATACATTACCCTTAATAGTGCCACCTGATACTGTAAATTCATTGCCTGTCACTCTATCAATATATGTTCCAGCCTTCATCTGCTTAGCAGGAAGAGAAACTGAGCCACTTCCCTTTAAATTTACAATCACTACACCACTTTGACCACGTTCAATATACACAACTGAATCCTTATTAGATATACTCTCACTTTCTCCGACAAATGTCAACTTAAAGTTGTTGACTGCTGCCACTGATGGGTCACTCCAAGTCATAGTACCTACATCACCCATATTAGTCTGCACTAAATTATGAGTACTTTTCTTCTCTCCATTGCTATTTAAAATCTGATTTGAATAATATGGTCTTGCAAAATAAAGTGGAACAGCTTCTTTTCTCGATGCAACTATAGCCCAAGTCTGCTTAGCCATAACATCATCTGCAAGATAAGAAGAACCTGCACCTACATATGTATCGTGAGATTCATTCCATACAACAACTTTACTTGCATCATAGGAATAGCCAGAATTGGCTGCACTAGATGCATTATCATATCTTACATCATTTCTTCTATTGTCACCTGTAGCACTATCTGTAACCGACATAAATTTTGTATAATTTGATATACTAAAATTATCTCCCGGTGTATTTAATATTTCTCCGTATATGAATAATTCATGGTCTGCATAATCTCTTATGCCATCTATAACTGTTGGCCAGAAATCGCTGGCAATATCTTTTGAATCGTCAGGTGTTTCAATATGCTTAGCCGCATCAAATCTAAAGCCATCAGCTCCACAATCCACGCATTCCTTCAAGAAATCAAGAACCATATTCTGCACACGCTTGTCAGCTGTATTTAAATCAGGCATACCTATTGTACCCAGTACAAGATGAAGTCTTCCATCACTCATCCAGCACTGATAATCATTAATATGCCAATATGTCTTATCTGTTAACATATCCTCTTTCCAATATGTTCCAACCTGTGGTGTAATATCCGACATAGAATTTTTCCAACCTGTGATATTTCCAAGATGATTAGCTACCACATCCACGATTACACTTACACCATATTTTTCTGCCTCTGCACACATTTCCCTAAACTCTTTTTTCGTGCCAAGCCAAGTCTGACCATTATCGCATATATTAAATGTTACAGGCTGATATAGCTTCCACCACTGTCCATCACTTCCGCCTGTACCATTAGGTGTTCCCACACTATTATATACAGTTCCCTCATATGTATAATCCTTAGGCTGCTGCACAGGAGAAGTCTGAATAGCTGTATATCCGGCTTGGGCAATCTCTGCCATATGAAGCTTTATATTATTGTAAGACCAATTCCAGCAATGAAGGATTGCACCGTCATTTATCCTTAGTTCATCTCTATTTATTTCACTTGAAGAATTATCCCCTGTTCCATCGTCATTTGATAAATCCTTTGTAGTCTCTTCTTTTGAATTCTCCTCTGAGGTTTTATCCTCTGTAGAATCAGCTTCTTCAATATCCTTTGTTGATTCATCTTCTTTAGAATCGTTTACTATAGAAGTTATCTCTCCGTTTTCTTTCCCGCTACCACTGTTCTCATCAGACCCCTTGCCATCACAGCATACCAATAAAATAACCACTAGAGCTACAACACATACCAATGCCGTAGCCCCAATTATAACTGCAAGTTTTTTGTTTTTTAAAATTTTTTCTTTTAATGACATTTTCCTATACCTTCTCTTCTATAAAATACGTTTACTATTCCATATAATTGATTTACTATAGGAAAATTTTTATGTCAATAACACATTTATAAGATAAATATCATTTATAAATGAATTTTACTCTCTATTCTTCAATGCCTCTGTCATACTTATTCTTTTTATTTTTCTTACATGTAATGTATTTATAACAAAGTATGACACAATACCAATTACTATAATGGAAATATAGAGCCATAATGGTAAATAAAACGGAATATATCCCTCTACCTTACTAAGAATAAGTACCAAAATATATTTAAAGCTTAACACTTCAATCGGTATACACAAAAACAGTGAAACCAATACTGTAATAGTCGTAGCATTCAAATATAACTTTCCAACCTCTTTGTCATTGTAGCCAAAAACTTTCATATAAGAAATCGGTATAGTATTTTTTTCTATCACAGTTTTAGTAAGAATGTACATAATTATCATATATACTACTACAGCGAAAATATTTATTATTCCCATTACACTTTCGAATGTTTTCATCAATTCTTTAGCTGTTCCTACCATATCATCTCTAGTAATAGATTTAGCCAAATACTCTTCTCCAATTTCTAATTTTTCATTAGAAACATAAGCATTATATGTTCCTTCCGGATTGCCAAGAATTCGATTTAACTCATCCTGTCCCACAAACGCTGTAAGACTTCCCTTATAATCACAAATATTTGCTACCTTCAGCTTATATTCTTTATCATAGTAATCATCTTTAAATACTATTTTATCTCCAACTTTAATATTGAGCTTTTCAGCAAGTGGTTTTGTTATAGTTATTTCATTTTCATTTTTAGGAATAGGAATTTCACTAAAGTAAGTTGTATCATCTTCCACTCCCATAAATGAAACACTCATATCTATTTTACCTAATTTAAACCATGTCTTTAAACTGTGTGTTAAAATCTGCTCTGCCTGAGCATTATCTATTTCCACCGGTGCCTTTAAAATATATTGATATTCATATGTCAACGAATCATCTACCTCATCTACATAATTATCAATAAGTGGCTTTAAGCCCATTCCAAACATCAATAAAAAGCTTGATATAAATATACCGAAAAATAATATTAAATAACTAACCTTATTCTGTAAAAGAACCCTTATGCGGAATCTTGTTAAAAACTTAAAGTCAGGTAATTTTCTTGCCTTTTTCTGCTTTTTCTTATTCAAATCCTTGCGCAAGAATTTAAGTGGTGTCAAAGATAATTTATTATAAAGCATCCACCAATTTATCAGTATCATAATCACAACTGGCAAAATAGTTGTTGTGAAAAATGCTTCTAGGTTGAATCTTAATTCTAATGGAGCCATTGAATATGTTCCATAATACATTCCTTTAAACGGTTCAATCATCGCTGTATATCCTATAGCATTACCAACTATAGAACTTATTATGGCAACTATGATTGTCGGTGATAAATAATGCCAAATTATCTCACTCTTCTTATAACCTGATGCTCTAAGTGTTCCTATTATAGACGACTCTGACTCTATAGTATTATTTGTAAGTATAGCAAATACAAATGCAATAACACCTACTAAGATATAAATAAATGCTTTCATAATCGGACCATCTTTACCCATGTCTTCTCTTAAAAATGTTATTGCCTGATTTCGTTCTGCTGTTAAAAACGAGCCAATAGTAGCACCAGATTTAACAAGTACCTTTTGCATATCTTCCACTAACTGTTTTTCCTCGTCTTTACTTAAATCATCATTAAATTCGTAAGAATATCTATATGTAATATGATTTTTATCAAATTTGGCAAAGTCTTCATCTGTCACAATACAAACACCAAATCCCGTTGTATTTGGTAATAGGTCCTGATTATTTTTAAATAATGAATTATAGTCAGGTACAGCAATGATAGCTGTAACTTTATAATCGCAATCATTTATAGAAATAGTATCTCCCACCTCAATGTCACGATTAATAGCAAACAATCGCTCTATAGCAATTTCTCCAGCCTTACTTGGCAATTCACCTTCAAAAACAGATGCAAGATTAATATCTTTTCTCTCTGAGAACACTGATAAAAATGCATCTTCGTCAAACTCACTAACAGATAGATAGAAATTTGGATTAACGTTTACTTTTATATTACTAAATTCTTCTATAACTTCATCTGTAATAGGCTCTGCAACCTCAAAATGGCCATCTTCTATGATACACTCTCTATCATTTACCTCCAATGTGTGCTCTGCACTATCCATTACAGCCAAAAACGATGAGCCAGTCATAATTGTTGTTATAAGTATTAAAAATATACCTATGTACTTACCTGCATTTTTCTTAAATTCTCTAGGAAGTCTTTTGTTCAATGGATTTTTCATAATGTACCTCCTACCAATCTAAATCTTTTGCCGAAATCACATTTTCGTTTACGTAACTCTTTGTAATCTTACCATCATGCATCTTAAGAACTCTATTTGCCATCCCTGATATAGCATTATTGTGAGTAACGATAATAATTGTATTATTGTACTTCTTATTAACCACCTCTATAAGTGCCAATATTTCCTTTGAAGTATTATAATCAAGAGCACCTGTAGGCTCATCACACAAAAGTATAGAAGGATTCTTCACGAGAGCTCTTCCGATAGCACATCTTTGCTGCTGTCCACCAGAAAGCTGAGAAGGAAGCTTATCCTTATGCTCATATAATCCCAATGTCTTAAGCAATTCATTAATTTCTAATGGTTCCTTACTAAGATAAGCACATACTTCTATATTTTCCTTTACTGTCAAATTAGGTATTAGATTGTAAAACTGGAATACAAAGCCCAAGTGATTTCTTCTGTACATTGTCAATTCCTTTTCTCCCATATCAGATGTACAATCATCACCTATATCGATGCAGCCTCCATCAGCTGTCTCTAATCCTCCAACTATATTTAGCAATGTAGATTTACCAGAACCAGATGGTCCAAGCAACACACATATTTCACCATCTAAAACCTCACAATTAACACCCTTAAGAACCTCGATACGATTGTCTCCCTCACCATAAAACTTGTGGACATCATTCATTTTCAACTTCATAACATTTTCCTCCTTAGATAAAATAAAAAGCAGATATATTCCTATACCTGCTTCTAATAATTCAAATTATATATAGAGACAAGTATAGCGCTGCTATACTTGAGTCTCATCAATTAAGGTAAACCAGGATTTACGATACTTTGTATCTACCATGATGTTGATTTACCACACATACGTGTCGATTACTCCCTCAAGGGTTTTCTAGATATTAGCATACCATTTTTAAATTTGTCAAGCAAAATTTTTTATGACCATTGCACTATTGAATATATTTTATCAAATTGATATAATTTCTCTCAAACGTAACGTTTTAAAAGGAGGTTTTTTATTATGGTATTAGAAACTATAGGTTATATTTTTTGCATTCTTTTTTCAGCATTCATAGCGTTTTTGCTACTGGCACCTCTTATACGAATGATTATGTCCGCACTGGGTTCCACAAAAACCGTAACTGCCGTAGTAGAAAAAAAGTACGTGGTACAAGCTTTCTCAAAATATGCTGGCAATGGCACAAGAGAAAAATATATGATTGCATTTACTGTAGATGGCAAAACAAAACGTTTTCAGGTATCTCAGTTTTCTTATAACGGATACCAAGTTAACGAAAAAGGTATGTTAACTTATAAAGGAAATAGACTTATCAAATTTGAATAATTAATTATCAAGACCTCCACCAAATCTGGTGGAGGTCTTAAAATATGTGTGTTATTTTTTCATTCTATAACCTAAACAGTAGCATTTCAATACCTATGGCGTGGTCTTCTTTTTACGCTTATTAGCTAAGATAAATGCCACTCCTCCTGCTACTATCAATACTGTCATGTAGATTATTGGATTCATTAAATCTCCAGTATTTCCACCAGCATTACTTCCAGTATCTACCTTTCCAATAATATTAAAGGTCTTAATTACCTGTCCCGTGTATTTACCTTTTCCTAATATAATCACAGTTGCCACTCCAACCTCTATATTATCTTTATAAGAAACAATATAGTCTGAATTCTTTACCAACTCTACACCCTGATATAATACCTTAATATCAGGTATAACTTCCTTGCCTGTGTACGGCATATCACTTATTTCCACAGTAAGGTTGTCCTTAGTCAATAAAATTTGCTCTGTATTAGTTGGACCAAAGGCCACGCTAACAGGATATGTTCCATTATCCTGTACAAGCAACTTTGCTGTAACTATACCCTCTGAGCCGGATGGTGCTGATAAATATACCTTGCCTGATTTCTTACTTATGGCAGCATTACCTTCAGCCGAAATATGAGACCACTCTACTAAGGTTGCGTTATTGATAGTTATAACATCTCCATTAGTAAGTTTTGCTCTCAAAGTAAGTTCATAGTCTTTGTTTGATGCAAGCTTATCATTAGTAACATCCTTATCATCAGCATATATCATCAACTCATCTATGCTACCCATTGCATCATTTATAACCTGCACTTCCTTCTCCGTGACATTACCTACTTTATCCCTCATAGCCAATACCAACTTATGCGAATCTAAGGATTTATCCACCGAAATCTCTATAGAAAAGATTCCATCCTTGTCAATCTGCATAGCCTTATCAGCAATAATATTTTTTCCTGTAGTAACATCATATACTGTGAGTAATGCATCCTTATCAGTAATACCTGCCACTATTATTTTACCCGAATTATGGTCAAAATATGCTCCTGACAATGGCTCTGATAACAATAATCTTGGACCTAACGTATCAACTCCAAAGACATATGTTGTCGCCACAGCGTCTCCATACTGATTCTTTCCTGTGAATTCTAGTGTATGTACACCTTCCTCTAAGTCAGAAAGCTTCAATTCTATAGTATTTGTAGCCACTTCAACCTTTCCTGTTGTACCTTCCTTAGTTCCGTTATCAAGTTCCCAGCTTCCTGTTATATTACTATCTGCGCTTAATAAAAGAGTAAGCTCATTTTCTCTGTATACCGGTCTCTCATAAACAATTCCTGCTTTTTCTTCACTAACAATGGTTGATGTTTTATCAGCCGAAACAGTAATCTCTGTCTCCACTGGTTCCTTAACCGTCACATCATATATAGCTTCCACTGATGGAATTATTTTTGAACCACCTAAGATACTCTTCCATCGCTTTACACCTATAGTATAATCGCCTGCCGAGAAGCCTGCAATAACTGTGTTAGATGGATCATCCTCCGATTGATATTCATAATGACCACCGATAACTAATTTGTTAACAGTCTCTTCACCGCTAAATGGTGCAATTGTTCCATCCTCATTATAGTCTACAGAGCTACCATCCTTGTAGTATATAAGATTGTTAAGGCCTGGCACCAGATTTCCCTGACTATCATATGCATTTAATATGTATCCGTCAAACTCATCAACTGCTTCATTAATCGAAACCTCAACCTTATAATCACCGACATTTTCGACTCCTGTAATAATCGGTGTAAATGGCTGATTTTCATTTACATACTCGAATTCTTCCTGAACCTCTGAGTAATATGTTTCATTATCATCAGTAGCTATAATGTTTAAATCATATGTTCCTGTTGCAAAATCCTCAGGAAGATCAAATGCAATATTCTGTCCTGCACTAAAGCCTGTTTCTGATGTAACCTTGTATAAAAGCACTGCGTTATCTGCCTTTGAAACTTCCTTAGTGTTTGTTGCATAAGTTGACATAAATGATGTATTTAAGCTGTTTCTATTTAAGCCAAGTCCTCTATGAAGCATTGTAAATCTATTTGTCTGCGAAGTAAGAGACGTAACCTGATTGCTCTTCTTTGATGCTACAAAGCTTATGCTATTATACTTATCAAGCTGGCTTCCCTGCAATGTTACAGTGACTTCATTATCATCTATATCCATTGAAGTTGTACCTGAAAGCTCTGGAAGTGGCTCAACATCATAAAGAACCGATGTAGACACATCACTTGTTATCACTGTAAAGTTTTTACCAAATTCATCCTCATCAGTAAATGTAACAGCCAATGATGCTAATCCCTGCTCCTCATCATATGTAAGGTTTGCATTGGCATTACTCTGTAATGATGCATCCTTTCCTGTCTCTAACAGTCTAATGTCATAATCATTGCCTTCACTATCTTTAAATATCATTGTATCTATAGATGCCTCTGCCTCCTGACGACTGTCCGCATTCCATTCGATAATAAGCAACTTATCCTTGCCGTTTGCTCCCAACGCGAATGTATGCGTTCTACCATCAATATTTGTTGCTAACATATTCTGTAATGCTTTAACATTCTTAATATGAGCGCTTGTATTTACCGTCTTTACAAGATTTGTTCCTGTATGCATATAAAGTGTCTTTCCTGTTGCCTCGTCATAGTAAACAGGTACATCATCCTTTGACATAAGAGCAACTGTTGTGCCGTTATCCAAATCAACTAACTCCGGATATGTAGGTTTGGCTTCTGTACCACTTCCCCAATCAACTTCGCCACCCCAATAGTAAACAATTCCAAAATCAATATTTAAGACTTCTACCTGTCCCCATATCTTCTGTGTATTTGCTCCCAATCCTACTGAGCCTAAGGTTAATCCACCTACAACAGGTATACTGCCTGGTATATTAAGAGATGCATTAACAAAGAATTCAAAAAATCCATTATGCTCTACTACTATATAGCCTCCACCTTTAATTGCATCTAAAACATTCAAATTAACTGATGCAAGGAAGAAAAATTCTGGATACCACTGGAAATTAATCTTTGCACTTTGGAGTACCACAAGGGCATTAACTAACTTTCCATCAGAAAGCTCTATTCCAAAGCCCCTTGCACTAAGCTCCAATGATGCTCTGGCTGAGATAATCTGCATAACAGACATCTGTGCCTCTATAAGCAACTTCAACGGTGGTACTTTATCCTGCATAAAGATAGTATCGTAAATACCATCTATTCCACCACCTGCTCCTTGGAGCCATAATACGCCAAAACCATCTAAATTTATACCTCCTGTTGAAACACCTAAGAAAAATCTCAGCTTGTCAGGTACAGGCATTCCTTGATAGCTCTTTATATATACCTCTGCTTCAAAGTAACACACCTCAAAGTCACATACACCACTGACGCCAACCTCCCAGTCGCCTATTGTCTTAAGCGTCAATATACCTTCAATTCCTGGCATACCATCTACATAACCTGGAAGTCCCAAAGCAATAGTCATATTTACGCCTAAGAACTCTCCTCCAAAGAGAACATCATCAATCTGAATGCTTGCTGCTCTTGTATCACCATCTGCTCCACTGGCAGAATCACCTGTATCAGTTGCCAGTTCATTACCCGTTCCTGTAGCATTAGTATCTACTGTTGCCGAATTATATGCAATCCTCTTATTAATCGCTCTGACCTCATCTGCACTCATTCCCGGACCATGTATCGCTGCATTATATGCGTCTCCTAACTGATCCTTGCTTGTTCCATTATGCTGTGAAGCCTTTGGCACTACAAAGGATAAATCCATAGCCGCACCAAATGCAACTACTCTTGTCTCGTCTGCTTCATCATGATAAATTGCACCGAGCTCACCATACTTAAAGTCAAATAAGAAGCCTAAAAGATTCTGTGCTGCCTGTCCCACACTTGGCCAAAGAAGTGTAACCGGTTCAAAGCTATATGATGCTCTGTCACCGTTTTCCTCATATGGTATTAAACCATAATCAGTTCCTGCCTCAAGCTCTGTCAATGCCGCTATACCTTTGTGGACTGTAGTTCCTGCTCCTGTTGTGTATATTGATGCATCAAAATCTACATATACAGAATTCTTTTTCTCTGTAATACGCACAGTTCCGTTTTCAATATCAAGGCAGTTGTTAAGAACGATTTCTTCCTCTGCACTTAATGAAATACCATCATATACTTTACTTCCATCCTTCTCTGCCTCAGTATTTCTTGTAAAATTACCTCGAAATTCAAGAAGGATATTTATTCTGTCAATTTCACCTGATTGGATATCTGACTTATATGCATCCTCGCTTTCATATGTAATAACACGATATTTTCTATCTGTTATACTTCCATACTTTTCTATTGCCACAAGGCTATACGCCTCATTGCGGTATTCCGGTTCAGCCTTTACCTGAAAACGTAAAGCAGGAGCTGATAAATCCTTCTTACTGCTATCTGTATAGTCGAAGGTTAATTCGTACTGTCCCTCTGGAATAGTTCCCGGTGTCGAATCATTCATTACCACTGTAATGATATTCTTAGCACCATCAATCTGTATATTTTTCGTTGGTATTTGAACACTTTTATTACCCGAAAATTCCTGTCCGTCAACACGGCTTAACATTAACTTATATTCACTGGTATTTTCCAACATGGCAAAATTTGCGCCAGTAATGTTAAGTGTTCTTGTTCCCTTATTGTACAATATATCCGGTGATGCGCTTGTAAATTGAATCTCTGGAATCGCTGTTACAGAACCTGGACACAGAATATAGCATTGACCTTCACCCATAAGGTTTTCTGCCAAAATATTACCTGTATTCAAAGTAGCATCATCACTAACATTATATATCTTGTAGTTTATCTTCGAATATGAACCTTCCTCAAGTGGCTCTGCCTTAAAATTCCATTCAATTGTCTGACGCTGACCTGGTACAAAATTTGTAAACTCCATATAGTATGGCTCATCATAAGTTGCACCTGCATCATTACCATTTTGGTCTAAAGCAGTTATGCCACCTGTGGTATAGACAACTACTCTCACTCTGTCAAATGTCTTATTACTTACATTCTCAATAGCTGTTGTTGTAGTAAAATATCCATCATCCTTATATGCAGTCTTATCTGATGTTAATTCCATAACATCTGGTGCAATAACATTTACTGCTGCTGAAGCACTGTAATCCACAGATTCATTTGAAAACACACCATAGTTTGTTGCAATAATTGATGACTGGTTCTTAGCCACACTTCCCATATCAAAGTACATAGCATATGCACTATCTGCAGTGAGATATTCCTTATTGTATGTATTTGTAAAGGTCATAGTGTCATCTGGCTCATAATCAAACACTGTTGCCGCCAGATTGTTCCAATGTGCAAATGTAGTCATATAAGGCATACATTCCTTATTCTCAATAGACGCATTGACCGTATATGCAACTACGCTTGGCGCAAACGGATTATCTACTGAATAGAAGGATTTATTGTATCCTTCCTTTTTAAGTGTCTGCTCTCTCTCCACTAAATTATTGCCGTCACCTACATTGTAATAAGCATAATCCTGATATCCCAGCGCTGTATCCATTAAGATACGACATTTTATATCTGCTTTTTCTCCTTTATTAAGGACTTCATAGCTGATGTACGCCATTCCGTGCTCGTTAGAGCCTGCATTTACCAAACTAATAGTCTGTATAAATGTCAAATCATCCACCGACCACGTTGCCTTAATCTCATCATTTGCCTTGTCAACTGACACAGAAGTACTGCCTTCATATTCTCCACCGAAAATGTATTCCTTTGTTTCTCCATTGCGTGTTACCTGAAACGATGTAAAGGACGTATCATCATCTCCGTTGTGGAACAAAAGCATCTTATTATTATCTGACTTATTTATCTTGTCACCCTTAGATGTTCTAATAGCAAATCCACCATTTTTCTCAGACACCTCCACCTGAAGGTATCCATTCTCCAATTTCATATCCTCAGTCTCTGTTGCCTGAGTTACAACCCCTGTCACAGGAATTATTCCCATGACAAGGATGGCAGAAAGAGCAAATGATAAAATTCTACTACCATATTTCTTTATGTTTTTCTTCATCTGTCTTCCTCCTTTTAATCTTCCACATAGATATATGTTACATATTCATTTCTGTCCTGAGTACGAATATATACAGTATATAATCCCGATTCTGGAACAGTAAATGAATCTCCCATAGCAGTATAGGAATCATACTTCATCTGTCCTGATGTTTTAACTCCTGCTTTCCACTTCACTGTAGTTCTACCCAAGCCAATATTTCTTATATCGAGCTTAATAGTTCTACTGTCTGTAATAATAGTTCCAAATGGCTGTGTTGCCTCTCCATTAATTACAACAAATGGACTTCCCACACCGGAAACGTAAAGTATTCTATTGGCTGTTGTTGTATTTCCTGTTTCATCCTGCGCTGTATATGTCAGCTGGTAAATTCCTTTTTTCACCTGAGATGGTATGCCAGTCACATCATACTGACTGATAACACCATCTTTATTATCTCTTATGGTTACACCACTGTTCACCATTTCTTCCATCTTCTCTACAGAAGCTCCTTCTATTACGTAAACAGTCTGTGTATCAAATGTAATAACTGGTGCAACACTATCCTTTGAGGTTACAGCTAAGTTACCGTAAACTATTCTTCCTGTATTTGCATCCTCTGCTTTTACTGCATGGAATCCAAATTCATCGCTTAATGTAAATGCTGTCCATACCTCCGCATCCACCGTAGTTATATCATCATACATATCAATATGTGCTTTCTTATTTGCTTTGATATATACCACACTGTCTGCTGATAACTTCAAATCTAAAGCGTCACTTACCGCTTGACTTCCATCTGCGTTTTTGCTGTATAACAAAGTTAAAAGCTTATCGTCAATGTCTGCTACCAAGCTATCAACCGGATATTCATAAATATTTCCTGCCGCATCCATAAATGTTATGAAATCCTTTGTGCTTGATGAACAGGTCCATGTATGCTCAGTGCTGTACTGACCACTATGCTCACTTCTGTTTTCCTTAAGTATAGTTGGCTCATCTGTTATAAATACAAATTCCTTTGTTGTATTATCATCTGAAAGCTCTGCCTTATCAACTGTTACTACTGGTAATGTCTTATCGATACATGTCACCGCTGATAATCTCTTAGTGACTGACTTTCCGTTTGATGAACCGATTACTTCTACTAAAATGTCATAAGAAACATTCTTCTTATAAGTGATTCTTACATTCTTACCTGTAATCTCAATAACGATATCTTCTATATCTGTAATCTCATCACCCTTCTTATCGCTGGCACTGTCATTATACTTGTACAGCTTTACATCACTTACAGCCTTGCTGATATTTAAAATTGCTGTTACATCCCTGTTAACAGGACCACTACCATTTGCTCCCGGTTCAAGATTATTTTTAGTTCCAAACCAGCTTACAAGCTGAACTATAGGTTTTTCTACATCCATACCGCTTACTTCTGCTATGGCAGTTGCCGTATTTCCATATAAATCCTTGTAATGGAATGTAAATATTTCATTCGTCTTAAAGTCACGATAATACCTTACTATCTGCTGTCCATTATCATTTTCAAATATGTATGTATATACATCACTATCCCATGAGATAATAGCCTCATCACCCTCTGTGACAAAGTACATTCTTGTTACATTTTCACCATTTTCATCCTTTACTATCTCATATTCTGTTGTAACTAAAGGAGCCTGATTGTCCACACTGTTTACAACTATTCCTGTGAATGCACTTATATTTCCTGCTGCATCAACTACATATGCATCAAATTCTGTATTTTCAGTAATTAATACCATAGTACCGCTTACTGTTACACCTTCTACCGTATCACTTACATCTCTGTAAGATGTAGGTGCTGTAGCTCCTGACTTCTTTACTATAAGCTTTGTGGCACTGTCATCCTCTATATCAAATATCATAGCGTACTGCTGTGCAACATACTCTCTCAATAAACCAGCTATATCAATAACCGCCTCATCTGATGAAGAATAATTTCCAAGATATGTATTTGTTTCATTTCTCATACCATAGAAGTTTACAGAGTATTTTGGTGATGTTGTATCAACCTCAGGCACCTCCACCGGTTCACCCTGAATGTTGTATGGCAATACAGCCGTTATTGTTCCAAGATTTCCAGCCTTGTCACTATATTCGAATACATATTTTGTACCCTGTGCACTGCCCTTCTTGAAAGTATATGAAAGCGGACCATTTACTCCTTCTAAAGTCTCATCACATACAACAATTGCTGTAATACTGTCTGCTACTGTATCACTGCTGCCTTCCACAAACTCCGGCTCACTTGCTCCACTGTAGCTGAATACAACTTCTACTGGCTCAAGCTTTTTATCAATATTCACAACTCTTATTGTGTGAGTCTTTCCTAATGCAGTTGTTACTGTAACAACGCCGTTTCCAGTCATAATAATGTCTGCATCCTCTGGATTGAGCTCATCTATGGTTCCTTCTACTGTATCTCCATTTATAACTGCACTAATGGATGTTATATAGTCACCGTCATTTAATGCTTTAGCTGTAACAATAACGTCCTTATTGGTATATTCTGTATTTGATACCTTAAACTCTATATCTGTGCTTCCGAATAAGTCTACCGGTAGCTGCTGAGTATATGTTTGTCCAAACAAATCTGTAAATACAATATCATATATACCATCACTGTTAATCATAGGAAGACTTGTATAATAAGCACTTACATAGTAGGTATTTATATCTGTCTGCAATGTGCCTGCACCATAGCTGCTTATAGCCGAAAGTGGTGTAAAAGAATATATACCTAAATTTCCATTCTCATCAAACTTTTCTTCTGAATAATACAAGTGTCCATCTTCATCAGGAGCTCCTATTTTAACCTCAGGCTTAATGTTCGAGTACTGTCTTGTTCTTACGGCATCCTCACTTCTAAAACCATTCTCGTCATATGCGAAGAATGTTAAATTTCTCTCTACCCACGCATTTTTCTCAAGAGTATCGTCATACTTAAATACTCCCCAGACTTCAATACTAAAACCTGAATTATAACCATCTAAGGTATCATTCTTCCAGTCTGTAATCTGTGTGCGGTAGATACCATTATTGCCAGGACCATAGTCTTCCCATACCATATAACCATTTTCATCCTGCTCTAAATTTACTGGAATCTTCATGGTTATCTGCTCTGTATTATTTGCACGTTCCTCTCCGGTAAGTCCCATGAGCAACGCAGAATAATCTGCATCAAATGTAAGGTACGCATCCTCCGGTGAAATCTTTGCCCAATCATTCACATAGAATGTGAAATGAAAACCATCTGAACCAACTTCTGTGTCATCATATGTAGTGCCTGTAGTAAAGCCTGCATAGAATGGAGCCTCACCATCCACTTCTTCAATAACACATGACTGATAGCTTAGGTTTCCATACTTATCCAACATATAGAATTCATATGGATTTGAACGAATTACTGTATATGTAGGTATGTCACCATCTGTTTTAGACATATAATCACTGCTAAACCAAAATTCCTTAACAACTGGTTCTGCCATCAATGCGCTGTCAGATACCACTGGTGTAATCACAGCTTCTGTAGCTGTCTTACGTATGTCAAGCTCAAAGTCATTATATGCTGTTGAAACATTAATAAGTATTTCCTTAGTTGTTTCAATTCCATTTGTATTAACAATCTTATAGCAGATAATATTTTCGCCCTCTTTTAAAGGTAACAAAAGCTTATCCTCTGAACCATAGCTGTCAGCAGTAAACTCATCTACACGAACAGGGGTATATACAAATTCCATAGATGAAATATCATTGGCTGGCAACCACACCGCATATTCCTGACCCATTTCATCCATCTTATTCCATACACCTACAATCATATCCTGTGAAAGTCGGTCTACCTCACTGGTATAATCACGTGTAAAGATAATTTCATGTACTCCTTCACCTTCTGAAAGTGACCAGTATTTATGCACATCTGCCAGACCTACTGTCAGTTCTCCTGTCTCTTCCATATCATATTTCTGTGCTGCCCTTACAGTCTTTGTTCCTGTTCCGTCTTCTCCAAGGTACTGATATACCTTATTATATTCACTCATTACGAAATCAACTGTAGTTACGTCTGCAAAATACTCAGGACCTTCGAAGGTCATCTTATTGCCTTCAATATCACTCAGCGTAACAACTACCCTGTAATATCCTGTATCAGTTGTTGTTCCATATGGAATGGTTATGCTTTGCTCAACTAATTTAGCAAGCTCTACCGTACTTTTTGTCTGCCATATGCTTCCGTTATAATACTGAATCTGTGCGTAGCTTTCAGCATAGCTTATGGCATTTAGTCCATATAAAGCTTCCAGTGTTTCTTTATTGTTCACAGTTTCAATAACAACACTCATTCCATCTAATGTTGGATATGGAGCTGTGATTGTATCTGACTCATCCTCCATGTCATGGAAAACATCATCCTCTACAGAGTATCCATTTTCGTCTATAATATCACTAAAGATTACACCATAATCAGCATCATTAGCTAAATATATACTCTCGTTCTTTATAACAGACATAGCTGTTGTATAGCTAAAGTTGTTAAAGCTAGGATATGGATCATATTGAGAGCTTGAACCAGCAGCATAACCACCATTCATCTCCTGGGATGTAACAAACACAACCTCTAATTTTCCATAATATCCATGTATAAACTGATATACCTCATACAAGGAAGCAGACTCAATCTGCTCGTACGAAGAGAATGATCCACCACTATCTGTTACATTTCCAACCAGCTTATACCAATTTCCCAAAAATTCGTAAGCGTTTGTATTAGCATTTTCATCCTTTGGAAGTCGTGCAAAGATATTTTCATCCGGTTTGATTAAATCCTGAAGGAATGCATAATAAACATTTTCACCATTCTCCTGCAATCCTGTTGGCATAATCATCATTGTGTATGGTTGTGTACCTGTATTGTTACTATTCTTTGCCCAGTCAATCGTTACAACAGGGTCTATAACAGGTGCCTCAACGCTTCCGGACTGTATGGTATAATTACCTACCGGCTTAAGGAAGCTATAGCTGTACTCCTTGGTCCAGATAGTCTGTTTACCATTGTAATCCTCTACAGCTATAGTAAGCTTCTTTGTTCCCTGTCTGGTGTTCACATCCTCTGTAAATGTAAATTCTATCGGTATGGAAACCTCTACCTCTGTAAGAATTCCAGCTCCAATGTTGTAATCCTGAAGCAATCCTGCATCGTCCCATTTATATTTAACTGTCTTTATTCCATAATTGTCTCTAAGCTTTACATTAGCTGTAATGGTAGCTGTGCTACTTTCTCCATCTACAATTATGTTGTTGCTAACTGCCTCTGCAGTAGGTACCTCCCAATCCATATCATGGGCAATTTTAAATTCAGATACTCTCTCATTGCCTGCAAAATCCTTTGCATTTACAACAAGGGTTGCATTAAATTTTACACCTTCTGCCACGTTGTAACCGTAGTCTGTATTTTCATCAAGCATTATATGTATATATGCTTTATTCGCGCCATCTAACTGAAGCAAATCGTATTTCTCTGCTTCAGAAATATTTGATGATGTTTTTCCGTTCTTCCATTTATATGAGTATTTACTTGCAGTAGAATTTGTATCAACATAATACTGGAATTCCTTGCTTTCACCATCCATGATAACAGAAAAGCTTCCTGTAAGTCCCGTCACACCACTGGCATATGCTCCCGTACCATTATCAACAGACTTATCATCATTTACTGAAATAGGGAATGTAAATATTGTAGAACCATCGCTATTTGGTACATATACATCCTTTCCATCCTCAAGAAGTATATCTGTAGATGCTACAGGTCCCAATGTATCAAGATATTCCTGCTGTGCTGCCGCATCCAAATTGCCTGCTACGGAAGCCAGTACATTTCCAACCATATCCTTTGTGCTACCCATACCTTGTATTCCTACAATCTGGATAGATACTCCATCTACGTTAGAAGGTACCATTCCTGCCTCTACTGTAAATTTATCAAATGTTATCTTCGTAATGTTATAAGAGCCAGCATCTACGCCAAATACACTCTTGGCACTAGATGTTTTAATGCTGTTTGCCTTCAACTTAACTGTGTTTCCACTGGAATCCTTCACATTAAGCTGGGCATAAATATTATTCAAATCATTATTATTGATATTTAACTGCTCTGAAAAGTACACTGTAAATGTAAGTTCATCACCTACTCCTGCAAATACAGAACTTCTGTCCATATCTTCAGGCCATTGATTAGATGGCTTTGTTGTATTAGCATCCATCATGCTTCCTGAAATCTCTGTCTTGGCAAATTCAGGAGCATTGTTATCAAGGTAAATCTTTCCAAAGCTTTTACTGCTCCTTGACCAGTTTATTCCATTTCCTGCAAGGTCAGTAATCTTACTTGAAACCTTTCCTGTGGCATCAGCATTTTTTGAAAATGCTTCTCCATTTTTATCAAGGTAATAGAGAGTATACTGGTTTGATGAACCTATAAAGCTACTCTGGCTGTTAGAGACAGACTTAATATAAAGATCTGTTGGTTCATTGTTATAAGTTGCAGGAACGGTAAATTTGAATACCATTCTATTATTTACAACGCTTATTAAATTAGCCTTTATGGTTCCTGCACGTTGATCATTCTTCTTATAATATGCATCTAGTTCAAGCTGAAGTGTCTCAGCCTGAGTATTGGCAAAACGAATATTCTCGTTAAAATTCATCACTACATATGCTGTAGCTCCTGCGGTAAGTCCGCTACCAGAGCTTATCTTATTATTACCTGCACTGTCATATGCCACATATGTACTTGTTACACGTGGAGCATATTCATCTGTAAGATAAATTACAGACTGGGATACACCTGAACTACCACAATTACAGCCACTATGTCCCGCTGAAAATGACAATCTGTCATAAGAAGACCATGAGCTGTTAGAATCAACAGATAATACATAATGCTGACCCTGTTCATCATCTCTGCCCTGACTGCTCTGTGATATAAGACTGACATTACCGGAACCACCTGAAATATTAATCTTTGCCACATCCCATTTTTCCTTCCAGTGACTCCAGAAATTCCAATGGTGGTCTGATGTAAGATTACCATCATATGTAAGCCTTATCTGACCATCCCCCATCAGTTCTTTCAGAGTAGACTGACTGCTGCTAAAGGTCCATGTATAATCAGCATACCAGTTTTTATTATCCTCATGCATCAGCTTGCTTCTGGTAAGCCCATTACCTTTTGACATCCTAATCCCGTCATCAATATTCTTCCAGCTTACAAGCTTAAACATATCATTGACATTCATATTTGTACCTGATGTCAAAACATACTTCTTCATAAATGTTGAATTATCCGTTGCACTTCGAGGAAGCACATTAACTCCAAGCTTTGCCGGCTTATAATCTACTAACTCCGCTGCTGATACACCCTTCGGCGCAAACAATCCAGCTAGGGAGCTACCAACCAAACCTGCTACCAGCGCAAGGCTTAATGCAATGCTTGTAGTCCGCTTAACAATAAACTTCTTTTTCATTTCCATTTACCTCCTGTTCTTTCTTATGTCGATATATTAGAATTTCATAATTCATGTGTCAAAAATTAATCCTCCACATATACTTGTACAAAAGCGAAATAAAGACACATCTTCTATATTCCCATAAATTTTTATTTTAATTCTAACATATTGCAATGAATTATGCTACCCTACTAAAGTAGTAATTTAAAATTTTTTTTATTTAACATCAGCACGGTATTTCATACTGACAAATAATTAACAAGACCTCCACCAAATTCAGTGGAGGTCTTAAAATATGTGCAGATTATTCTTGTTGCCCTTCCATCAGCAACATACATTCTACATAATTATACCCATAATAGTAGCCACTAATGCTAGCAAGCCAAAGCATATAAACACAATTCCCATAAAAATATTTGTTTTAACTTCGCCCTTCTCAAAAATCATATCATTTCTTGTGTCAATATAAAGGGTACCCTTTTCTCCCAAAGTAGGCTCCTTAGACATCGAATAGGAGCGTTTGTATTCATAAACTCTACCATTATAAATACATTCATAAATAGGAAAATATATTCTTGAATTTTCCTCTCTGTTTCGTTGCTCTGTATAATCCACAATAGTTCCCTCAATTTTTCTCACCTGTGGATGACGTATCAGCCTTCTTTTGTCAACAGCTCTCTTAATACTAAAAAGTCCTCCAAGAATCATGGCAATTCCAATAAGCATAAACAATCCTACTTTAATTACAAACTCAGTTTTTTCTGATGAATGTTTCATCATATATATAAGAATTCCTACCGCCGATATACCTATTGTCCATAGATATAACGGCCACGAAGACGCTTCTTTATTCTCCTTTAAAGCTTTTGGATCAACAAGCATATAGCCCTGCCTATTTCTAATTAAGAATCTTTTATAAACTTTCCCTACCCTCATTTCCTTCTCAGATCTATCAGCATAATATTGTACCATTCCATACGGATCATAGTACTCATATGTAACAAGATAATGTTTATAATAATCCTCATCTCTAGGAACCACTTCACACTTTACAACTGTTGCATCAACAATAGGTGCCTTTTCCATTTCTTTTGTAAATTTGCTTGCATTTCTTAACCAAAGCATTGGTATAAATGCGATAACTAAAATAAATATTAATTCGAACATTTTTCCCTCTTTCTATACTACAATGTATAATCAAAAATATATATTTTCCAGTTTAACAAACCACGAATCAATATGATTACTAGCTTTTCTTCGAAAGTAAACACACTGTCTCCACATGTGAATCATTGTCCAAACGCAGCTTCATATCTTCCTTAATAATCGGAAGTTTAAACTCTATGGACTTAAGCCATTGTCCATTTACCTGTCGCTCTTCATAAATCTGTATATTATCAAGTAATACTGTCATGAATTCACGACGTTCACTCTCATCTATTTTATCATAAAAATCATCAAAGTAAAGCAGAGCTTTATAAATATTATCTCCGGTTACCTTATCTGCTATAATAGAACGCTTCTTTGCTTTCGCACTTGCAAGGGCATTTTCTATCTCATCCATCTTATCATATGCTTCGTACAGTCTATCTTCTAAATCTGATTTTCTTATTTTGTAGTGTTTGTCTTCATAATCCAACGCATCAATATCTGCAAGAATCACATCCTTTATATTATAGTAATGTCTTAATTGCTTTTCATAATTTGCAATTTCTTGTTCTAACTCGGTTGTAACCATCTATCTGCATAGCTGTAGAAACTCGTGTGTATATATAAACCTTTGTCTTTCTCACAAAATTTCCTTTCATATATGATTCAAGGTCGCAAAATGCGACCTTGAAAATTAAATAACCTTATCCGCTCCTAATAATAACTTATCTATCACAGGACGAATCATCTCTGTATTCTCAATCTTATTTATAGCACATAATTTCTTACCCGCATCCTTACTAGACGCACCACAATGATATGCCTGTTCTGTATGTAAACCATAATCAATCACTATCAATCTATCATGACAATCTGGATTAGATTTAATCCTTAGTGGTGGATATTGACCTACAAAGTCGCTTACAACTGCTGATGTCAAAAACCCTTTTTTTCCATGCCCATTTTCTGTAAATAGAACAACTTCTACACCTTGTTTTTTCTGTGACAAAAGCTGTAATGTCTTTATATTCATATAATCATCAACCACATAAATACTTGTTGTTGCTTGCTGATATATATCTATGTATGCTGCATCTGCCTCAAATTTCTGGCCTTTATAAATAACAAAGTTCTTGAAATCCTTATCCGATACAAAATTTTCATTGAGTATATCTATGCTTTTTTGAATACTAACTATATCGTTTTCTGCTTTCTTTTTCCAATCTGAAATCCCTGCAACCTGTACGGATATCTCAGATACTTTCGCTGTCACAAGTTTCATTTCCGCACTAGTAACAAACTGTTGATTCTGTTTAATAAAATGGCGCATCTCACGAAATGCTCGCATAATAAATATACTTTGCTGTTCTGCAAGTTCGCCTCTGAGAACCGTTGCCAGCATGTAGATACCTTGTTCTGTGAATGCGTAGGGTAATTTCTTTACATTAGTACCTCTTTTATCCCCATTTACGTTCAAAGTCGCAAATTGCGACTTTGAAAAATCTTCATTTCGTGAAGTCGCAATTTGTGACTTCACGAAATCTATCTCATCTTTTGTTAACTGAAACATAAAATCTTCTGGAAATCTTGCAATATTACGCTTAACCTGTTCATTTAAACGTTTTACTTCATATCCATAGATTTCAGCCAAATCATAATCAAGCATGACCTGCTGTCCTCTTATGATATAAACTCGATTATATATATTATCTACCGTCATCAACTTATGAGTTTCTGCCACAGTATCCCTCCAATCTTTAGTATCTCTACTCCATGTCTTCCAATGCTTCTATCTGTTTCAAAGCCTCCATATATTTCATAAGTCTTTTACGCTGTGGATCTTTCATTGCATGAATGTCCATTAATATTCGAATATCAGCTTTAGATATTTCTGGCTCTGCTTTAACCTTCTTAGGCTTATACTCTACATAATCATCATCAATACCCTTTCCCGTTAGCAATTGTTCCGGCGTTACTTCCAACACCATACAGATATCCATAATCTTGTCTGCTGATGGATTAGTCTTCTTCCTCTTCCAATCACTCACAGTACTTCCTGCTAAACCCACTTTCTTTGCAAAAGCACTCTGCGACATATTTTTATCTTCTAAAATCTTAAATATTCTTTCACTAATAAGCATACTACCTCTCCACTTCTGCATTCACGCATTCGTATATACGCATACAATGTCTTTCGTTCTCATTTCGTTCCTACGAACAATTTAACATTATATCTTAAGATAGTCAACCCATTTCCTGCTTTTTCTTTGTAGTTTACTAATCTTCATATATTTCCTATACATTTTATTAATACATTTTTGCGTAAGATATATGCCTGGCTCCGGTAAAGCATCCAAATTCACTACATCTATATATTTTGCAATGATATTACCAAGAAATTCCGCTATACCACTCCATTCATCTCTTTCCCTAATTTCAACTCGTTGTCTTTTCTCCATTCTTGCTTCCTCCCATAATTGTTTCGATTACATTTATGGGCAATTAATCTTCTTTTACCTAAAATAATATGAAAAATCCGGAAGAAATTTCTCTTCCGGACAATTTCAAACTGCGTTTGCACAGCCTACTTACAGCTTTTTACTTCTTTTCTTCATTATTCTCTTTCGCTTCTTCATACGTCTCAAAATCAATATAAGTAAAAGCACTCTCAGACAATCCTAACTTTTCTCTAATCATTTCAATATCAGGTTCAGCTATCAATCGAAATCTTGTAGGTGCGCCATTCTTATAAAACTCTACCTGCCAAACACCTAACAACAACTCCTTAGCCAAATCATACTTAAGCTTGTACTCTGTCGGCTTTGCAAACTGTCTTAACGCATTCTTAATCTGCAAGTAATCTAACTCATCACCTAGACTCTCAACCCACTGTATCAATAGATTCGCATCTATACCATTATCACCTGCAAAGTTAAGAAGCTTCTCAAAGTCTGAATGCCTATACTCTGAAAATGCAGCATACATAGCAAGCTTCTGCTGATTAGTAAAACTAGGTTCCTTTAAAATATTATTTACGTAATTCTTATTAGATACAAATTAGGTCTGACCTTTCTTCTCTAGAAGCTCATTAACACGACCTGCCATAAAGGTTTTAGTAAACATCTTCTGAATACCACGTTTCACAGAATTGACATAATTAAGAATGAAGCCTTCTTTCTTTTCAGCTTTCTCATCGATAGGTTCCTCTTGAATTGCTTCCTCTTGATCCTCATTATCAAATCCTAATACAGTTCCTTTTTTATGCATAGATACAAACTGTCCCTCCCAAGCTGAAACCTCTGGCAATATCTCTTCAGTAAAAACTATAATTACTGGCAATTCTAATGTCTTCTTCATCGTTTATACTTTAGTTTATCTCTTAAACTTTCTGCAACTGTCATCTTACCAACTGCTCGAGGACCACATACTACTATTAAATTTACCATAACAATTACCCTCCAAAATTTGCGCTACAATCTATGTCACAAATTTATAATCTTGCCAACACTATGTAAACTCATATATGCATTCGCATCATTTCATATACTGCACATAGCGACATTTAGGAAATGATTTGCAACCATAAAATTGTTTGCCCACATTAGCGCCTTTCGAAGCTGTCCGAAGTACAAGCTCCGAACCACAGTGAGGACATATATGTGACTTAACTATCTCTTTTTTACTATCTATACAGGCATTATTATTACTAATATCAGCATCAGCTATTGTGCTATCATCTTTTTTTAATTCGTCCAATGCTTGCAACATTTGTTCATACTTTTTAGAATAATCTGATCTCTCAGAGATATTCCTTTCAAGAAAAAATGTTGCCAGCTTTCGCATTTCTTCTTCACTATATGTAAAGTCTGTTATTTCCTCATCTTTTTGCTTTATATAAGATACCAATTGGTCTGCGCGAATAACTTGACCTTTCACTTCCTTTTTTGCATATTTAGCATTAAGATAAGTCTTGGGATTTGCTAAAACAACTACCGATTTATAATTATTATCAAAACTCTTTTCAAAGAATATCTTTGTTATTACATTCTTCTCTTGTCCTCGAAGTCCTTTTATTACAAGTCTATGTCTTTCATTTTGCGTAATAGGAGAATATAAGCCCTCTTTTATTTTTTTCCCAAACAATTCATGATATACAATATAGACTTAACTTTAGTAAAATTATTCTATTATCTTTATCTTCTGTCCCCATACTGAGTTCTTTCACCTTACCTTTTATCTCTATCTCTCAGCGATAAAAAATGTACCTCAAAACTAGTCTCTTCTTTTGCTGATGTTAAATTCACATTGCTACTTACCTATTTTAAAATGCAGACTTAATAACCATTATTTAATACCCAATAATATTCTCCGTCATCACCTTCATCTAGCTCATATATCCATATCTTAATATCTCTAAAATCAGGACTAATAGAAATAGAATATGCATATCGTTCGCCTTCTACAGCCTCACGATCATTTAGATTCACTCCTTCACATGTCAGATGGCACTCTTTCTTATCTTTTTCAAAATAATATGATTTAAAATTACCACCTAATTCAAAGTCCTCTACTATAACCTGTCCATCATATTCATGAGTTTTAATATTGCCTGTTCCATTAAATATGGCCTTTATTTCTCTTATAGGTTTCACCTTTCCATTTTTCTTATCCGAAGGGTCTTTATCATATAAATAAAACTGTCTATCTACATTAAATATAACCTCATTTTCTTTCATCACTATATCTGTTACTGGTTTTTTTCTAACTAAAAAAAATACAACCAAACCTATCGCTATCAAAGCGATAACACTTATAATTGCTATAACAATTTTTTTCTTTCCCTTCATATATGTCTTCTCCCTTCTTTTTTTATATGCTCTCAATATCACTTTATATTATTCTTCCATCACTTATCTCTATAATCCTACTACATTTTTTTGCTATTTCCATATCATGAGTTATGATAATAACTGTCGTTCCCTGCTCATTTAATTTTTCAAATATACTCATTATTTCGGCAGACATCTTTACATCCAACGCACCCGTAGGTTCATCAGCCAATAAAATTTTAGGATTATTTATCATAGCTCTAGCAATGGCAACACGCTGTTTCTGCCCTCCTGATAACTTATTAACCTTTTTGTCGACAAACTCATACATCTCCATCTGCTTTAACACATCTATTGCCTTAGCCATCTTTTCCTTTTTCCCTTTTATACCTTTTGAAAAATATAAAGGAAGCATAACATTTTCTATAACAGAATAGCTCTCTACTAATGCAAAATCCTGTAACACGATGCCTATCTTCGAATTTCTAATTTGCGCTCTTTTCTTCTCGTTTAAAGAAGAAACATCCTCACCATTCAAATAATACTTTCCAGACTCGAACTCATCAATACAACCTAATATATGCATAAGCGTAGACTTTCCCGCTCCAGACTTCCCTATAATAGCCACCATCTCTCCATCATTAATTGTAAGTGAAACATCATTCAATGCTTGGAATGCATTAGATTTCCCATAATTGTATGTCTTCTGAATATTCTTTATCTCTATCATAAATTCTATCCCTATACCTAATCCATATTTTTTGTTATCTGTATTGGCGGATTATCCTTTAACACTCTCTTCGCTGTCATAGTCGACCAAAGAATAATCACTGTACATATTGCAAACATAAATCCATACTGCAGTATGTCAAGATTGCAATTTATCTCACCAACTAATTTCAATTTATTTTGCAAAGTCAATATGCTTATAGCAAACACCGTAGCTATAACTGAGTTCAATGTCATCTCTACTGCAGTCATACGCTGGGCTATTGTATAATGCATACCACACATATACATAATTCCATAAAATCTACTACTAATTATCGTCTTAATAGTCACTATGCTCGTTACACACACAATAAACAGCACCATAACAATAATTGTTAACGGAATATATTTATAAAGCTCACTTTTATGTAATACATTGCTTCTATATACTATATCTCTGGCATCAGGATAAACCATCTCTGATGTAATTGGTCGTATATTTTTCTCATACTCTGATATAGCTTCTGCCAACGCAATCCTCTCATCCTCGCTCATATTATCACTAGGATTAATTATAATATTTTCATATATAGACGTCTTATTTATCCTATCTATCTCTTTTATCTTACACAACTCTTGTTCAGGTATAATCATTTTTACCTTCCCCGTCTGTTCGTAACTATATAGGTTAAAGAAATCTTTATATACCATATCGCTAAAAACTTCACCTACAGAACTATACAGGCGTTGTCCTTCACCTATAATTCCCGCCACATAAACATCCACGCATATACCGTCATCTTCCCCTTCCAAAGTCAATATTTCATAGCTAAAAACATCCCCCGCCTCAATACCATATGGATTGTGAGAAATATATGCAATTATGATATCCTTATTTTTTTTCGCATCTAATATATTGACCGTCTCATCCATCCTAGGTTCTAATTTCTCCATAACCTGCTGAGGATATACCAATGAACTTATATTTGCATCTTTATTACCTTCTATACCACCTGCAATACTCTGCGAATAAAGCAGCTTATCTTCTTTTCCTAACTTATCTTCAATCATCTGTTTCAAATCATAAAAGCTCCAGGTAACAAATATACTATCTTTATCTATATACTGCTCTGCTAATCTATATTCCCTTGTATCCTGCTCTATATTAGATATAAATATAGTTGACAAAACCATAATCACTATTATCAAAAGGATGGTACATAGATTAAACCAAAAGTTTCTAATGTATTCACTTAATGCAAATTTAAACATATACTCCAAGCCTCCTTATCTCTTCGCCCGTCTTAACATATCCGTTAATCTACGACTAGTAACTAAATTCAGCATTATATATGTCGCAACAAATATACATATCATATACAGCATTATCATAATAAAATATGATTTAAATCCATACACAGAAACACTACTCGCATACACTTCTACAATCTTTTTTTCTATACCAAATCTATATACAATAAAACCTATAACCACTATAGATGCACTAACCAACATAATCTCCACTTCGTTAATGAGAAGTCGTATTCCCTTTGCCGCTCCTATAATACCGTAAACCGCCATCTGTTTCTTACGTCTACTAATAATATAGCCATATATCAAACACGTATTTAATGCAGATACGATACCAATAGCAACTGAAATAACAATTATACTCTTCATAGAAATAATCTCATCAGCATCCTTTAACTTAAATTCATCGACAATAACTTCATCGCCAAACAGCCCCTCCATAGTGTCCCTAAACATTATGTAATCGGACTGTTTTGGCAACTGTTCAAAAATTAAAGATATTACAAATAATTCTAAATCGTCACTTTCAGCTGTAAATGGTATCTCTAAATAGTTAGCACCAATATTTCTTCTTCCTATAACCTGAAAGCCAGTATCTCCAATATCAACAGTGTAACCTATCATTCCTTCTATATCGCCACTAATGCATACCACATTACTACCATCTCTCAAATCCCTATCAGATATATTTCTTCCTTCATCCGCAGGTGCATTTTTATTTGTGGTATCTGCACTTTTATATTCTCCATTGTCATATTCGAAATACATACTCACTCTCATATCATCCAGAAATCCGCCTATAAACACATAATCTAGTCTATCCTGCATACCTTCTAGCATTTCAGGTAAGCTCTCTCGAAGTTGTCCAACTTTACCGACTTCCACAGTAGCCCTAATGTTATAACTATCTATATCTATTTCCTGCATTTTAGCAGAATAACTGCCAAAGATTCCGTAGGCAAAAAATATACTTATAACAGCGACTAACTGAGACACTATTAACAGGCTATATTCTCTAGAAAATTCCACTATTGAATTTTTAATATTTTTCAATGCTAACTTTATAACCATTTCTTTTCTCATCTCACAATACTTTTTTGCATACTAATATTGTAGCAAAATCTTTTTAGAATTTGTCAAACCTTGTCTAATCTGTCATTTTTATTGATTAACTCGTAAAATTATAATGATTAATGATGCCATAAGAAAATGTTATAACAATTACCGAAAACAGTTGAACAACCACTAATAAAAAAGTCATAAGCTGTTGCTTAGTAAACGAATGTTTTATGTTGCTTATTAAAAACTTAAACATATACTGCCCTCCTCACGTATTTCTTTATAACCTTACTATACAAAAAAATTCTTAAGAAAAAGTTGAGATTTTTCTTAAGAATTTCTTAATTTTTTATAAATGACCAAAAAGTATCATTTCAATAAAAAAATTTATTCTTCAATCTTCTTAGGTAGCACTCCAGATTCCTTCGCAATCTTTTTTTCCTGCGATTTTACTTTACGCTCCAACTTCCGCTTAGCAATCTGTATTCCCTTTTCTCATTCCAATTTACTATATATACGCACATCCTCTTCATCATTTCTCATCCAAACCATTATATATATCTCACTTAAATCAGACGATATCTCTATATCATATTTAAGTATCCGCAAATTCTTCGTCTCGCTACCATCCACATATTCACATGCATTAATACATGAAAACGAATAGTGATACTCATTATTTTTATCTAAAAAAACTTTATTAGCACAACACCCAATAAGATTTCCATCCAATTCATAACCCTCTACCTTTATTTCTCCTTCAAATTCTGTTGTGTCAAAATCAGCCACACCATTAAATACCACTTCAATCTCCCTTAATATCTTTGCTGGCGGTTCATCCTTATCTAGATATCTAGGATCCTTATCATATATATAAAACTTCCTATCAACATTTAACACCATTGTATTTCCATCAACTGTTATATCTTCTATTTTAATCTGCTTTTTTTCTTGTTGTTTACCTAGTTCTTTATCACTATTAACAAATACAACCGCAACTACTATAAGTATCATCAACATAAATGCTATAACAACTTTTATTCTATTTACTTTTTGATGCTTATTGAGCAATAGCGTCAATGCTTGTTCATTTGATTTATTTTCTTTATTCATATATGCAACCGTCCTTTATCTCTATTATTCTTTCACACTGATTAGCTACTGACATATCATGAGTAACTATAATAACTGTAACTCCTTTTTTGTTCATAAGCCTCATCGCATTCATAATTTCTTCTGAAGTCTTTTCATCCAGTGCTCCTGTCGGTTCATCAGCCAATAGTATTTTTGGTTCTGTTATCATAGCTCTTGCGATGGCAACTCTCTGCTTTTGACCACCTGATAGTTTATTAACTTTCTGATTACATAAATGTTCCATAGATAGTTCTTTAAGAAGCTCCATTGCTCTTTTCTTTTGTTCGCTTCGCTTTACCTTGTTAGGAGAAAAATAAAAAGGAATCATTACATTTTCAAGGACACTATATCTTTCTAACAATGCAAAATCCTGTAATACAATACCTATCCACTGATTTCTTATAAGTGACTTCTCGCTATCACCAAGCTTACCAACATCTTGACCCCCTAGAGTATATTTACCCTTCTCATAGTCGTCTATGCAGGCTATTATGTGCATAAGAGTAGACTTACCAGCACCTGATTTACCAACGATTGCTACTAATTCTCCGTTATCTATTTCTAAACTTGCGTTGTTTAAAGCATAAAATTCATTTTGTTTTCCTAGATTATATATCTTACTTACACCTTCTATCTTAATCATACTCTTCTCCCTTCCAGCTATATGATTTTTATATATTTTCCATTCCACCGCTCAACTAGATTCTTTTCTTCAATATATGAACAGGGGTATTATTCCTTAATATTATTGCTGACACTATTATATTGCTTACAACAACAAGCACGCCAAATACACATACCGAAATAAGCGTCACCATATCTATTCTAAGATTTATCTTATCCACAATTCCATATACATTTTGTACAGTGGCCATCGATACAAATAAAATCAATGCACATATAATATTAATAAGCATCTCTATTCCATTACAAAGGATAATATTTCGCCCCTTCATACCCAACAATCTAAATATCGTATATGACTTCAAACTCATATCCGTCTTTATAGAAATTATACCAACCATACATACTAAACTTATTGTGCAAATCGTCACAATCATTGGAATATATTTTTTCAACTCAATGTAAAACATATCCTTACTATCACTTATAAAATTATCCATAGTTGGAAAAACATTCTCTATAAAGCTTATTCCATTGTTTCTTTCTCTCTCGTATTCAACAATCTCCTTTTTGATATTGTTCACCTCGGTATCTGTGAGTTTCTCATCAAACGTAAGAATGCCACTATCATATTCATGATAAATATTTCCTTCTAGCTTTTCCATTTCCTTCTGAGTTGTTATTATAAGAATTTCTCCTAGCTGTGCATAGCTATATGTCCTAAATAAATCTGTATATATCATATCTCTACTTGCACCATCAAAACCATACAATTTCTGGCCTTCGCTTAACACTCCAGCTATGTAGAACTTTACATCCTTCTTATTGACTCCATCGCCCATATCAATGCTTAAAACGATGGTATCTCCTATATCAATTCCAATATTATTATATGATATATACACCGCAATAGTATTTTCATCTACTCCACAATTTTCTATATCCTCCCCAACATCAAGCCTTGGATGAACATAACCCATTATTTCATCAGGGCATGCTTTTATACGTATTATTTTCCTCCTTTCCGACTCTTCTTGACTTTTATCAACAGCAAAGTATACTTCATTGCTGATCACCTTACCATAATCCTTTAATCTATCAATCATTTCCGATTCATAATTATATCCTAAAAGAAGCGATCTACCATCTATACTATCCATTACCGCATTATACATAGAGCCCTTTGTAGAAAGTTCTCCCACAAAGGTACCTCCTGCGAGCATCGCTGACGTAAGTATACATATGATAAAAAGATGTATCCACATTTTATCTATATATTCTGAAAATATAAATCTAATCATGGCTAACCCTCCTAAGCATATCCTTTATCTTTATTGAATTAACCATAAAGACCACTGCCGACATAATAACCATTACACATAGATAGTATGTACCTCCTAACACAATATAGGACTTCGGTTCATAAACATTTTTACTATTATTATATATTTCATTGATAAACCCTTCAAATACCCCAATGAACATTAATATTCCGATATATATTGTACAAAATGTTACAATACCAAGCTCTTTTACTAATAGTTTAAATCTAGCACCCCTAGATGCCCCTACTATAGAATAAACCGCCATATCCTTGCGTCGTTTTCTTATCAAATATGCGTATAAGATGCCTGTATTGAGCGCTATAACTATTCCAACTACAACCGACATAAATATCATAGTCCTAATAGAAATAAGCTCACCTTCATCTAATATCTCAAACTCCTCAACCTTTGCCCTATCATAATATTCTCCCTCAAAAAAACTTTTTATCTCTGAATAATCTTCATATGTAGGCAGTTCCTTAAACATAAAAATAATTAAATCCGTGGTTAACTGTTCTGGACATTGTTCAATAAACATCCATGAAGCTCGATTATGAAATTCAATTCCACTACAACCAATGACCTCAAAACACTCTCCGTCTATGGCAAATTCACTTCCAACAGCATATGTTCCGCCCATTACTATAGCCTTTTTTCCCGAATCAATATCCTCATCATTAAATATTCTACCCTCTGTTATTGAAATTCTTTTGCTTATGGATTTCGGAATTTGATATCCAGAATGATATTCAAAATGACAATTAATCATCCTATCACCATATCCAGTCAGCAGATATATATAATCTATGTTATTTTCAATCTTACCAAGTAGCTTGTGCATACCACTTCTCAATTCTCCCACGGTAACATTATCAAAGGTTACTTCTATATCTAATTTATCAATATTGGTCTGTATTTGCTTCTTTTCATAGCTTACATATACACCATATATGCTCAATAGACACACTATGCCTATAATCTGAGAAACAATTATCAAAGCATATAACCATATATTGTTTTTTATGGAATCGAACAAATCTCTTAATATAAATCTCATATGCACTGTCACTTTCTATTAAAGCCCAACTATTATTACAGGTTGGGCTCTAATTCTTTGCTAACTGTATAAAATTCATTAAGCACTATCCTTATTTCTAGCAATTTATGTATTTTTTATTATATTGTTGTTAACCTTATCTATCATATCCCATATATATACCATATTTTTTCACTATTCAACATTTTAGCGTAAACGACAATTTTCACGACGTAAACAGCATTTTTTTGATTTGACTATTTGCTTTTTTATACATATAATTGCTTTATATTAACATATGTTTTTGGAGGTACAATTGTGCTAAACATACTAATCGTAGAAGATGAAGAATTACAAACCAAAGCTCTAAGGGAGATGCTTCTTATGTACAATCCTAAATTTAATATATATGTAGCACATAATGCCAATAACGCCATAAGTATCTCCTCAGATTATGATATAGATTTATTTATTTTAGACGTAGATTTATCAGCTGATTCAGATTCAGATAATTCCAACATTTCAGGTATAGACATTGGTTTAAAGTTTCGAAACTCTTCAAAATATAGTACAACTCCTATCATATACTTAACTGGAGTCCCCGAAAAAATACATCAGGCAGTTAATGATGTGCATTGCTTTAGTTATCTATCGAAGCCTTATTCATATTTTGACATAAAAAAAACATTAGACGATATTTTCCATTCAACACATATTGGGAATGATGCCATTACTATCAATACTTTACTAAACGTTCAAATACCTATTAGTTTTAGAAATATATATTATGTCGAATGTTTAAATCATACTACCATTGTATATACAATAAATGGTTCCTTCGAAACACGTACGCTAACGTTAAAGGATTTCTTAGCTACTGCACCATACTATTTTTTGCGTATACATAAATCATATATAATAAATATAAACTACATATATTCATATCAAAAAACTAAACGTCTAATATGCATCAACGAAACAGAATTACCTCTAGGTCGCAAATATAAAGACGACTTTGATATTGCATTTTCGAAAGGATTACACTAATGGGATTTGATATTATAGAATTTTTACAATGCTTTTTTATTGCTATACTTGAGATGCTATTTGTCTTGGTTATTACAAGAGGTTTATTGCAGCATTCTTTAGGTTCGTCTAAAAGCGTTTTATATAAAACCATCCTATTTGCTTCTATAAGTGCACTGATCGCGTATAGTGGTTCTAACAATTTACTATTTCGTATTTTACCACTTATAGCACATCTAATATTTATTCTAATACTCACCAATAAGAGCATTATACAAAGTGTCTATATAGGTATCATATCTTATGCGTGTATTTTGATTATTCAATTAGGGATTATAGTTATATTTAATTTTACGGCCTTAAACCAGAATTCCTTTTATGTACAGGTTTTTGCAAATATACTAACACTCATTATTTCTTCACTTATTGTCCATTTTGTACCAATTTATCATATATATGACTTTATGCTTCGCAAGGATATAGCTCTACGATTCTTATTTGGAAATACATTCGCCATTGTTTTCCTGGCTAGTTATCTTGTCGTTGCACATTTACCACACTTCATATATTATTTTGCCATTATAATCATAGCGGTAGCTCTTTTATGCTTTGTAAATATAGTTCTCCTTCGCTCAAGAATTATGGTAGACAAACAAAAAGCAATTATTGATAATTACAATACATATCTACCTATAATAGGTGAGCTTATCGAACAAGTTCGTAGTCGTCAGCATGGCTACGACAATAACCTACAAGCACTAAGTGCTCTTTCTGTAACCTGTGAAGATTACGAAACCTTACGTACAGAGCTCCTTAAGAATATAGATGCTATGTCTTATTCAGACTTACCTATGTTTATTTTAAAGTTAAACCTGAAGCTCCTTTCTGGAATGTTAGTTCAAAAATACTCTTTGGCAAATAAGAAAAAAATTAATATGAATTTTTCTATCAACAACTATAATATACAATCTACCGTACCTGAATATATTATTATCGAGGCAGTAGGCATACTGATTGATAATGCAATTGAAGCCTCAAATGAAAACGACACTATCTATATCTCTATAGACTGTGTCAACAATAAATTTGTTTTTGAAATAAAAAATATAGGTCCTATACTTACATCCGAATTTTATAATAATATATTTAAACGTGGATACTCTACGAAGCCTAATACTGATAAAAATCGCGGTATCGGCCTTAATACACTATTGGAACTAATACATAAGAACAAAGGACAACTAAGCGTCAGCAACGAGCTACACTTAGACAATAATCTTATAGCTTTCAGAATCGAGCTATAAGATTATTTCTCCTCATTACTATCTCTATTATACGAGCATCCATATTAGCCTTTTCCTTATCCTCTGGACACTGTAGCTGCTTTACATCTGCCTTCTGAGACTCACCTTGAGAATTATCATTCTCAAGGTTCGCAACACTTGTCGAATCGCCCTGCAAGCCGTCCATGTCAAGTGTTACATTCACATGATGCTTTGCTTCATGAGTTTGGACAATAAACACACCGTTTCTACATGGACACTGTGCGGGAACATATCCACCGGTTGCACCTTCTTCACCCCATATCCGTGCCCCTTCAAATATTCCAAATCCCTTGCCAATGTCGCCGAATCACAGCTTACATAAACAATCTTTTCTGGACTCATGGCAATCATTGTTTCAAGTAGCTTCTCGTCGCAGCCCTTTCTAGGCGGGTCTACTACTACCACATCAGCGCCTAAGCCGTATTCCTTATACATCTTAGGAACTACTTCCTCTGCTTTTCCTACAAAGAATTCTGCGTTATCTATATTATTAAGCTTTGCATTCTTTCTAGCATCCTCGATGGCTTCCGGAACAATCTCTACTCCGTAAACCTTTCTTGCTGCCTTTGCTAAGAACAATGAAATCGTACCTACTCCACAGTACATATCCCATACTGTTTCCTCCCCTGTAAGACCTGCGAATTCAAGAGCTTTGCCATAAAGCTCCTTTGTCTGCACAGGATTTACCTGATAGAAGGAAAGCGGTGATATTCTAAACTTTACATCTCCTATATAGTCTTCGATATAGCCCTCGCCGTATAAATCTATAACAGTTTTTCCCATTATAACATTCGTCTTTTCTTTGTTAATATTTATGGAAATACTAGTCATTCCATCGATTGCTTTAAGTCGTTCTACAAGCTTAGTTGCACCCTTAAGCTCGCTACCATTTACAACAATGCAAACCATAACCTGATTTGTTGTAAATCCACGACGAATAAGCACGTGACGAACTACACCCTTGTGTGTCTCCTCGTCATATGGCTGTATGTTATACTCCTCCATATGACTCTTTACAATGTCTAGAATTTCACTGTTAATCCTATCTCCTATATCACAATTCTCGCAAGGAATTATACTATGGGTTCTACCTGCGTAAAAGCCCATTATGATTCGACCATCTTTGTCTAATCCAACTGGATATTGAGCTTTATTTCTATAATTGTAAGGCTCCTCCATTCCGATAATAGTACACATCTGATACTGTGATGGTGGTATTTTACCTATTCGTTCTAAATTGCCTTGAACCTTCTTTTCTTTAAATGCTAGCTGTGCCTCATAAGACATTTCCTGTATCTGGCAGCCACCACATTTTCTAGCAATAGGACATCTTGGCTCCACCCGATACTCCGAAGGCTCTAAAACCTCCATAAGTCGTCCATATCCAAAGCTTTTACCTGCCTTCGTAATCTTGATGCGAGCTTTTTCGCCTGGAAGTGCATCCTTCACAAAGACGGTGTAGCCATCTATCTTGCCTACACCTTCTCCTTCACTACCCATATCTTCAATTGTTACTATATATTCATCATTCTTCTTAACCATAAATATGTACCTATTTTGAAGTCTTTCTCAAATTACTCTCAAACAATCTATTGAATCCAAGCCACTCTGTACCCTCCGCTGGCTGAGCACTTGCAAATATTTCTTTCATAGTCTGCATCTTAGCGTCTGTATTATCTGCAAAACTTAATGCCACTGCTTCAACTAAAGCTGGTTTCTTTGGGGAACCATACTCAAGCTCTCCATGATGAGCCAAGATACAATGCTTAAGCTCACTTAAAACTTTAGGTGGAAATCCTTCAATGCCTGATGCCTTTATGCCAACCTGCTCTGAACCGATGATAATGTGTCCAAGAAGCTGACCCTCATCAGTGTAATCATTAATAGGGAATGGCGATAATTCATAAACCTTACCCATATCGTGAAGCATTGCAGCTGTAAGAAGCAAATCTCTATTAAGAATTGGGTACTGTGTACAGTAAAAATCACACATTTTTGTAACTGACAAGCTGTGCTCCAAAAGTCCACCTATAAAACCATGATGAACAGATTTTGCTGCAGAATGATTTTTAAACTTCTTTGCAAAGCTTACATCCTCCACAAAGAATTTTTCAAGCAATGTTTTAAGATATGTATTCTTTATACTTCCCACAAATTTCAGAAGCTCCGCAAACATTTCATCTATGTTTTTATCCGACACAGGAAGGTATTCCTTTGGGTCATATTCACCCTCTGATACCTTACGAACTCTCTTTACATTAAGCTGTGTAACACCATTAAATACTACTACATCAGCCACTACCTCCACATAATCAAGAGCATCAAAATCGTCTATGCCAAGAGAATTTGGGTCCCAAATTTTTGCATCTACAGTTCCTGTCTTATCCTGTAAAATAGCTGAATCATATGGCTTACCATTCTTTGTTACAGCTGATGTTTTATGCTTACAAAGGTAAATATCTGCTATTTTTTCACCTTCTCTAAATGTCTCAATATACTTCATTTTATTTCCTCACAATCTTTTAGACACCTTATTTATATAATTGAATTTTGTACTATTATAAGGTATATTAGTCTTAAAATCAAATAGATTGGAGTAATTTTTAATATGAATCCAAAGACATATAAAACTTTAGAATATACAAAAATAATAGAAAGACTTACAGACCTTGCATCATCTCCTCTTGGAAGAGAAATGTGTGAGCATCTTGAACCATCAATAGACTTAGATGAAATAAGGCATCTTCAAAAACAGACTAGCGATGCACTCTCAAGACTTTGGAAGAAGGGTGCTGTATCATTTTCTGGAACAAGAGATATAAGAGGTAGCCTTAAAAGACTGGAAATTGGCAGTACACTATCTGCCAAAGAAATATTAGACATTAGCTCTGTATTAAACGTTGCCCTTAGAATCAAGCCTTTAGCAAAGATTACAGACAAAGATGACAGTGAAGAATATGAGGACTCATTAGCAGAATTCTTCACAAGTATAGAGCCTCTATCTCCAGTTAACAACGAAATTAAGCGTTGCATTATCGCCGAGGATGAAATAGCTGACGATGCCAATGCTACACTTAGCTCTATTCGTCGTTCTATTAAGTCAACTAACGACAAGATTCATAATCTTATAAATTCCATGGTTAACTCACAAACTGTTAGAACTTATCTTCAGGACAATGTAGTAACTATGCGAAACGGAAGATATTGTCTTCCAGTTAAGGCTGAATACAAATCATCTATGCCAGGTATGATTCACGACCAATCAGCCACAGGCTCAACTATTTTCGTGGAGCCAATGGGAGTTGTTCAACTTAATAATGAGCTTAGCGAATTAGCTATAAAGGAGCAGCGAGAAATCGAAAAAATCCTTGCTGAATTAAGCAATCTTTTAGCTGAACATATTGATGAAATACACACAGATTTAATGGTTCTAAGCCAGCTAGATTTTATTTTTGCAAGAGCTGCTTTATCAAAAGCATTGAAGTGTTCTGAGCCAGACTTTAATACAGATGGCATTATCAATTTAAAATGTGCAAGACATCCACTTTTAGACCAGTCGAAGGTGGTTCCTATCGATGTTCGTCTTGGAGAAAGCTACAACCTTTTAGTAGTGACCGGTCCTAACACAGGTGGCAAAACTGTATCCCTTAAAACAGTAGGGCTTCTCACACTCATGGGACAATCAGGTCTTCATATACCAGCAGATGAGCATTCAAAATTATCTGTATTTCATCAGGTCTATGCCGATATCGGAGATGAGCAAAGCATTGAGCAGAGCCTTAGTACCTTCTCATCTCATATGACAAATATAATAAAAATATTAGACAAGGCTGATGACAAGTCATTAGTTTTATTTGACGAGCTTTGTGCTGGTACTGACCCAGTTGAAGGTGCTGCACTGGCCATAAGTATTTTGACATTCCTTCACAATCTCAATGTAAAGACAATGACTACAACTCATTATAGCGAGTTAAAGGTATTTGCCTTATCTACCGAAGGTGTTGAAAATGCCTGCTGTGAATTCAATGTAGAGACTTTAAGCCCAACATATCGTCTTCTTATAGGTATACCAGGAAAAAGTAATGCCTTCGCAATCTCTCTTAAGCTCGGTTTACCAAGCTTCATAGTAGATGATGCAAAAGGCCGATTAAATGAAGATTCTAAATCCTTCGAAGATATTTTAACTGACTTAGAGGAAAGCAAAATTACTATTGAACAAGAAAAAGAAGAAATAAAATCTTACAAGCTAGAAATAGAAGAATTAAAGCGAAAGCTTGAGAAGAAAACTGAGAATCTTGATGACAGAAAGGAACGCATTTTAAGGGAAGCAAACGAGGAAGCTATGGCTATTTTGGAGGATGCCAAGTCATTTGCAGATGAGACTATACGAAATATGAATAAGCTTAAATCAGGTGGTTCTGCTTCTGCTATGGAAAATGAAAGACACAAGCTTCGCAGTAAAATGTCAGATACAGAGAAAAAATTAGTTCTTAAAAATAACAAAACACCAAAGAAAGCCTACAAACCATCTGACTTTAAGCTTGGCTCTGCCGTTAAGGTACTTAGTCTTAACTTAAACGGAACTGTATCATCCCTACCAAATGCAAAGGGTGACCTATTTGTTCAAATGGGAATCCTACGCTCCCAGGTAAATATAAGTGACTTGGAGCTCATCGATGAACCAGTTGTAACAGGTCCAAATCTTCAGAAAACAAGCACCGGTAAAATAAAAATGTCCAAGGGACTTAGCGTCGCCACTGAAATCAACCTAATCGGTATGACTACTGCAGAAGCAATACCAGCATTGGACAAATATTTGGATGATGCATATCTAGCGCACCTAAATTCTGTTCGAGTAGTTCACGGTCGCGGTACAGGAGCATTAAAGAATGCAGTACACGCACACTTAAAACGACAGAAATATGTAAAAGCCTATCGCCTTGGAACATTTGGCGAAGGTGACACTGGTGTAACTATAGTAGAATTTAAATAAGAAAGTTTCCTATATCATAAAAAATATAGCCACGATTTTTCGTGGCTATATTTTATATTAAACATTTTCTTATTCATCCCAATAATCATCAGTATCCTGAGTTGTAGTAGTAATACACCTTACTTCCACTCATAATTTCTTAATTGTCCCTCTGTCTCCATTCCTACGAAACCATTCTGACGCAACGCTTCATAAAGTACAATTGCCACAGAATTTGACAAATTAAGGGAACGTATCTCTGGATTCATGGGAATTCTGATACATGTTTCCTGATTGTTTACTAATATAGATTCTGGTATGCCAGCGCTCTCCTTACCAAACATTATGAAGCAATCCTCTTCAAACTTAGCATCACAATATTTATTTGGTGCCTTTGTGGTTGCGTAATATATTTTTACATCTGGATTCTTTTCTAAGAAGTCCTGATAGCTTTCATATACAACCACATCAAGTTTGTCCCAATAATCCATCCCTGCTCTCTTTAGAGCTTTTTCATTTATCTGAAAGCCAAGAGGCTCTATTAAGTGAAGACGCGTGCCTGTAGCACAGCAGGTTCTTCCTATATTTCCTGTATTGGCAGGAATCTCTGGCTCTAATAATACTATGTTTAACATAAAATCTCCTTGTTTACAGATTTCTATTTATTTCTAGGTGGTTCTAAATATCTTTTTTCATCTTCATTTATAATAACCCTATCATGTCCCTCTACAATTTTTCCTATTACAAAGGCTTCTATACCTTCCTTTTCAAGCTCTTGGATAAGTCCCAAGCCATCAGAAGTAACCATAAGAAGTGACCCTGTAGAAGGAATTACATAAGGATTTATTCCTAGATGGTTAGTTATCTCTATAGTTTCCTGACGCATATTAATCTTTTTAAGATTGACCTCCATACCACAGTTACCTGCCTCGCCAAGCTCCCACAGTGCTCCAAACACACCGCTATCCGACATATCGTGCATAGCTTTCACACCACATTTTACGGCAATAGCTGCTGACTTTTCAACAGAAAAATATGATGAAAATTCCTTCGCTTTATCAATGTAAGTAGAAGTAAATCTTTCCTTAAGCTTTTCTTCCTCTTCATATGCTAAAACCACAGTTGCTTCAAGTGCTGCCGCATTAGTCATGACAATATCATATCCTGGCTTTATCTCTTCCTTGTACTTATAGTTACAAGGCTCATCATTAGAAACTATGCCACTCACACTAACTGTTACCACAGGATTAACTACACCCGCGCTAACCATTGTATTTCCACCGGTTACACTTATCTTTCTTTCAGCTGCAAATCCGCACATCTCATCCATAAGCATCTTAAGCTTAATCTCTCGCATTCCCTCTGGCAATACAATAGAAATCTGAGCATACTTTGGGCTTACACCCATAACAGCCAGATTATTTACAGCTTTTATAAATGCACGATTCATATGCAAATCACGCTTTGCCACAGCTGTCTGTGTGGACGTCACCAGCTTACAGTCGCCTAGCGCAACCACTGCAGCATCGTACCCAACAGCTGCTCTACCAAGAACTGATTTATCCTTATATGATATTTTCTTTAGAACAGAACGCTTTAATATCGGTTCTGATATCTTTCCAGTTTTCATAATGACTTACCTATAAATTTATGATATAATACATCTGTTAATCCAAGGTTACAAAAATACTTTGATTAATCAAATCACAGTTACAGAGCAACTATGATTATCTTAGAACAAATACAATAAGCAAGGTATAACCATAGAGATGGCAAGTATGATAGCAACAACTGAAACTAAAGTTTTTCTTGTTTTTTTGTTGTAAATATTAAACATTTTTTACTCCTTCTCTCATCTTTGAGATTATAATATTTTTATAGAAAGGTAACAAACTAATGGGCGGATATTTTCCAATGTTTTTTTTACTAGCACTTGTATTCACAGCTTGGCTTGCTTTCGAACGTCTCAAAAGCAGCAAACAGGACGAAGAGCGAGTACGTGCCTTCTGGCAGCGTGAAAATGATGCTAACAATACTAGAAGAAAGAATCTTGATACTCTTACATACATAAAGGTTCCAAATTGGATTACCTTAGATGCTCTTTCTTCAGCTCTTCCAACAGATGATGCTGAACTAAACAGATGTAGTGATATTTTTAAATCTCTCTCATCCCAACGAATCCTAAACCTTACTGGTATGACCTCAACAGACATCAAGATGGAATATGGTCCTGCAAACCTAAACAAATTGGATGAATACGACCAAAACTTTACCCTTTTTGCCCAAACTATCTACGCTTATGGTGAGCGCTTGCACACCCTAGGCTTTGATCACGAAGCTATGAGAGTGCTTCGCTTCGGCATAGATAGTTTATCAGATATCAGTGGCAATTACAAGCTTTTAGCTAGCCTTTATATAAAATATGGACAGCAGGAAAAGATATCAGAGATTAGAGATACAGCAACGAAACTTAATTCGTTACTAAAAAAATCCATAATAAAATATCTTGATGAACTAACTGGAACAACTTCTACTACACCTCAAAATTAAATCATAGTTACAAATCATTTTTGACTAAATTTGAATTTCACGTGTATATAATACATAAAAGGACAGGATGCAATTTCATCCTGTCCTATATATTTACTTATAATTATCTATCTACATCTTCTTGGAACAAGCTACAGCCAATGCACCTGGTCCAATATGACAAGAAACACTTAATGATAATTGATCTGTTACAATGTGGTCTGCTGGATACTCTGGCCATACCTTCAAAATCTCCTGCTTTAAGTTCTCAGCCTCTTCGAAATTCTGTGTATGCGCAATTTCCAACCATACATTATTCACATCTCCACCAAAACGATTTTCGATGTCGCTCTTAATAGCATTTATCATAATAGACTTTGCTTGATTAAGTGTTCTAGCCTTAGCAAATGCATCAAGCTTTTCACCCTGAATCTGAAGTACTGGCTTAAGCTTAAGAATTGTTCCAAGGGCTGCTGCCGCTGGTGTAATTCTTCCGCCCTTTTTAAGATACTTTAATGTATCAAGCATAATATATATACTTGATTCCATCTTAACTTCCATAAGCTTATCATGAATCTCTGATGCAGTTAAACCAGCCTTTGCCATTTCCATAGCATCATATACTGACTGTCTCTGTGTTACAGAAATTCTCTGATTATCTACTACAAATACCTTGCCTTCATAATCGTCATCTCTAGATAATGCCATAGCAGTACTGCATGAACCAGATAATCCACTAGACATAGGTATATGAACTATCTCATCATATCCCTCTTCAAACACATTGTTCCATAAGTTCATTACGAACTCTGGTGAAGGCTGTGTTGTAGAAATATCAGCATCCTCCTTAAGCTTCTCAAAAAACTGCTCTTTTGTAAGATTTATATCTTCAAACAATGTTTCATCATTAACTATAAATGGCATAGGCACAACAAATATACCAAGGCTTTCCGCCTCCACCTGTGATATACCACTGTTACTGTCTGTGATTATAGCTACTTTAGACATTTTCATCCTCCATGTTAATTTTTGTTTTTCTTAGTCTAACATAAAGCTTCTGTCTATGCAAGCTTGAAAATGCTTATTTTACTGGGTTTCTACAGCTATTACACGTAGTTTTTTTTACTACTTATCACGTCTTGTTATAGCAATTTTTCTAAAATTTCCTCTGGCTTACGTATAAAAATTTTTGCACCTGCTTCTGTAAGCTCATCCTCATCTCTAAATCCCCAAAGAACAGTAAGCATATGAAGTCCACTGTTTATGCCTGTTGCCACATCCACATCAGAGTCTCCTATAAATATGGCTTCATCCTTATTTACACCGAGCTCATCCAATGCCTTAAATATCATATCTGGCGCAGGCTTTTTGGGAATATCAGGAGTTTCTCCTATAGCTACATCTATAAGACCTTCAAAGAATTTTTCCGCAAGCTCTCCTACTGCACTTTCAATCTTGTTTGACACAATGGCCATCTTATATCCGTTTTCCTTTAACCTCTTAAGGACATCTACCACACCCTCATAAGGTTTCGTCTTATCAAGAGAATGCTCTTCATAATGTCCCTTAAATCTAGCAAGCACCTTCTCCGTCGTTTCCTTATCTGTTCCTTTTGGAACAGCTAGCTCTATCAATCTTCCAACACCATTACCTACGAATCTTCTTGTCATCTCCAGAGTAATAGTTGGCATACCAAAACCCTCTAACCCATAATTCACACTATTCATCAAATCCTCTAAGGTATCTAGTAATGTTCCATCCAAATCCCATATTACTGCTTTATAATTCATCGTCACACCTGCTTTCATCATATATAATCATTAGTAAATTTTACACTAAGTTAGCAAAAAATGGAAGTACTACCACCGTAATAATGCCTGCAACTGCAATGGCTAGGCTTCCCATTGCGCCTTCCAATTCTCCTATTTCCATAGCCTTAGAGGTTCCCATTACATGAGAGGCTGTACCAAGGGCCAACCCTTTTGAAATAGGCTCATTTATTCTAAATATTTTAAATATTATTTCCGCAAACATTCCACCTACATTTCCTGCAATAATAATTGCAGCTGTAGTTATAGCCACGATTCCCCCTAATTCCTCAGATACGCTTATTCCAATGGCTGTTGTGATGGACTTTGGAAGCAGTGAAACGTAAGATACATGATCAAATTTAAATAAAATACAAAATCCCAATATGGTCAGTGCACTCACAAGAACACCTGACACGATTCCCAATATAACCGCTACAAAATTTTTCTTTAATATCTCTAGCTTTTGATATAAAGGAACAGCCAAGCACACCGTTGCAGGAGTTAAGAAATATGTTAACACTGATGTACTAGTCTTATACGTTTCATAATCTATACCTGTAAGCACTAAAACAACTATCACAATAGCCGTGGCAGTAACTAAAGGTGTCAAAAAAGTAAGTCCTGTTTTTTTACGAACAAAAACTCCTATTTCATAAGTTATTAGACTTAAAAAAACTCCAAAAAAAGCGGATGTCATCAAAAACTCTTTCATCATTTCTTACCTCCCTTTTTACTCATTCTTATAACAAACTGAGATACTCTTCCTGTAACTGCCATTACGATAAATGTAGATAATACAGCTATTATACAAAAAGGAAGTAATATACTTTTCAGTTGTGGCCACGCACTTAAAAGTCCTACACTTGGAGCCACAAACATAATTGGCAAAACAGATACAAAGAATTCCGCTGTATCCTTTACAGCATCCAATTTAATAATACCGCTCATAAGACCTATAAGCATAATTACAAGTCCGTACACACTTCCAGGAATTTTAAATGGCAATAACTCCTTAATACACTCTCCCATGAAAGTGATTATCATTATTATCATAAATTGTTTTATATACTTCATATTTCCTCCAAACATACTACCAATGTATCAAATTAGATAACTCTATATCAGCTCTTATACGTCCTATATACAGAGGCTTCTTCTCAAGTTATCACTCGTGACATTATAAACTTATTTGTCCTATCTAGCAATATATATTTTACCCTTCATTTTCTTCTATATACCTACTTATAACTCTTGTAAATTTAATGAATTTATGTTATTATTAGTAATAATTTGTATTTTAGTATACTTGTGTTTATTATTACCATATTTTTAATTAAATCACAGTTATTTTACTGCTAGGATTCAATTGGATAATTTAATATATTAAGGAGTTTTTTATGAGTGATAAAGTTATCGGACGTGTACACAAAATCGACATAAGAAAACTTAACGCTAAAAAGAGTGCCGAGCCTCAATTTGATGCACTCACCGGTTTATATACCAGAGAACATTTTCGTTCATGTGTTAATAAATGTATCAATGAACACAAAGATTTTTCTTCAGCGTTAATCGTTGTCGATGTTGACAATTTCAAAACGGTAAATGAAAACCTCGGCCATGCCTTTGGCGATGAAGTATTGCGCGGTATTGGACGAGCTTTAAGTACGTGCATTGCATCTGGCGATATGATTGGTCGTATCGGTGGTGATGAATTCATTATTTTTATTAAAAAATATAATGCCAAGGAACAGATTATTCGCACCATCAGCAAGATTTCTGCTAGAATATCTTCTGTTTATGTGGGAGAAATGGAAGATTTCTCCTTATCTGTTACCTGTGGTATCGCTTTACATCCGGACAATGGTGAGAGTATTGATTCTTTATATGACAATGCTTGCAAGGCATTAGTTTATGCTAAGGACATTGCCCAGATAGATTATGCCTTTTACCAAGATGATATACCTGAAATGGTAAACGCTCCTTTTAACAATCACAATCCAGAAGACTATACAACCTTTAATATAGATTGTCCAAAAATATATGACCAATATGGTCTTACAAATATGGCTTTCAAGCTTATGGAGGATACTAAGGATGTAGATTCTACCATCAACCTTATGCTTCATACACTTGCTGACCATTATGGATTATCCATTATATTCATTAGAGAAATTACTGAAAATCCACGTGAATTGGAATATATATACGAATGTGTGACAGGCAATTACAATAGACTATTAGGCACTAGATGTACCTACACCGAAGAGGAATGGGATAATTTTATCAACCATTATGACAATGGCTACTTCTTGTTTGATGATATTAGTCATCTTCCAAGCTCTCTTAGAGATTCCTCTCCATTTGTCAATAATGTTAAAACAGTATTGGAAATCCCTATTTACAATAGCGGTTCCTTTGCTGGATGCGTAGAATTTGTATCTATTACCAGACATAAAGAATGGGCTGAAGATGATATTAATACACTTAAAATGTTTTGTCGTATTCTATCTTCATATCTCCTTAGCATGAGAACTTTAAAGAGAACTGAAGATTTAGTTACAGAGCTTACTCAAAAGGATTCCTTAACTGGACTTATGAAATATGAAACCTTCATTAATTCCGTAAGGGAATTTTCCGCAAAGAATACAGACCCAAATATAGGTATTGCTATAGTTTATTCTGATATTAAATATTTCAAAGCTATTAATGATAAATTCGGCTATTCTGTAGGCGATAAGATACTTAAGCATTTTGGTAATGCTGTTAATAACAGTGGTGAATATACTTTTGCAGCATGCCGTATTTTTTCAGATAATATTATTACAGCAGGTATATACGATAACAGTTTAGACGAAAAATCATTTGCAAAAATAATAGATGAATATAATCGAAAAATTGAAGATGAACTTCAGGCACTATTCTTCGACCAAAGAATTATTATAAATTCAGGCATTTATATATGTCACGATGTGAGAAATTTAGATGTAGAAATAGCTATTTCCAATGCAAATTTAGCTAGAAAAAAAGCTAAAAATATGGACTCTTCAGAACCAGTACTATTCACTCCTGATATGATAAATAATCTTCTTCAGAACATGGAATTATGTTCCAACTTACATACTGCTATCGAAAATGAAGAGCTTAAAGTTTTCTATCAGCCTAAAGTAGAATGTGGTTCAGAAAAAGTAATAGGTGCAGAAGCTCTTGTTCGCTGGTTTAAACCAGATGGCAGCTGCGTACTACCTGACAGCTTTATTCCTTTATTTGAATCCAATGGACTTATCGTAGAAGTTGACTATTTTGTATATAAAAAAGTATTCGAACATCTCAGAAAGAGACTTGATGAAGAACTACCTGTAGTTCCGATTTCTATGAATGTCTCTAGAGCCCATCTGGCTTCAGATGGAATCTTAGAATATATTAAAACGCTTTTTGATACATATCAGATTCCTCCTGAACTGGTAGAATTCGAGCTTACTGAGAATATATATATTGAAAATATGACCGCAGTTCTCCCACTTATCCATAATATGAGATCCCTTGGTGTAAAAATCTCTATGGATGATTTCGGTGCAGGACATTCAAGTTTAAATGAGCTTAATAGACTTCCTTTAGACACCATCAAACTTGACCGCGTATTTATGTCAGAAAATCTTGATGATAAACAAAGAATAATTCTGTCAAGCATTGTGGAGATGTCTAAAAAATTAAATATTGCTGTGCTTTGTGAAGGTGTAGAAAACGATTCACAAAATGAATTTCTTAGAAAAATCGGTTGTGATATGGTTCAGGGCTATTATTATAGCCAACCACTTTCAGAAGAAGCTTTTGTAGAATATATAAAAACTAGACTTGCCGAAGATGTAAATTACACTCACTTTGCCTTCAACAATTCACTGTGGGATGACAACCACGAATATCAGGGTATGCTACTAGGACATGATATTCGATACATTTCAGGACCTGCTGGTACATCAGCTCTCTATTTTGGCGGTGGCTCAACATCCACAAATGTAGTAGAATTGCCAGTTAATCTCTACCCTATTTCCAACTACACTATCACTATGTGGTTTAAAGAAGACGAAGAACAAATCGGTGCATCCCTTATGTACACCAGCTTCGAAAAAGGCTACTCAAATATTATCCCTCACAACGCCGACTACAAGGCTCTGTTTAGAATAAAAGAAGTAACTGGAGATAACGATGTTTTGACGGATGCTCATGGAGTAATGGCTCCAAAGAAAAATGTTTGGAATTTCTTAGCTGTTTCTTATAATTACAGAACACGCACTTCCAACCTCTACATAAATGGTTTGCCTGCTGGTCGCGTTGGAAACGCACCTGTACTTGGCTCACCTATGAGAATACTTCTTGGCGGTGATATATACAGTAATTGCTTCAAAGGAGCTATTGCAGATTTGAGAGTTTACAATCAAGAATTATCATCTACAGAGATTTTATATACCTTCAATTCATTAATGCATTCGTGACAATAAAAAGCTTACTTATACGCAAAAAGCACTGGAATTATCCAGTGCTTTTTTATAATGCCTGGTTCCGGAATCGAACCAGAGACACGAGGATTTTCAGTCCTCTGCTCTACCAACTGAGCTAACCAGGCTTTTTTGCTACGGGAGTATATTACCATACTTTTACAAGTTTGTCACGCATTATTTAAAAAATATTATTGTCGTAATATCACTACCCTTGTTTAGCTTATTTATTAAAGAACGATTTTGAGCTTGTAATCCCATAAGCGTCCTCTGCTTTCCTTATAGCATCACATACTGCATGTCCCATAACATTGGCCGCCAATGTTCCTACCATATCCATATCAGCTATTACCTCTCCCACTGACATAGCATATATACTATCTCCATCCATAGTTGTATGTACAGGATTAATCGTTCTCGCATATCCATTATGTGCCATTGTAGCGATTTTATTCATCTGAGCCTTCGTAAACTTACCATTTGTGATAATGACACCAATTGTCGTATTCTGCATCTCTTTATTTTGCGCACCGCTAGCACCTGCTGCCATAGCAGCTTCACACATATGATAAATAACCTGCTCTGTATTGGCAAAGCTCTTTAAATCTGGTGTAAGAAGTCCAGCGATTATCTCACGAGTATCATAATCAAATATATCTCCACATGCATTTACTGCAACAATAGCCCCCACTTTCAAATCACCTATCTGAACTGCATATGAGCCTAATCCACCCTTCATAGCTGTAGCCATTCCACCCAATTTTCCAACTGTAGCACCAGTTCCAGCCCCAGCATTTCCCATAGAAGGATTATTATTTTCTGAATTAACACAAGCCTCATATGCCATAGCTTTATCAGGGCGCACCTTCATATCTCCTACAGATAAATCAAATATACAAGATTGAGCTACCAGCGGAACCTTGGTTATTCCCACATCAAAGCCTACATTCTTTTCTTCTAAGTATTCCATAACTCCACCTGCAGCATCCAAACCAAATGCACTTCCACCGCTAAGAAGAACTGCATTTATAAAACCAGACGCTGCCGTAGGCTTCATAAGCTCGCTTTCTCTAGAAGCAGGACCTCCACCTCTTACATCTAAGCCTGTTACTGCACCTTTCTCACATATGATTACTGTGCAACCTGTGCCAGCCTCCTTATTTTCTGCATTACCTATTTTAATATTTTCTATTTCATTGATATTTATCTGCTTCATTATATGCATCCTCCATAATATATGAATCCATCTCTAATCAGTTACAATAATTTCATATATTCTACCATATAAATATATATTTTTAAAGGGTAGGGTTGTCACAAATATTTTATCGCTAATCCAGTAAATCGATTTTTTTAAGAAGATGTTTTAATACATTCTCTTCATCTACAACAATTCTTGCCTGACAGGCCATACCATTAAGCAAGTTAGCTTTGTCACCATCTTTACTCTTTAGAGATGTACTATCACAAGAAACCTCTACCACATAGTATGCAGCACCCGATGTCTTATCTACAGTTATATCCTTAGGAATATTAACTATTTTACCTGTAAAATAACCATATTCACTAGACGGATATGCCGCAATTTCAAACTTAACACTTTGTCCTTCTTTTATCTTTGCAATATCAGAATTTGCCACATAAATCTGAGCTGTAAACCCAACTAAAGCATCCGAATAAATTGAGCCAAGACTTATACCTTCCTGTACATATGTCCCATACTTTATATCCTGCTGCAAATAAAAATATCCACTTTTACCCGCTTTAACATTACAATTATTATCCTGAATATCATACTTCTTTAAATAGTTTTCATACTCATCCTTCTTTTCCTGATATGTAAGTATTTCAGACAAAATCGCATTCTTTTCATTTAATACATATGCCTGCTTTGTATCATCACTTTCTGTATCAATTAATGCTTTTAACTGGCTCTTAGTGACAGAAAGATTTGACTTTAAGGAAATAATTGTATCTTTTACACTTTCTATTTGCTGTTCAATATTGGCAACCTGCTGCAATTCCATATTCTTCAATGTATGTTCTTTCTCAAGCTTTAAAGCATCTATCTTTGCAGTAGTTTCACTAATCTTTGTCTTAAAATCATTCTTATTTTCTTGCTTATTGTATTCCTCAAGTACTTTCTCGTATTCAGATATACTTTTATCATACTGATTTGCAGATAGCTTATAACCAGAAATGTAACTATCCACCAGACTCTTATAATAACTATCATCAATTGAAAATGTATTATCCCTTGACATAACGCAGGTAATTGCCTGATTTAGCTTAACTATTTTTCCTTCGTACTGCGTAATGCTAGCTTCTAAAACAGATATATTTTCCTCGCAGGAAGCAATCTCAGTTTTATTCTTAGTACTTACATCCTTATTTAAATCAAGCAATTCCTTCCTGTTTAATATTTCCTTGTAATAAACATTATTAGAAAAAGAATCAAATGCCTTTTCATCTCCATCAAGGTAATTAATATACGCCTTGAGCATATCTAACCTTGCATTTGCATTATCAAACTCACTTTGATAATACTCAATTGTCTCACCAAGAGAAGTCACCTCCAAGGTATATAGCACATCCCCCTCATTAACAAACTGGCCGTCTTTTACATTTACGTCAATTACCTTTCCAGTCATACCACTACTTACATTATATATCTCATCTTGGCTTTTAAACATTCCATTACTTTTAACTACAATATCTATCTTCGAAAATGCCATCCAAATAAGCGCTATGACAAACATCCCTGCCAGAAAATATATAAAATATATAAGAAATGGATTAGGTCGAGAATCATATACTTCAGTGCTATCAGACATATCCTTCATATCCATAATAATAGGCTTCATTACATCCCTTCCCCCTTTTCTGTTTTGATAATATCTAGTTTAATATCACCCGCTTCTTCACAGATACTTTCTAAAGACTGCTGCTTTACAAGCTGTGCATATTTACCACCCATATCAGTCAATTCTCTATGAGTTCCCCTCTCGATAATTTTACCTTTTTCCATCACAAATATAACGTCACAATTCTTTATTGTACTTAGTCTATGGGCAATAAATATAGTTGTCATATCCTTTGAGAATTCATTTATAGTTTTATCAAGAGCTCTCTCAGTGATAGAATCAAGATTACTTGTAGCCTCATCAAGTATTAATATATCTGGCTTTTTAAGCATCGCTCTAGCGATAGCAAGGCGTTGTCTTTGTCCACCAGAAAGATTCGCTCCATTTTCCTCAAGCATTGTTTCATATCTAAGAGGCAATTCATTGATAAACTCATGAGCCTGCGCCATCTTAGAGGCATCTATAATGTCATCCATAGTAGCTTCATCTAATCCCAATGTAAGATTTTCAAAAATAGTTCCACTAAACAAAAATGTCTCCTGAGGGATATATGCTATCTTTTCCCTTAAACATTCTAACTGTATATCCTTTATATTATTTCCATTAATAATAATCTCGCCCTTTTCGGCACCGTAAAGATTTAACAGTAGCTTTGATAACGTAGTCTTTCCAGAACCACTTTCACCTACAAAGGCAACCTTCTGTCCCTTCATAATAGAAAGATTTATATTTTCAAGTACAAGCCTTCTAGTTCCATATCTAAAATCAAGATTTTTAATCTCTATATCGCCAGCAAGACTTGATGGAGACATTTTCTTATATTCCATCTCACTCTTCTCAGCTTCCAAATCCAAAATCTCACCTAAACGGTCCGCTGCAACTACTGCTGTCTGCATTTCAGGCTGAAGATTAATAAGATTCTTAATCGGTTCTAAAAAGTATGCCAACAAAGAATTAAATGTTATAAGAGCTCCAATAGTCATCTCACCATTTATGACGCTAACTCCTCCAACCCAAAGGATAACAACTCCACCAACGAGCTCAATAAAAACCTTCAAAGAGCCCTGCAAATTGCTTACCCAGCTTAGATTAAATACACTCTTTAAAAGCTTGACAAATTTAATCTCTGTTTCGCGGTTTGCCTTTCTTTCTGCATTATATGCTTTTATGGTCTGTATACCATTTAAAGACTCCACCATATATGATGTAAGTTCAGCATTATCCTCCATCTGTTTGCGATTAAGCTTCTCATACCATTTATTAAAGCTTATAACAATCACCACATACAGCACCACAATGATAAGCGTAATACCAAACATCTTACCATTCTGCATATACAAAATAATTGCACCTGCCAATGCCATAAACGTATCTATCATAATAGTAAGAGTGGCACCAGATATAGCATCTCTTACTTTTCCTGCATCATTAAATCTTGATATAATCTCTCCGACCTTTCTTGTGCCGAAGAAATTCATAGGCAACTCTAATACATGACGATAATAGCCAAGAAGCAATGCTATATCCAGCTTCTGACTTAAATACAACAATAAATGAGAACGAAATGCATTCAAAAGTACTTTAAATACATTTAACAATATCACACCTATAGACAATGTCATCAATGTTTTTTGCAAACCATTTGGCAAAACATTATCTATCATTTCCTTAAAATAAAAAGCACCTAATATTCCCAAAACAGTGTATATTAACGATGCTACAAATATATGTAATAACAATTTTTTCTGAGGTATAAGTAAATGAAAAAAGCGACTAAATAGACCCTTTGTTTCATCACCCTTCTTAAAGCTTTCATTCTTTACCAGTAAAACTAATACACCGCTCCACTGATACTTCGGTGGTTTACCATCCTCGTGAATCTCACCAAAAAACTCCTCCGGAGTAAGCTTTACAATTCCAACAGCTGGATCTGCTATAATTACTTGCTTTTTTGTAATTTTATGTATAACCACATAATGCAATAAACTGCCATCAACTATTACGTGTGCAATACAAGGAAGTGGAAATTCCGAAAAAAATGCTTCCTTATTTCCCTTGACACCCTTTGCACTAAAACCTAGGCTTTCAGCAGCTTTAATTACACCATATGCATTTGTTCCCTGTTTATCTGTCCCTGCAACCTCACGAATTTTAGTGATGCCAATTTTGTAGCCATTTTGCTTACAAATGGTTGCAAGACAGGCTGCACCGCAGTCAGTGATGTCGTGTTGTTTTACACAATAATATTTCATATATTTTCTCCTAGGAATACTTATTTATACCCTCTTTTCTTTTTACTTACGAATTCTCTCGTAACTGTTTTTTCCACAAATATTCTTATCTATTTCTGATTTCGCATCCAAAATTCCAACTAATTGCTATATATATTGCAACAAATTTTATACGTACAATAATGCATAAAAATTGATATCGGAACAACTAATATAAATTTCTTACTAAATATAAGCCTATAAACCCAATCTAAATCTATTTCTATCATTGACAACCATTCTGTATTCGCCAGAATTGTTATTACTATTATTAAAAATACTCCTAAAATCAAACTGAATACCGCTATTAATTCAGCTTTTTTCTTACCATATATACATACTAAAATTTTCTTAATAGACGCATAAAAATAAGTAATCATAATAGCTAGTAATATTCCTGTAAAAAATCGAAAACTCAAATTATACACTGAATTATAAATTGCAACTAAAATAATTATGATAGAAACAATCACCCCTAACGTTATGAAAACAAAATCATATACAAATTTTTCTCCAATAATTATTTTATCACTTAATGGACTTGCCTTTAAAAAGTTCTCCCATTTTTCTTCATTATTCGAGCTATAAATATACTCTGCAATCGAATAAATAACAATAATACACAAAAAAGTACATACATTTACGTATAACATATATTCTTTCTCAGTATTAGGTATTTCATCAAGTAGTGCATATATCATCCCTATACACAATACCACACTACACAATAAACTCTTTTTATTAATTACTAGGTTTCTAAAAATTAATCCTCTCATTTATTTCCTCAATCCCTATATTTCTTTAAACAAATACATTCAATAAAATAGATTACACACAAAATAACCAATGCATTCAAGATTAAATAAATGTTATACACAAATCCTTCTATATTTGTATTAATAAATTTAAAACATATACCCATTATTAATAAACTCAACAACATAGCAAATTTCGAATCCCTGAATAACATAATTAATATTATATTTATAAACTTAATTAGATAATACAAAAGAAAAATATTTAGCACTTTCTTATATATTACATCTGTAATCGTATATGCCCCTACACAACCAACAATCAAGTAATAAATATTAGCTATAACATATGTAAATATTGAACAAACACCATCAAATAATAAAATTCCATTATATAATTTTATGTAACCAACAGATGTAGCAGTTAAATATTCATCAAAACGACAGCGTCTTATTTTTTCAACATTCCACACAAATATATTAAACATCAAAATAAACATAACAATACAAACAAAAACATTTATCAAATTATATATCGCCGTCATTGTGCAACCTACTCTTATAAATACGTAATTTAACAAAATTCCACATACACCTACTATTGTTTGCATAATTACTTTTTTTAACAAATCCATTTTATTACTAATAAAAATATACTTAATTACCGCTATCATTATTTATACCTTTTAATATGTTAATCATACTGTTATCTATACTACATACCGTTGATTCAACATCTTTCAATTCCAACATCTCCTCTTTTGAACCAGAAAATACAATTTTCCCATTATGAACAAATATAATATCATCTGCAATTTGTTCTAAATCACTCGTGATGTGAGTCGAAAACAGTACGGCCCTGTCACCCTCTTCCACATATAATTTTAATTCATTTAATATTTCTGTCCGAAATATAGGATCGAGACCACTAGTTGGTTCATCCAAAATCAATACTTTTGCATCGTGAGACAATGCAACAGCCAACATTAACTTAGTTTTCATCCCTTTCGAATATGACTTAAAACTTTGTTTTTGCTTTAAATTATATTTATCTAAATATTGAAAAAAAGTATCTTGAGACCAACTTTTATATATACTTCTCATTATTATAGATAAATCTCTAGCATTCAGGATATCATCAAAAGGCATATCATCAAACACTATGCCTATATACTCTTTTATTTCTTTTTCTCTCTCTTTCATATCTTTACCAAAAAAAGAAACTTTCCCCTTGAAATGAATTATATTTAATAAACATTTAATCAAAGTTGTCTTTCCATTACCATTTTGCCCAATTAAACCGACAATTCTTCCTTTTTTTATATGAAAATTAATATCGCTCAACTGAAAATTGTCATATTTTTTTGACAGCGAATGCACTTCTACAATATTTTCCATATGTCTCATTCCTTTAAATATACAACGATATCGTTGCAATTTCTGCAAAGATATCGTTGCAAAATATTATTTTACTATCGGCAACCCCATAATAATGCTGTTCCCGCTGCCGCAAGTCCCAACGGTGTAGTACCTAACGCCATTGAACCTACTGTACATACAATAGCGCCACAATTGCCAAGAACATCCCAAAAACTTCCACCTTCAAGCTCCATCATTTCATTTTCTGTCATCTCACAGAATCCATTGTTTAAAACCATATCCATTGTTTTAAACCTCCTTCTTTTAATAAATTTTTCTTTACACTTATTAAAAAAAGCTATATACTTATCTCGAGTACTTTTTTCATAAGTGCTTTGCTTTTGGGACTCTGATGGTTTTCGCGAATCATATCAGAGTCCTCTTTTT
>JAFQOW010000010.1 GCA_017412055.1 Lachnospiraceae bacterium | reverse complement strand
TAATTAAGTGTAATTAAAAATATTTTTATATTTTTTATTACATAACGAAACCCTAGGATATCACTTTTTCAAAAGCAATATATCCTAGGGTTCACTTTTATCTAACTGTATATTATATTTTGTTTACATAATCTTTATTTATCCAGCTTCTGCAAGAAAATTCTTGTTCTTTCATTCTTAGGATTATCGATTACATCCTCTGGCTTTCCTTCCTCTACGATGACACCATCATCCATAAAGATAACTCTATCTGCAACCATTTTTGCAAAATTAATCTCATGTGTAACGATTACCATTGTCATTTTCTCCTCTGCAAGTCGACGAAGAACCTTTAAAATCTCCGCTGTTATTTCTGGGTCAAGAGCACTTGTAGGCTCATCAAAGAATAAAACCTGTGGCTTCATAGCCAAAGCTCTGGCTATAGCTACTCTTTGCTGCTGTCCGCCTGATAGCTGGCATGGATATGCATTCTCTTTATCCTCGAGACCTACCTTCTTAAGAAGCTCTCTTGCTTCATTTATCACTTCATCTTTATTTCTTTTCTGAACACTTATAGGTGCATCAATTATATTCTTAAGAACTGTGTAATGTGGAAAGAGATTAAAATTCTGGAACACAAGGCCAAAGCTTGTCTTTATCTTTTGAAGAATAGCCTTTGATGAATATATCGCCTTTCCGTCCACATCTTCACACACCACCCCCGACGCATATTCAAGTGTTCCGCCGTCAAGTGTTTCAAGTAGTGTCATACATCTAAGTAATGTAGACTTTCCTGAACCTGAAGGGCCTAAAATAGCCACTACTTCACCCTCATTGACCTTCATGGAAATATTTGAGATAACCTGTAAGTCATCGAAGCTCTTTTTTGCATTGCTAATTTCTAATAACTTCATACCCTTCTCCTATCTGTAATACTGAAATTTCTTCTCTACTCGTTCCATAACAAGTGCTACTACAAAGTTAAACACATAATAGAATACACCTGCTATAAATAATGGTAATATACTAGCCTTTGCTGCCGCAACCTGCTTTGCCAATGTAAACATCTCTGTATAAGCAATGGCAAATGCCAATGATGTATCCTTAACAAGTGTTATTACTTCGTTAGTTACAGGTGGAATAACTCTCTTAACCATCTGTGGGAATAAAATCTTCCAATACCTCTGCATTCTTGAATAACCAAGAACATTTGCTGCCTCATACTGTCCAACTGGTATTCCTTCTATGCCCGCACGGTAAATTTCTGCAAAATATGCTGCATAATTCAATGAAAATGCTATTATTACAGCATAGAATCTATATTCCGACGAAAGAGCTATATCAAATAAATAATATGGTCCAAAGAATACCATAAGAAGCTGTAGCATAAGTGGTGTACCACGCATAATAGAAATATATATTTTAGCTACCCATTGTACAGCCTTTAACTTAGACATTCTAATAGCACATATAACTAAACCTAATGGTAGAGAAAATACTAATGTAAGTACAAATATTGACAAGCTGGCAACCATACCCTCACTAAGCTTACCTACCACATCTAAGAATTTATCAATAAATGGCTCCGAGTCATTCTTAGTAGTTACATCATTTAAGTAAGCCGAATCTGTGCCCTCCTTGCCGAGGCACACACTGTCTGACAAACCCCAATCTGCTGCAATTTTAGCAAATGTGCCATCCTTAAGCATCTCATCTAATGTTTCCTGAACCTTATCTCTAAGTTCTGTATTTCCACGCTTAAAGCCGATTCCGTACTGTTCTGTTGCAACTCGCTCTTTAAGCATTTTAAATCCGTTTCCACGCTGTTCTAACTGATAGTTTGCAACTCCCATATCCATACATACAGCATCTGCTATACCTGCTTCCAGGCTCATAAATGCGCTATTATAATCAGCAACCTGCTGAAGCTCTTTAAACTCCTTACATAATGCCTTATTCTCATCTGTTGCGCCATCACCTGTAAATGCTGCAAGAGCTGAAGAATCTGTCTGAACTATTACAACCTTACCCTTTAAATCCTGCAATGTCTCTATTCCAGAATTATCCTTTACAATTACAACCTGTGAATTATCTACATATGCCTTAGACCATGTGTATAAACTTTCTCTTCCGTTAATTGTAAAACCATTCCAAATACAGTCAATTGTTCCAGACTTTAATTCCATATCCTTAGAGTCCCAATCAATAGGCTGTTTCTTTAAGGTCCAACCATTTCTTTTACAAACCTCTTCTGCAAGACTTAAATCAAAGCCCACATACTCACCATTATCATCCTTATATCCATATGGTGGGAATTCCGCATCAAAGCCTACTGTAAATTCATCGGTATCTTCTTTTTTGCAGGAAACAAAGCATCCCATAATCAATGACATAGCCAGCAATAAAACTAGCACTTTGCTCATTCTTTTCATTTATCTTCTCTCCTTAGTAATTTATTACTGTAATTATATTAAACCGTTATCATTTTACCCCACTAAAGCGATTTTGTCTATGTTTTTAAGTAAAATTGTAAATAAAAAAGGAAACACATCCTATTAACCTTTCAGCTAATCAGATGTGTTTAATATCACTATCATCTCAAATTCTATAATAAACCTATAAAACCTTTGACAAAAATTCCTTAAGTCTAGGATTCTTTGGATTTCCAAAGAACTCTTCTGGTGGTGCACACTCAAGAATCTGTCCGTCATCAATGAAAAGCACCTTATTTGCTACTTCCCTAGCAAATCCCATCTCATGAGTAACAATAATCATTGTCATACCCTCATTAGCAAGAGCCTTCATCAAATCAAGAACCTCCCCTACCATCTCTGGATCAAGAGCACTTGTTGGCTCATCAAAAAGGATAACCTCTGGATTCATAGCAAGAGAACGAACGATTGCAACTCTCTGCTTCTGTCCACCTGATAATGTAGATGGATATACATCGGCCTTATCTAAAAGACCTATGCGCTGTAAAAGCTCCTCTGCTTTAATTCTTGCATTCTTTACTATCTCAGCCTTTGTAGTGGTAATTTCTACAGGTGCCTTCTTCTTATCCTTGCCTCTAAACAAGTTTGTAAACTTAATTATTCTATTATGTCTCTTTGCCTTCTTTAAATCCTTACATTGAAGATGAACTGGCGCCAACATAATATTTTCAATAACTGTCTTATTGTTAAATAGATTAAAGTGCTGGAATACCATACCCATATTTCTTCTGTGAACATTGATATCAACCTTCATATCAGCTATATCTACGCCGTGGAAAATAATCTGTCCACCTGTAGGGTCTTCCATACAGTTTAAGCATCTAAGAAAAGTACTTTTTCCTGAGCCTGAAGGACCGATAACTACCATTATATCGCCTTTTTCAATAGTAACATTTATACCATTTAAAACTTTATTATCACCGAAGTGTTTTTCAAGATTAATTACGTCTATCACTTTTTCTCAGGCTCCTTTCCATAATTTTAATGCCTAAACTTATAATAAGTATAAGAACCATATATATCATAGCCATCACAAGATATGGAACCATAAACTCGTAATTATTGCTACCGATATAGTTAAACGCTATGTAAAGGTCAGTAGCACCTACAAAGCTTACTACTGAAGTTTCCTTTATAAGAGCAATAAACTCATTACCTAATGTTGGAAGAATATTTTTTACTGCCTGTGGAATCACAATCTTTAACATAGATGTGCTAAAGCTAAGTCCCACAGCTCTTCCTGCCTCCATCTGTCCATTATCAACAGACATAATACCACTTCGCATAATCTCTGAAATATATGCGGCACTATTTAAACCGAATACAAGTATAGATACATCCACACCAGTAATCTTTATACCCATAAGAGGTAACAATACATAGTAGAATACAAGCAGCTGCACAACTATCGGTGTACCTCTAAACAATGCTACATAAAATGAGCATATTCCATTGAGTATCTTAGGCATAAGCTTATACTTAGGTATAACTCTGACAACTGCTATAAGAGTTCCTATAATTATACCAATAATAAGACCAAGCACTGCTATAAGGAGCGTATTTTGAAGTCCTTCTAACACTTTAACATATCCCTTATAGTCAATGAATATCTCTATAAATTTGTCTATCTTCTTCGAAAAGTCTCCCATGAAATATCCTCTCTAGCCTATTACTGCATATCATTGATTGCTTCTGTAATACATGCTGCTGGAGCTGAATCAATGATTACATACTTAATATTTTTGTTAATTAAATCCTGTACTGCCAATGAACCGTTCTTGTATGCAACAGTCTTAAAGTCAAAGCCTTCAAAGCCCCATTCTTCATCACCTTCACAGTAGAACTGTCCTGTTGTTCCATTCTGAACACCAACCTTTACGTCACTACCTAATGTATTAAGAATCTTTTCAACATCCTCTGCTGTCTTACAATCATCAAATGTATCATCATCAGCTGGAACGATAATCTTCTGTGATGCTGAGTAATATGAATCTGTAAATGTTACATACTCCTTACGGTCTTCCTTAACTGTAAGACCTGCCATAGCTATATCACATTTCTGCTGACCTACAGCAAGACAAACTGCATCGAAATCCATATTCTGAATAACAAGCTCCTTACCAAGTGCATCTGCAAGTGCCTTAGCGATTTCCATATCGATACCAAGGTAGCTCTCGCCCTTTGTCCACTCAAATGGTTCAAATGAAGCATTTGTAGCAACTACTAACTGATCCTTACTTGAATCAAGCTTTGCTGATGTAACTGGAACTGGCTCACCATCACCGAAATATCTGTTACAGATTTCATCAAATGTTCCATCTTCCTTAATCTGTGCGATAAATGTATTCACATCCTCTAAAAGCTCTGGCTGATTCTTATCAACACCAAATGCATATTCCTCACTTGTAAGGTCGATTTCGATAACCTTTACCTTCTTCTCTGCTTTATCCTTACCACAGCCTACAAATGTAGAAGCTGCCATAACAGTTGCAAGTCCAAGTGCTATTAACTTCTTAATTTTCATCTTAAACATTCCTTTCTTTTTAACATGCCATATTATGTATCTTAGTATTGTATTTTACATATACTAACATAGATATTATTTATATCATTTTATTGGCACTTTTTCAAGTAAAACCAGTGTTTTTTCTATTTTACTGTACCACTGCATCAAAACCCAAATCATCAAGCTCTGATATCGCAGTCTTTACGCATTGGTCACATCCATTAATTGTTACTGTCTTATCCTCCAATGATACGTTAAAATCAAGATTTACCTGGTTTAATGCGTTAGTAATTCTCTCTACACACTTTCCACAATGCATTCCTTCAACCTTTAATACTGCCATAATTATTGCTCCTTTCAAAATCATAAATTGTATGTTTATAGCTACCTCTTACAAATTTCACTCCCTAAAAGCTTCTTATTGCATCATCCTCATCACTATCTACTTCAATTGACTTTATAACAACATAATAAGAAACATTTTCATTTACTGAAACCAACACCCTATCTCCTACCTTATGACCCATAACTGCCTTACCTATAGGAGACTCTATGCTTATATTTCCACCTAAGGAATTTCCTCTGACAGAAGTAGTTATCTTGAATCTTTCTGTCTCATCATCTTCCTCAAAATATAGCTCAACCACTTTATTTATACCTACTTCATCATCTTCAGATTCATCTGAGACAATATTTGCATTTTTAATCATTCGCTCCAAATAACGAATACGACTCTCATTCTTATTCTTATCTCGCTTAGCTGCATAATACTCAAAATTCTCGCTTAAATCTCCCTGAGCTCTTGCTTCCTTAACAGCCTCTATAGCCTCTGGACGAACTACCAGCTTTCGGTAATTTATCTCTTCCTGTATTTTTTTTATGTCATTTTCTGTAAGATTATCTCCCATATAGCTTCCTCATCTTTCTATCAAAATTTAATAGTCCTCAAAACACTATAGAACTTTACCTCATCATATCCATCACTTATTATATTATATCTAATGATTTTTTCTTAGCTTCTTCGTCTTAAGTCTGAGCGCATTACTTACCACACACACCGAGCTTAAAGACATTGCAAGCCCTCCAAGCATAGGATTTAACAACAATCCATTCACACTATATAATACACCAGCGGCAATCGGAAGTCCAATTGAATTGTACAAAAATGCCCAGAACAAATTCTCTTTAATATTTGTAATGGTGAGATGGCTAAGTCTTATAGCGGCCGGAACATCTAATAAATCCGACTTCATCAGTACAATATCTCCCGCTTCGATAGCAATATCTGAACCGTTGCCTATAGCACATCCAACATCCGCCTGTGTCAACGCAGGAGCATCATTGATTCCATCTCCAACCATCATAACCTTACGGCCTTCTTCTTGCAGCTTTGATATAACACCTGCCTTATCCTCAGGCAATACTTCTGCTACAATTTCATCAACACCTGCCTGTCTTCCAATAGCACCTGCCGCCCCCTTATTATCACCTGTAAGCATTACAACGTGAAGTCCTGTATTCTTCATAATAGATATGGCTTCTTTACTAGTTTCCTTGATTGTGTCAGCCACACTTATAATTCCCCTCAATTGTCCATCTATAGCTACAAGAAGAGGTGTTTGACCTTCTTTCTCATAATTGTCCATCTTTTCTTCAAAAGACTCATTTATAGCTATATTAAATTTACTCATAAGCTTTCTATTTCCTACAAGCACCTTATTAGTAGTTAAACCGTCCAATGGCTTATCACTCATTGCTTCATCTTTAGCTTTAATGTAAGACTCTACACCCATTCCAGAATGATTTGTAAACTCTGACACCTCATATCCGAATTTCGTCATACCGCAAGCATTTTTGTCACATATGCTCTCACTTACTTCTGTCGCCTTATCTATGACAGCCTTTCCCAGCGGATGCTCTGACACACTTTCCACTGTAGCTGCAATCTTAATCAGCTCCTCTTCTGTGATACCTTCTGCAAAAACCTCGCGAACGGAAGGCTTTCCTTCTGTTATAGTTCCTGTTTTATCTAAAACCACCGTATCTACCTTATGGGCAATTTCAAGTATCTCACCATTTCTAATAAGTATGCCATTAGAGGCTCCAAGACCTGTACCAACCATAATAGCAGTAGGAGTTGCAAGTCCTAGAGAGCATGGACACGCTATTACTAAAACTGACGTAAATATTTTAAGTACAAATGCCAAGTCCTTTCCAAGAATCAGCCAAATAATCCCTGCAATGACAGCTATACATATAACAGCAGGCACAAAGACACCAGCCACCTTGTCAGCAAGCTTAGATATAGGCGCCTTCTTCCCCTGTGCATCCTCTACAAACTTAATAATCTTAGATAAAGTTGTATCTTTACCAACTTTTGTAATCTTTATATGCAACATACCATTAACATTTATACTTCCACCTATTACATTGTCCCCTTCTCCCTTTTCAACCGGAATACTCTCACCTGTAATCATAGCTTCATCTACGCCGCTATTACCTTTGATAACTACACCATCAAGAGGTATTTTCTCACCAGGTTTTACCAATACCACATCATCTATTTTAAGACTCTTAGTTGGAACCTTAGTTCCGTCTAAAAGATTTGCCTCATCTGGGGATATTTCCATAAGTTTTCGAATTGCACCCTTAGTTTTAACCTTGCTTAAACCTTCAAGATATTTTCCAAACATAATAAGTGTTATAACTACTGCTGCCGATTCAAAATACAAGTTATGAACATAATGACTATTTAATGGAATCAAGTAAGTCATAACAAGGCTATATATAAATGATGCCGCACTTCCTATAGCCACAAGAGAATCCATATTAGGATTCAAATGAAATAAAGACTTAAATCCATTTATAAAAAACTTTTTTCCAAACCACAATATTGGAATAGTCAATAATAGCTGTGTCAATGCATAATTGCCTGGATATTTGTCCATATCCATTATAGGAGGAATCGGCAAGCCCTTTATAAGCATAGGACCCATAGAAATATACAAAAGAAATACTGTAAATACAGCTGCACTTATTAAATTCTTCTTATGTATCCTTAAATTTTCCTCTTCCTTCTCATATATATTCTCTTTATTGCTTTCAACTACACTGCTAACACTACCCTCTTTGACGTTAACATAATCTTCAACATTTTCTTTAGTTTCAAGTGTTTCCTCTTCCTCATAAAGACTAATTCCAAATCCAGCTTTTTTTACCTTTGACATAATAAGCTCTCTTGTAACCTTTGCTTCATCATAATATATAATCATCTTATTTGTAGTCAAATTAACATCGCTGCGCTCTACACCCTCAAGCTTTCTCGTAACTCGTTCCACTGCCGCCGAGCATGCTGCACAGGACATTCCTTCTATCAAATATACTTCTTCTATCATCTATACATATTCCTCCACTTGTATGTAAATTCTGCCCTTCCTTGTCTCTCCAAATATCTGCTTAAAGACCATCTTTCCATAACCTCTAACAGCAATAATATCATCCGTCTTTACCATATAGCTGTTATTTTCACATAACCTTTCATTTAAAAATACTTTTTTACTCCTAAATAACTCCAATACCTGATTTCTCGACATATTGTATTTCCCTGCTATAACCACATCTAAACGAAGAGAAGATACTAAAAGCTTGCTTTCTTTTCTCTTGGACTGAAATTCTATAGGCAGTTCATGGATTTTTGTAACCTTTATATGCGTGTGTTTAACCTTCTTAAGATTATCTATTATATAATCAGCCATTTTATCCTCTACATACACATAGGCAAGCTTATCCACAACTAATATATCACCTATAGTTTCTCTCTTTATTCCAAGATTCATAATAGCTCCAAGAAAATCTCTATGAGTGAAATCATCAGAAAATTTCTTAAGAATCGGTTCAATACAGATAATAGCTATAGGAAAATCCACCTCGTATCCTATAGATTCCCTATCCCCAAATCTTGCCATCTTTCTCTCAGCATCTTCTCTTCCACCCCAGAGCTTACATATAAGCTTATGCTCCTTAACTGTTTCATGTAGTAAAGAAATATCTGTCGCTGATAAAAATCCAGTAAAAAAATATTGGGAGCACTTAAACGAGCGCTCCGCCAATTCTATTATTCTTTTTTGTAAATAAATCTCTTCGTCAGTCATAATATATACCGTTCTAACAATCTTTCACTGTAAATTATTATTTACATTCCTCAATCATTTTTTCTATCTCTGCTTTTGTAGCAAATCCCACATGTTCCTTTACGCACTTACCTTCCTTTAAGAACACTAATGTAGGAATACTAGCAACTTTGTAAAGAACAGCCAATTCTGGATTCTTATCTACATCTACTTTTACAACCATTACATCCTCATGGTCATTTGACACCTGCTCGATAACTGGTGCTAACATTTTACATGGGCCACACCATGTTGCAAAAAAATCAATAAGAACTAACTTATCGCTTTTAAGTACCTCATTGTTATATTCTTCAAAATTAATCTCTCTTGCCATAAAATTCATCCTCTTTCTTTTATTATTTTTCTAAAACCCTACGATTGTTTTTACACATTTTTCTAATCATTAGCAATCCCTAAGATTACCTTTTTGTACGTTTTCCCCTATAATCTCTATAACCATCTCATATAATTTTTCTGAGCCTGGCTTTATCTTTTTCAAAGCTCTATCCCTTACTTTTGATGCTGCCACCTCATGTTCACGCCAAGCCAATCCATTAGATGCATCATTTAACATAAGCGGCTGAACGCTATCTATAGCTGTGGCAAATTTCGCTTCCGGTGTGCTTGCTTCTTCAAATTCCAACCATAAATCCATAAAATACTGTCCCTGCTCAGGTGACAACATTCCGAATATTCTGTCTGCCGCCTTCTTCTCTCGCTCTGCTTTTGTTGAATTGCCTGCATCGTCATAAGCATAAGTATCACCTGCATCAATTTCTACCACATCATGGATAACTACCATCTCAATAGTTCTTCCTATGTCAATCTTTTCATTGGCATATTCAGATAACAACATAGTCATAATTGCAAGATGCCATCCATGCTCTGCATCGTTTTCTTTTCTCAAAGCATTTAGGATATAAGTCTGACGTCCAATCCCTTTTTCCTTATCCATCTCCAATGCGAATTTCATCTGTTTTTTCAAGCGTTCATCCATATTATGTTAACCTCTTTTAATTTTTGCTTTGTTTTTTGTGATTTCGTTTTAAATTTTGTGGCATATGCGATATTTTCCCATCTTTATCATATAATTTATCCATTAATTATTTGTCTTACCAGTTAATAACTCCTGCTTTCTCTTCTTCATATGATATAAGATAATATCTCTCGCCTTGGCAGCTTCTACCTTCTCTAATGGCGGAACATCCTTTAACGGATACTCCATTCCCAATGCTTCATACTTAGGCACGCCCATAGTATGATATGGCAATACATCCAATGCTTTTACATTATCAAGCTCTCCTAAAAATGCGCCAACTTTCTGCAAATACTCTGTTTTATATGTGATTCCCGGTACTGTCACATGACGAATCCAAACAGGAAAATCAATCTCATTTAGGTATCTAGCCAAGTCAAGGATATTCTCATTGGTGTGTCCTGTGAGTATCTTATGTCCTTCGTCATCAATATGCTTAATATCAAGCATAATCAAATCAGTATACTTCAACAACTCATTAAACTTGTCCATAAACACTTGACTTTTCCTGTTGAATACTACACCTGATGTATCTATACATGTATGGATATCCCTTTTCTTAGCTTTTTTAAACAGCTCAATCATAAAATCAATCTGAAGTAATGGTTCTCCACCGGTTACAGTTAGACCACCATTGGTAAGATAAGGTCTGTACTTCTCAAAATCTTCTATCAAATCATCTGTACTTCTAAGTGTACCAGCATTGATCTCCCAAGTATCAGGATTGTGACAATACTGGCATCTCATAGGACAGCCCTGAACAAAAATAACATATCTTACACCTGGTCCATCTACTGTTCCAAAGGTTTCTATTGAATGAATACGTCCCTCCATAATTATACCGTACCTTTCTTTTACATAATAAACTACTTGAATTATACAATAAAAACCAACTTTCTTAAAGATATTTTAATACTATTTATTTGTTAAATTTGTATTTCATAGCTCTTAACGCATTTAAAATAGCTATAACACAAACTCCAACATCTGCAAATACTGCGTACCACATTGAAGCTATACCTAATGCTGCAAGGAATAACACAAGTACCTTAACACCGATTGCAAATACAATATTCTGCTTTACGATTGACAATGTCTTTTTTGATATTTTTATAGCTTTAACAATGCTTGATGGCTTATCATCCATGATTACAATATCTGCTGCTTCTATGGCTGCATCCTGGCCTAAACCTCCCATTGCAATACCTATATCAGCTCTGGCAAGAACTGGTGCATCATTAATTCCATCACCAGCAAAAGCCACCTTCTTTTCCCCTTTATTTTCTGCCAATATCATTTCTAATTTATCAACCTTATCAGCTGGCAACAACTGACTATATATTTCTGTAACGCCTAGACTATTTCCAACATATTCAGCTATATTTTTCTTATCACCTGTAAGCATAACAGTTTTTTCAACACCTACTGTTTTCAAACCTAAAATAGCATCCTTAGAATCATCCTTTATCTCATCCGCTATAACTATAGCACCTATATATCTTAGCTTATCTTCACTTTCTCCTATGGCCACATAAACTATCGTTCCTAACTCTTTACACACCTCATAGGAAATACCAACCTTGTCCATAAGCTTATGATTTCCAACATAAATAATTTGTCCCTCTGCCATAGCTTTTATACCATAACCAGTTATTTCTTCAAAATTACTACCATCTGTCTTTAATTCCAAAGCCTCAATAGTTTCTAAAATATCTGAATGCTCTAACACCCTATTTTTATAGGTTTCTTTAAGTGATAAACCAATAGGATGGTTTGAATATAGCTCTGCTATAGTTGCATATTTAATTACATTTAGTTCTTTTTCATCTCCGTATGGTATTGCATTAACTACTTTAAAGTTTCCTTTTGTAAGTGTTCCAGTTTTATCAAATACGACTACTCCTGTCTTAGCAAGAGCTTCCATATAAGAACTTCCCTTAATCAATATACCATTAGCTGACGCACCACCTATTCCTGCAAAGAAGCTAAGTGGAACGGAAATAACTAGCGCACATGGACAAGAGATAACTAAAAAGCTAAGGGCTCTGTATAACCACTTATACCATACATCCACCACACCGACACCTTCTATAAATGGTGGAATTGTAGCAAGCAAAAGAGCTACAACAACGACCACTGGAGTATAATATCTGGCAAACTTTGTAATAAACTTCTCGCTATCCGCCTTCTTATGACTGGCATTCTCCACAAGTTCAAGAATCTTTGATACAGTTGACTGACTAAATTCCTTTGTAACCTCAATCTCTAAGACACCACTAACACTTATAGAACCACTTATTATATCATCCCCTACATAAATCTCCCTTGGAAGGCTCTCTCCTGTTAGTGCCATAGTATCAATTGTTCCTTCGCCTTTTGCAAGTTTGCCATCAAGAGCAACCTTTTCTCCCGGTTTTACGACAATAATCTCCCCTATTCTAACCTCTGAAGGTTCTTTCTTAACTACAGTTCCGTCATGAAGCTTCACATAGGCTACATTAGGTCTAATATCCATAAGTGCTGAAATAGATTTTCTAGATTTACCCACAGCATAATCCTGAAACATTTCTCCCACTTGATAGAACATCATAACTGCAACTGCTTCAGGATACTCTCCTATGAAAAATGCTCCTACAGTAGCTAACGCCATAAGGAAATTTTCATCGAAAACTTTACCCTTCATTATATTTCTAACAGCAGTTTTTACAACCTCTCCACCTACTGTAAAATATGATATTAAATATAATATCAAGCTTATAGTTTCAACTGTTCCAAGACTTATAGCAAGCTTATGTGATAATTCATAGGAATATTTTCCAACAAATATAGCCGCAACTAAGAATATCCCTGCTAAGAAAATCTTAGCAATTTCCTTACCTTCAATATCTCCGCCATGTTCATGGTCATGTCCGCAACCACAACTATGTTCATGATGATGTTCGTGGTGATGTTCTTTATGATTATGTTCTTTATGATTGCGTTTAGAACAACAACATTCTTTATTTATTTTCTCATCCTTATGTACTTCACACATATTGTTACCTCCGTTTATTATTCCATTATATGTTCTATGCCTTGATTTAATATATGTTCTATATGTCCATCAGATAATGAATAAAAAATTGACTTTCCTTCTTTTCTATACTTGACAAGACGCATTTGCTTTAACATTCGAAGCTGATGTGACACAGCAGACTGACTAATATTTAGTACCTGTCCTATATCACACACACACATTTCTGACTGTAGCAATACGTATAAAATCTTAATTCTAGTAGAATCAGCAAATACTTTAAAAAATTCAGCCAAGTCGAAAAGTACCTCTTCCTCTGGCATATTATCATTAACCTTATCTACAATATCCTGATGAATATGTATATATTCGCAATTACATGGATCATTCTCAGAATTTAAAATATTCACTTTATCTCTCTCCATAACATACATCTCCTTGATAATATTATATAAACTCTTATTTACATTTTAACGTATGAATAATTGTTCATATGTTTATATTATATTTATATTAATGTAATGTCAAGTAGTATTTTAAAAGAAGCTAGAATATCTTTTTAATGATATCCTAGCTTCCTCTTATTTACCTACAATTTATCTACCTATTAAAGCATGCTTCCCTGGCTAAACAAAGACTTCACATGCTTAATATCTTCCATACCAGCCTTATCAGCAGGTACATAATAAGCCTTATCTCTCGCTATCTGATATAACTCTTCCTGTGATAACTCACAAGCATTACGAAACTGCTTTAAAGTAGTCTTAAGCTGCATGTTCTCTGTCTGTGGAATCATCTCACCATATCTTACAAGCTCACCGTTCATACCTGCTAAAACATCATTTACCATTGTCTTTTCCTGCATCTGCATATCAATCCCCTCCTATAAGAACTTCATTAACTGTTCTTTATTCTGCATTGCTGTCTGCGCACCCTTTTCAAAGAAAGCCTTTACCTTTTGGTCTGTTGCACAGTTAGCATATTCCTTAAGCTTACAATGTGATGTGTCAAATCCTGCTATAAGATGGCGAAGATTCTGTAATTCTAATTCTGAAATTTCTGTCATGACTAATTCCTCCTTACATTATATACAATTAATAAAGAGGCTATCTGATAACTTTGATAGCCTCTTTCTATAGTTTGTGTAATCATCATAATAATATACAACGAATTTTACTTATTTTTATCTATTTCAATAAGTTTCTTATAAATAGCAACAGCTAACTTTTTATGATTTTCCTCGTCCATATGAATACAATCAGCTAACGACGCCTCTGCATAATCTGCCGCATTCAAAAAAGATATATCATGTTTACTGCAAATCTTTAAAAATTCTGGTGCTAACATTTTTGATATTGTAACGCTTTCTTTATCATAATTATCAAATACATTGCCATTTTTCCCAAGTTCATCTCGTACTAATACTGGCGAGATAATAAGAATCTTAGGGATGCCAAATCTTTGCCACAATTCCTTTGAATTAATTATATTAATAAATTCTTCTATTCCGTCAGCTATATAGTTAATATTACGATTACTTCCCACCTTAAGTTCGTTAGTTCCCAGCATAACCACTACATAATCAAGAGGCTTATGGGACATTAGTAATAGTTTTAAAGCACTTATGCCACATCTTTCTGGAATAATCAGATCTTTAGACAATATTGTTCTTCCATTTAAACCTTCTTCTATGATTTCATTCTCAGGCATAAGTGTCGCTAATACTTTTGTCCATCTATTAGCATGCCTTAGCCCATTTTGGGGATTATAACCCCATGTATTACTATCACCTATGCATAATATTCTCATAAAATCTCACCATCCTCTCTATCCAACCAACAGTAATATCCCCAACACAGCAAGTGCATACGCCACAAAGAAAGTAATAATAAGCTTTTTTCTTATCTTTTGTTCCTCTGGCACACACTCTTCATTAATTCTATAATTATCAATGATAAAATTATACTTCTCATAAGGTATCTTACTTCCACAATATTCACACACTCCACCATTAAGCAAATTTACGGTACTACCGCAGGATTCACATTCATACATAGAGATTACACTGATATTATCGATAACCATATCTTTAATACCTGATAATGTCAACGTAAGAGTTTCATACTGCTTATCAATTTTTTCACCCATATATCTGTATACGTCCATACCTACATTAGCTATTAGTACATATTCATTCTCAAGCTCTTTAAAATCTATAAATTTAATGTCAGTCAAGCTACAATCTATCACATTGCTATAGTAATCTACTATCCTTGACATCTCTATACGCGTAAATACATTTACATCCTCTGCCCTGTTTGTCATATGGATATTTCTAAGAATCATCTCAAGATTTTGTACAAAAACCTCGCTGCTAAAATCCTTAATTTTTTCTCTAAGTTCTCTATTAAATGGACTATAATTGATTCTAACAAACATATGATTATCATAATATATCCACCTGATAATATTTACAAATATAAGGCATAACCAAAAAGCCAACGACAAAAGCAGCGTTGTTCCACTTATATGCAATCCTGTATCAACCACTTTTTTTATAAGTTCTGCATTACTAAAAAGAGCATCTATGATACAAGCAATAACAAAAAGTGGCACTACAAATATAATGCTAGGTATTAAAACAAATGTAGCTGCCTTCCACATTCTGCCAAACCATCTAGATATTCCCTTTTCATAATCATTTTTCATATAAAAGGATGAAATCTTAAGGTCATTTTCTTGAATATGAAATTTACTATTACAATAGCTACATCCTCCTATAAATGCTGATATGGTATCCTTGTGTCCACATTTTGGACACTCTACATATGTATCCTCTCCATCCTTCATAAGCTGATCTGTACAAACCATCATATCTGCATTTTCCTCGTATATGCAGCTACCATTTTTCATAATTCTTTTATTGACAGTTAATCTTTTTTTCGTAAATCCAGCCTTATATGTAGACCTTTTAGGATACACTTCTGTCTCTATTCTTTTCCTATTTAGCTCTCCTGTCTTAAGAAAGCTTCCACGCTTTTTTCCTTCCTTTTCATCAAGATACTCAAGCTCAATAGTCAAACCATTTTCATCTAAACGTCTCTTACTATGCATAAGACTCTGCCAAAATGGTTGCGTACAAAGGCACGCAATATCCTCTTCATTTTTATGACCACTAAAAAAATCTCTATACTCGTTTATGAAATTAAAAAAATTTGTTTTCATCCTTTCATACATAGAAAAAACCTACTTCCCTAGCCTTACCTTAAAATCCTCATATCCAAAACTTATCAATTCAACTAAGTCACCATTTTCCTTTAAAGCATATATGGAAGGTAAAGGCATTCCATTAAATGTATTATTCTTACACGTTGTATATATTGCCATATCTCCAAATATAACTCTATTTCCAATTTTAATCAAGTCTTCAAAATAGTAATCGCCTATAATATCACCAGAAAGACAAGTAGGTCCACCAAGACGGTAAACAGCACCTTTATCTACATTGGTATAAAAGCCACCGTCTAAATCATGTTCCATATCATTGCCATATGTTTCCATAGCCTTAGCTCTTAATACTGGTGGCATATATGGCATCTCTATTACATCAGGCATATGACATGCAGCTGATACATCTAAAATAGCATTTGTCACATCACCATTTTTCGTAATGTCAAGAACCTCAGAAACAAGATAACCAGCGTTTAATGCACAAGCCTCACCAGGCTCTAAATAAACAACCACCTGATACTTAGACTGAATGTGATTAATAAGACTTTCTAATAATTCAATATTATAATCATCCTTAGTTATATGATGTCCACCGCCAAAATTAATCCACTTAAGCCTAGAAAAATACTTACCAAATTTTTCTTCAACAGCCTTTAATGTAACTTCCAAAGCTTCCGCTCCCTGCTCACACAATGTATGAAAATGTATTCCATCAAGGCTATCTATAAGCTCTGGTGTCATCTCATCATCCCACTGTGCCTTAGTTACACCAAGCCTTCCACCTGGCGCACACGGATTATATATTTCATATCCCTCTTTTGTTGAACACTCTGGATTAACACGAATACCTATGCTCTTTCCTGCCACCTTCGCTCTATTTCCAAACTTTGTCAATTGATTTACGGAATTAAATACAATATGGTCAGCATATTTTAATAACTCATCAAATTCCGGCTCCTTATATGCACCACAAAAAACATGCACTTCGCCCTCTGGCATTTTCTCTGCTCCAAGACGCGCTTCATACAACCCACTGGCCTCTGTTCCTGCAAGGTAATTGCCCAATATATTGTACATATTAAAATTTGAAAAGGCCTTCTGTGCAAGAAGAATTTTACAGCCTGTCCTATCTTGAATACCCTTTAAAATCTCACCATTTCTTCTAAGCATAGCTTCGTCTATAACGTATGATGGTGTAGACAAAGTATTAAATAAATCATCAATATTATATTTTTCAAGCCCCCTAAACTGAGGGGCTAAAACATCCTTACATACTCTTTCCATATTATGCCTCTTATATCATTTTATTCAAGAACCAAGCGAGCAAATCCGTATCATCATATTTGACAAAACTAATCCACAAGCACCGGTTCAAAGGTTTCTTCATATGGCAAACCATACTTAGAAAGCGCTTCCATATAAGGGTCTGGATCAAACTCTTCCACTGTATATACGCCCTTTTTATCCCACTTCTTAGTAAGAAGCATCAACGCACCACACATAGCAGGTACACCTGTCGTATAAGAGATTGCTTGAGAGCCAACCTCTTTGTAGCATTCCTCATGGTCGCACACATTATAAACATAATATGTTTTATCCTTACCATCCTTCTTTCCAGTAAATATACATCCAATATTTGTCTTACCCTTAGTTCGTGGTCCAAGTGTAGCAGGTTCTGGAAGAAGTGCCTTTAAAAACTGAATCGGAACTATTTCTCTACCTTCATACATAATCGGTGTAGTAGAAAGCATCCCCACATTTTCAAGACATTTCATATGAGTAAGATAGCTTTGACCAAATGTCATAAAGAAACGAATTCTCTTAACACCAGGTATATTTTTAGCCAATGATTCTATCTCCTCATGGTGAAGAAGATACATATCCTTTATGCCTACCTTATCAAATTCATATTCTCTCTTAATGCTCATGGCTGGAATCTCAACCCAATGTCCATTCTCCCAATAGCTTCCCGGAGCAGATACTTCTCTTAAATTAATCTCTGGGTTAAAATTTGTAGCAAAAGGATATCCGTGGTCTCCCCCATTACAATCTAAAATATCGATAGTCTCAATGGTATCAAAATGATGTTTCAATGCATACGCACAATAACACTGGGTCACACCAGGGTCAAAACCAGAACCTAAAAGAGCTGTAAGCCCTGCCTTCTCAAACTTCTCCTTATAAGCCCACTGCCAGCTATAATCAAAGTATGCAGAAAAGCCCTCTTCCTTACAACGCTTTTCATATATTTCTTTCCATTGAGGGTCCTCTATATCCTCCGGCTCATAATTAGCTGTATCCATATAATTTACGCCACAGATAAGACAAGCATCCATAATAGTCAAATCCTGATAAGGCAATGCTATATTCATAACAAGCTCAGGCTTATAGCTATTAATAAGCTCAACAAGCTCGTCTACATTGTCTGCATCTACCTTTGCAGTTGTAATATTTGTAGCAGTCTTTCCTCTAAGCTTATCTGCTAAATCATCACACTTAGACTTAGTCCTACTAGCTATGCAAATGTCAGTAAACACTTCACTTACCTGACAACATTTCTGGATAGCCACTGAAGCTACGCCACCACATCCAATAATTAACACTCTACTCATTTATTCTACCTCATTAACTTTCTCAATAATTACTTTTATTTACATACATATCACTTGACTACCATATAAAATTCTACGGATTGTTACGTGCTACGCACTCTGCAATATAGCAAGCATCAGCTCTCTTAACACCTTGCAAGCCACTGCTGTAGATGCACCGCTGCCATCAAGCATAGGAGCTAATTCATTAACATCGGCACCTACTATATTTGTCTTAGCTACAAGCTTTATAGCCTCAAGAAGCTGTATAAATGTAACTCCACCTGCTTCTGGCGTGCCTGTCCCTGGAAATACTGAAGGGTCAAGACAATCTAAATCAATAGTAAAATACACAGGCACATTTTCCTTCACAAGCTTGTCCACAAGCTCCTTTAAGCCCTCAAAAGAAAACTTATGCATATCTGTATGTTCTTTTGCAAACAGGAACTCCTCTCGCTCACCACTTCTTATACAAAACTGATGAATCCTACCATCGCCTACTATCTCATGACATCGTCTCATCACACATGCATGACTAAGTCCCACACCCAAATACTCATCCCTTAAGTCAGCATGAGCATCAAAATGAATAATATGTAAATTATCATATTTACAAGCTACTGCTCTCACACTTCCTAAGGTTACCAAATGCTCCCCGCCTATAAGCAACGGAAGCTTTCCTGCATCTAGAATTACACGTGTCCTATCCTCAATATCCTTTAACGCCATTTCCTGACTACCAAAACAAAGCTCCAAATCGCCACTATCAAACACCTTATAATCTAGCAAATCCTTATCCTGATAAGGACTATATGTCTCTAATCCAAAGCTTTCATGGCGCATAGCAGCCGAACCAAATCTCGCTCCCGGTCTAAAGCTTGTAGTAGAATCAAATGGTGCACCAAACACCACCATTGAAGCTTCCTCAAAAGAAGCTTCACAGCCTATAAAGTTTTCTACATTTCTCTTTAAATCAATATTCATTTCTTTTAATCCATCCTTCATTTTATTTACCTCACAACCAAATATCCACTTATCACTCTACTTCCTTAAGCATTTCCTCAAGAAACGCTGGTAAATAAAACGCACCCTTATGTAATCTTGTAGTATAATACTTAGTTCTAAGATTCAAGCTATTCCATCTAGCCCCATCCAAATCATCAATAGGATGATATTTTTTGCTTGCAAAGCCAAATAGCCAATATCCCGCAGCATATGTGGGAATATGAGCCTGATAAACTCTAGAAATTGGGAATGTGCTGGCTATACGACCATGGCTTCTCTTCATAGCATTAGCATCCTCCTTATAAAAGGGACTTCCCTGCTGATTTACAAGTATTCCATCACTTTTTAATGCCTTATAGCAATTTCCGTAAAACTCCTTTGTAAAAAGTCCCTCTGCTGGTCCAAACGGATCATTGGAATCCACGATAATAAGGTCATACTCCTCCTCGCATTTTCTTATAAACTTAAGTCCATTTTCAAAGTAAATATTTACTCTTCTATCATCAAGTCTACTGGCATTTTCCGGAAGATACTGACGACAAACCTTTATAACCTCCTCGTCCATCTCTACCAAATCGATTCTCTTTATAGAATCATATCTGGTAAGCTCATGAACCACACCTCCATCTCCAGCACCTATTACCAAAACCTTTTTTATATTTGGATGAACTGCCATAGGTACATGTACTATCATCTCATCATATATAAATTCATCTCTTTCCGTAAGCATAATATTGCCATCCAATGACAATACTCTGCCAAACTCATCTGTATCAAATACATCAATTCTCTGATAATCACTTGTATTAGAATAAAGCTGTTTATTCACTCTCAAGCTAAGCTTTACATCAGGTGTGTGATGCTCACTAAACCAAAGCTCCATATTATTTCCTCCATATCTATAACCCATAAATCTTTAATCGTAATTTTTGCCTATAAATCCAAAACATTGAGATTCTCAATCCTTGCGTCCTCCGGGCCTGTCATCTGACACCCCTTCTCATGAGCATATGAAATATATTTTAGTATGTCCTTTGTAATACGCTCACCTGGTGCCAGAATAGGAATGCCTGGTGGATAACACATAACAAACTCACTACAAATATGCCCCTCTGTCTCCATTATAGGAAGACTCTTTTTCGGCGCATAAAAGGCCTCCTGTGGACTGGCAACCACAATAGGGTCAATATATTCCTGAGTAAGCAACCCAGATGGATCACCCTTAAATCTACGCTTAATCTCTGCAAGGGCACTAACAAGGCGCTCCACCTCCTGCATTCGGTCACCGATTGACAAATATGCAAGTATGTTTCCTAAATCTCCAAACTCTATCTGAATATCATATTCATCACGTAATATGTCGTAAACCTCGATTCCTGCAAGTCCTATATCAAGTGTATGTACACTAAGCTTTGTAGGGTCAAAATCATAAACCGCATCACCATCTATAAGCTCTCTGCCGAAGGCATAATAATCACCTATTGCATTTATCTCATCTCTAGCATATGTAGCTAATTCAGTAACTGTCTTAAATATCTCTTTGCCTCGAAGTGCCAGATTTCTTCTTGAAATATCCAGACTAGACATAAGAAGATAGCTTCCTGATGTAGTCTGAGTAAGATTGATAATCTGTCTTACGTAACCTGCATTTACATTTTCACCAGCAAGAAGAAAGCTTGACTGTGTGAGACTTCCACCGCTTTTATGCATAGAAACCGCTGCCATATCAGCCCCTGCCGCCATAGCAGAAACAGGAAGATTTTCTCCAAAGTAAAAATGGGTTCCATGAGCTTCATCAGCAAGACAAAGCATACCTGCCTCATGAGCCATATTTACAATCGCCTTAAGGTCAGAGCATATTCCATAATATGTAGGATTATTTACAAGCACTGCCACCGCATCAGGATTTTCCTTAATAGCATTTGCCACCTGTTCCCTCTTCATTCCAAGAGCAATACCAAGCTTCTTATCCACCTCAGGATTAACATAAACTGGAATTGCACCATTTAACACTAATGCATTAATCACACTTCTATGTACATTTCTTGGCAATATTATTTTATCCCCTCTCTTACAAGCTGTAAGCACCATACTCTGCACAGCACTTGTAGTTCCACCTACCATAAGAAATGCATACGCCGCACCAAATGCCTCTGCAGCTAGCATTTCCGCTTCCTTTATAACCGATACAGGATGACAAAGATTATCTAAGGGCTTCATACTATTCACATCCACACCTACACACTTCTCACCTAAAAAGCTTGTAAGCTCCGGATTTCCTCTTCCATGCTTATGCCCCGGTACATCAAATGGTACCACTCTCCTATATTTAAACTGCTCCAACGCCTCATGTATAGGCGCTCTATTTTGATTAATTTCCATCATTATATCCTCCTGAAGCTCTGTGAAATTATACATTTTGTATGATATACGAATTACTCCGTTCTTCGAACTCTCGTAATTCTACAAACATTCGAAATCCGTCCTTTCGGACTTCTTTCTTAATGTACTTTTTTTGTATGATATACGAATTACTTCGTTCTTCGAACTCTCGTAATTCTACAAACATTCGAAATCCGTCCTTTCGGACTTCTTTCTCATGTTTGTTAGGGTTCCAAAGAAGAATAAATAAAGATTTATCTTTATTTATTCTTCTTTATGAACCCCATATCATACAAAAAGGTAGCGTAAACGCTACCTTACTAGTCAAATATCACGCAACTATGCTATCACTTTATCTTGTCAGTGTATTACGAGTACAAAAAATTTATCCTCAACACTATATAATTTCACACAATGCATAACACAATTCAGAGTCTATATAGCAATCATTACTTTTACTACTCTTATTGACTGTTTCACAAGTCAGCGTTTATTCGCTTTTCGGTTTACTTATATGATAAGAAACCAACTTATAAAATAATCGGCAGTGGACCCGGCTGTCCGTATGGCCTTAACTCTTTCGAGTGGTCCTTTAATAATTGGTATAAGAAAAACTCTAAATTACATTTTCTTAAACTGTTTTTCAAAATATCATATAGTGACTTACTTGTCAACAACTTTATACAATTTGATTCTTACCATTTCTCTTAGCCTGAATAAGTCTTTCGTCTACAGTTGCTAACAATTCATCAAAATCAAGTGTTTTATCATCTACAAGAATTCCTGCACTAAAAGTAAATTTAGTCTGCTTCTCCTCCTCTGAAAATGCTTCAAATTCGCCTTTTACCTTTGCAAAAATCTCCATTACGCCTTCTTTATTTACCCCGTCAAATAAAATGATAAATTCCTGTCCACTATATCTACAAGCAATATCATTATTAGAAAGATTGTTAGATAAAATATTCGCCAATGCAACTATCACCTTATCACCAAATGTATAGCCATATGTATCATTAATCACCTTAAAATCATCTATATCTATGTGCGCTATGGCAAATTCCTTTTCTGGTATAGTCATCCATTTTTCCAAGTTATCCATCATATATCTTCTATTGTAAAGACCCGTTAATGAATCTCTATGTGCCACGAATTCCAGTTCCTCCGTCATCTTGACAATTTGTTCTCGCTGTTTTTCATACTGCACAATCAGAATTCTTACTAAGATAAACAATGATATAGACACAATACAAAATGCCCAAAGCATTGTACCCATCTCTGATTCCCTAGTCATCTCCTCAATATCTCTTGGATATAGATAAGATACAGCTATACACATTAAATTAATCATAAATACTGTTCCAAATATTACCCACTGTGATGACTTTGGCAAAAATAATGCGATACAAGCAACAGCTAATACAGGATATGCACTAGCACTTGCTCCATATGAATATAAAATTATAGGGAACTCAAAAACCGCGGCCACTGCCACTATACCTACAGCTGCCACATCCAGTCTTTTAGTTGCAATACCGACAACGCCAAAAACAATCATTGTCACACTACAGATACCACAAATATATGTAATACTAGAAAAGCCGTGTAATAATATATTAATAAAAAAGCCTACAGCATTGGCAGTTGCAACTGTTACTGCCAATGCTCTAAAAAGCTTTACCTTTAATTCTTTATTTAGTTCTTCATTTATATTCATCGAAGTGTACCTCCAAAATGCAATACTCCACTTGTAAATTTTATCACAACAATACTTTTTTGTACAGTTATTAACTAAAAGAAAATGCATCAAAACCAGGATATTTTCCTCTATTTTCCTCTAAAAGCTGCTGTTCAATTCTAAGAAGCTGATTATACTTTGCGACCCTGTCACTTCTGCAAGGTGCACCGGTTTTAATCTGACAGGTATTTAATGCTACAGCCAAATCTGCGATGGTCGTATCCTCCGTCTCACCTGAACGATGAGAAGCAATAGCTGTATATCCTGCATTATGAGCCATCTTTATAGCTTCTATAGTTTCAGAAACTGTACCTATCTGATTAAGCTTAATCAAAATAGAATTTGCATACCCATTTTCTATACCCTCTTTTAATCTTGAAGTATTAGTCACAAACAAGTCATCCCCCACAAGCTGTACCTTTTTCCCAAGTCTATCTGTAAGCTTTTTCCAACCCTCATAATCCTCTTCATCCAAACCGTCCTCAATAGAGTAAATTGGATATTTATTACATAGCTCTTCATATAAATCAATCATTTCATCTGTAGTTCTAAGAACAGCCATAGACTCTGTATCTGGCTTAGACACCTCATTTCCCCTTCTTAATATCTCTGTTTCCCCTTTGAAGTAGTACATACCAGAATTATCCTCATGAAGCTCCGACGCCGCTGCATCCATGGCAAAGACAATATCCTCTCCACACTTATATCCAGCCTCCTCTACTGCCTTTGTAAGATAATTAAATACCTGGAAAGCATCCTTTAAATCCGGTGCAAACCCACCTTCATCACCTACCGCAGTATTTTTTCCATCCTTTTCCAATATCTTCTTTAGACAATGATACACCTCAGCACCCATTCGCAATGCTTCTTTAAAACAAGGTGCACCTACAGGCATAATCATAAATTCCTGAAAATCTACTGTATTTTTTGCATGTGCTCCCCCGTTTAATATATTCATCATAGGCACAGGAAGATAACTTTCGTTTTCTTCTCCTAAAGCTTCTCCTAAAAACCTATATAATGGCATATCTTTAGCAATAGCTGCCGCCCTAGCTGCTGCAATGGATACTGCTAATATAGCATTTGCACCTAATTTTGACTTATCCTTTGTCCCATCTAGCTTAATCATAGCCTTATCAATCTCATATATATTGCTAGGGTCCATTCCCTTTAAACAATCATTAATATGTGTATTAATATTGTTTACAGCTAACAATACACCCTTGCCACCATATCTTACATCATTTGCATCTCTAAGCTCCAACGCCTCAAATTCTCCTGTTGAAGCTCCACTTGGCACCGCTCCAAAACCCACAGTTCCATCTGTCAAATGTACTTCTGCTTCCACGGTTGGATTGCCTCTGGAATCCATAATTTCTCTTCCTATAATCTTTTCAATCTCTAATTTTTTCATATTGCACCTCCCTTATAATCATATGGTAGTGTCAAATGACACTCCATTTTTTTATTTATTAATCTTTATTTTTCAAGGGTTTCCACAACTTTTTAAAATAAAAAGTGACTACCCCCTAAATAACCAGTATAATTGAATCTGCGACAAAACAATTATCCGTATAGAAAGGTAGTCACCTATGGACATTATAATGTATTTGATTCAATTAATTCAATACCAATATAAAATAATTGGTCAACTTTTAAACTTTATCTGTAAATACATCCCACTCAAGCAGTGGGCTTTTGATGATTCTCATTCCCCAAAGTATCAAAAATTCAAGATTGATGAACTTCCTCGTATCATTTTATATGAACAAGATTGGAAATGGAACGACCTCATTCCTTACTACGAAAAACGCTATAGCAAAACTATAAAGCCAATGTTTCGTAGAATTGAATGTGATATCCCTGATGATTGCACATGCCCTACCTGCAATGCTCCAAAACCATATCTTTCTTGGAACGATGGCAAAAAGAAACATCAAATACGTTGTAAGGTTTGTCTCAATCTTCATTCTCCTTCAGAAGATAATAGATTTTCCAAATCCAACAAACTTCGTTGCCCTCATTGTTCTCACATACTTGAACCTATAAAGGACAGAAAACATTTCGTCATTCATAAATGCAAGAATAATAACTGCCCTTACTACATACATAACCTTAAAAAGGTTGATAAGAACGACCTTGCCGAAAACAAACATAAATACAAGCTTCACTACATCTATCGGGAATTCCAGATAGATTTCTTTAAGATGAATTTAAACAGTTTGCCTAAAAACGCATCATCGCTTAAATTCAGTAAGTTCGACCAAAACATCTTAGGTTTATGTCTTTCTTACAAGATTAACCTCGGACTGTCACTTCGCAAGACTGCTCAAGCACTTAATGATATACACGGAATAAAAATATCTCATCAACAAGTAGCCAACTACCTTAAAACTGCAGCTGTTTGCATAAAACCCTTTGTTGATAACTACAACTATGATATTGGCAATGTCTTTACTGCTGACGAAACTTATATTAAAATCCGTGGCATTAAAGGGTATATCTGGTTCATTATGGACGCTGTCAGTCGCTCCATCATCGGTTACCAACTCTCCGACAATCGTGGTGTCGGTCCCTGCATAATGGCAATGCGTATGGCATTTAAACATCTCAAAGAACTACCTGAAAAGTTTAAGTTTATTGCTGACGGATACAGCGCATATCCTCTTGCAGCCCAACAGTTCTTTATCCAATCCAAAGGTAAAATAAAGTTTGATATCACACAGGTTATTGGACTTACCAACGACGATGAAGTATCCAAAGAATTTCGTCCTTACAAGCAGATGATTGAACGATTAAATCGTACATACAAAGCTTCTTACAGACCAACTAATGGATTCCATAACATCGACGGTGCCAACTATGACCTTGCCCTTTGGGTTGCATACTACAACTTTTTAAGACCACACAGGCATAATAAATACAAGGTTCTAAACAATGTAGAAATGTTGAACAATGCCTCTAACATGCCTGGCAAATGGCAACTTCTAATCTATCTAGGCCAACAGACTATCAAACAACTTAGTCAAGCCGAAGACTCTAACTGTTCTTAGATTCTGAGCCTGAGGTAATATAAACAGCCACCGCTTAAGCGGCATGCCCTTGATGGCTCATAAAAGAACTGCTACACTGCTGTGAGCGACGGAAATAACTCTAACTGTTCTTGAGTTCTTCGCCGTCGGTAATCGACCTACAGCAGTTCTTGTTGTGCTGTCAAGGGTGGCGTCCGTAGCCACAATCTAAAATATTTACAGATTTTCAAGGTTCAATCGAGCCTTTTTTCTTTAGCTCATTTTTTCATAGGTCACTTGACACTATCAATCATATTTTAGTCAAATATTTCCTCAATATACATTAATAAACTAATTTATACTTATACTATCCTCAACACATAGGGCTCCCCAACCAAATCTAGGGTCTGGCCACACATCCACACCTCTAAATCTTCTAGCACCCTTTATAAGATATGCCTTCACCTTTTCTCCATACATATATAAGTCATTACCATTAATAATCCCCCATTCCATTAAAAGCGCCCCTGCGCCTGTCACAAATGGAGTTGCAAATGATGTACCTGTTTTTTCCGCCATACCTCCACCAGGGATTGATGTTAATATATTTACTCCAGGCGCCACTATATCTGGCTTTACTTGATTTGTATTTCTAGTAAATCCCCTTCCTGAAAAATCAGCATAAGAAAAATCCAACGAATCGTATGCACCCACAGAGATTGCCCGATTTGACGCAGACGGAATGGTAAGTGTAGTATCGGCTACAGGACTTAAAAAACGAGTATTTATAGAAATATTATTACCCCCCAGCCATAAATCAAAACGTCCATCAATAACTCTTTTAGCTATAACATTTATATTCCATTGTCCTTCATCTATGTATTCATTTAGGGGAATAATTTCTATATAAATTTCCTGATACATACTATATGGTGATGGCTCTCCCACATATACAAGCACTCTATTTTGCCCCAATATTCTGTCTATACTTCCACGATAATACCCATCAATAAAAAGTCTTTCATCATTAAATGATATAAGCTCAAAATCTAAACTATCTCCATATGTTTTCCAAATCTGAATGTTGACATTTTTTTCAAATCTTCCAATATTAAACTGAATCTGCCTACTGGAATTTTCTGATATTCTGCCTGATGCATGTGCACCCATAGCACCCTCATTTCCAGTACCTATGACTATAATATTTCGCCCTATATTGGATGCACTATCTATAAAAGTAGACAAAAGAGAGGTTCCATCGTGAGAACCATAATTATTACCAAAACTAATATTTATAGCTATAGGTCTGCCGTACCTAACTCCTCTATTTACGCAAAAATCAATAGCCTGCATAAGCTGTGTAGTACTTGGAAATCCTATTTGGCTTGGATTATCAAGCTTTACGATTATAAGGTCAGCTCCCCATGCAATATTAGCTGCTATTCCAGCAACAGACGTTCCATGTCCTGATATGTCTTTACTGTTAACTATATTAAATCTCTCAGATAAAGGTGCCTTAAGAGCTCTATTTATATCTTCTCTAGTAAACAAAGCCCCTATGTTATAGCCTGTAGGAGGCGGATAATCTACATCTGACAGACTTTGGTCCCACAATTCAAGAATTCTGCTCTCTCCATCCTCTGTCAAGAAAGCACTATGAGCATAATCAATCCCAGAATCTATAATGCATACAATACACCCCTTCCCTGTTAAATTAAAAGGAGCCTCCTGCACTCTATTAATGCAGGAAACTCTCTTTCCGTTCTCTATAGCAAAATTTAATCTTTTAGGCTTCTCAACATATATAATTTCCTCAAGCCTAGCTATGGTATCTATAATATTTTGCGGCGCAACCACTATGCCATAATTGTTTATAAGTGGCGTAACCAAAGCCCCAAGAGCACGCACCCTATCAAGGCTTCCCTCATATCTAACAATAAGCTCCCACGTATTACTCTCAGGCAAATAACCAACATTTAAATTTCCTGTCTGAGCCCTTATATCCTCTGGCGTATCAAGTGCCAAATTTAATTGATTCTCAAGCTTCTGACTTCCCACACACGCACCTCGCATAATTTTTAATTAAATAAAATATAGCAAAAATCCTATCAAAAATTACATTAGTCATATTGCGCTACTTTATACTGTATTTTTGCCAAATCTACCTAATATAAAATTATGCTTGCTGCTCTTCAAAATATACCTTGTACCATACAAGGAATACATAAATGGTCCATATTTTTCTACTATTATCTGCCTTGCCTGCCTTATGGTCACATAGAAGCTTCATAATACCAGCCTTATCAAAGAATTTACCTGCGGCATCACTGTGGAATGCTTCTTTTACTAAGTTATAGTACTTATCCTCCTTAAGCCACACTCTTATAGGTACTGGAAAGCCAAGCTTCTTTTTATTTGCCGTAGCTTCTGGCAGATGACGCTTAGCTGCAATTCTAAAAGCATACTTTGTAGCTTTTTTATTACATCGATAGTCAATAGGCATTTTCTTTGTGTAATCAAATACCTCTATGTCCACCAATGGCACTCTCGATTCAAGGGAGTGAGCCATACTCATCTTGTCTGCTTTAAGTAAAATATCACCCTGAAGCCAGAAATTAATATCTATATACTGCATCTTTGCAATATCATTTAGACCCTTAACTGAAGCATAACATGATTCTACAATCTGACTAGGTGGAATATTTGTTTTCTTTGTTTTTAAAAGCTTGTCTCGCTCCTTAACAGAGAACATATTAGCATTGCCAATAAATCTTTCCTCCACAGTTTTTGAACCTCTGATAATAAAGTTTCTGCCCTTAAAGTTAGGAAGCTTGCTTGCTATGGCGCCCATTGGCTTTCTAATAATCTTAGGTATAAACTTAAACGGCTTTAATGATATAGGCTCATGATAAATATTATAGCCACCGAAAAACTCGTCAGCTCCTTCTCCTGAAAGCACTACCTTAAGATGCTCTGATGCCAACTTGTCTACAAAATATAAAGCAATACATGAAGGGTCTGCCAACGGTTCGTCCATATAATACATAACCTTTGGAATCGATTCAAAATATTCATCACTATTTATATTCTTATTATAATTTTCCTTACCAAGCTCCTTGACCAAGCTCTCAGCATAAGGAATCTCATTATATTTGCTATTCTTATCTAAAAAGCCCACTGTAAATGTCTTCTTACCAGGAAATTCCGATACCACATAGCTGGAATCTACACCACTGGAAAGAAGTGAGCCGACCTCCACATCAGCTATCATATGAGCATCCACAGAAGATTTTACAAGTCTCTCAATATCAAATACTGTATCCTCCAATGAAATCTTTGACTTTTTTAAAGGCTCCATCATAGGGTCAAAATATCGCTCTACGTTAAGCTCTCCATCCTTATATATCATAAAATGGCCTGCTGGAAGCTTATATATCCCCTTGAAAAAAGTCTCTGGTAGTACTGAATACTGGAAGCTCATGTACTGCTCTAAGGCCTCCTCATTCACTTCCCTTTTTATTCCAGGAAACTTAAGTATACCTTTTATTTCTGAACAGAATACAAGGTTTCCCTCATCTGTTTTTGTATAGTAAAAAGGCTTTATACCAAAAAAATCTCTTGCACCAAAGAAAAGCTTGTTTTTCATATCATAAATCATAAATGCAAACATACCACGAAGCCTATAAAGAAGCTTTGTACCATACTCTTCATAGCCATGTACTAAAACCTCTGTGTCCGCATTATTAGAAAACACATGTCCTTTAGCCTTAAGCTCTTCTCGAAGCTCCTTGTGATTATATATCTCACCGTTAAACACTATGACTATATCCTTATTTTCATTGTACATAGGCTGCATTCCATGGTCTAAATCTATGATACTAAGGCGTCTAAAACCAAAGGCTGCCTCCTCATCCACAAATGTTCCAGCTTGGTCTGGACCACGATGAGCTATCTCATCCATCATTTTTACTAATATTTTTTCTTTATCTTCCTTTACCTTACCTGTAAATCCACTAATACCGCACATATACGTCACCTCTAACCTAAAGATTCAATTCCTTTTTTATTTCTTCTATAATAACTCTTTCATCCATAGGGTATTTTTTTCCTTCTATCTCTTGGTAATCCTCATGGCCCTTTCCTGCAAGAACGATTACATCGCCTTCCTCGCCATTTTCTATTGCGTACTTTATAGCTTCTCTTCTATCTATTATAGTAATGTATTTTCCATTCCCACGCCTCACACCAATAATAATATCATCGATAATATCCTGTGGTTTTTCAAAACGCGGATTATCTGATGTAACTATTGTAAGATCTGATAATTTTGATGAAACCTCACCCATCTCATATCTTCTATCCTTTGAACGATTTCCACCACAACCAAACAATGTAACTATTCTCTTTGGATTATATTCCTTAAGGCTAAGAAGCAAGCTCTCTAAGCTCATGGCATTATGCGCATAATCAATCATCAATGTAAACTTTGGCGATACATCTACAATCTCCACTCTTCCTCTTACACGAATGTCCATAAGTACCTTCTTCATAAGGTCTAAATCCTTTGTAAAATGCTTGCACACAGCTATAGCTGTAAGTGTATTATACACATTAAATTTGCCTGGTATATCTATCTCTACCGGCATATTTATGCTACCCTCTAAATCATAAGAAATACCTATCACTCCTGCTTTTTTAAGAAGAGAAATATTAGTCGCTCTCAAATCAGCATCTTTAGATAAGCCAAATGTCTCTATGGAACATGTAGCATTTTTAACCATATCCATATAATGCTTATCATCTATGTTAAATATTCCGTGCTTGCACATTGTAAATAACTTGGCCTTACTGCTCATATAGTCATCAAAATCCTTATGCTCATTCTCACCTATATGATCCTTTGACAAATTAGTGAATATACCATAATCAAATGTAAAACCAGCTACTCTGTCCATCATTAGCCCCTGTGATGAAACCTCCATAACCACTGCCTTACAGCCAGCCTTTGCCATTTTGTCAAAATATTCCTGAACAATATATGACTCTGGTGTAGTATTTGCAGATGGAATCACTTCATCTCCAATAATAGTCTCCACAGTTCCTATAAGTCCAGTATTTATTCCAGCCTTTTGTAATACAGCTCTAATCATATACGCTGTAGTAGTCTTTCCCTTTGTACCTGTAACTCCTATAGTTACAAGCTTAGTTGAAGGGTGTCCAAAAAAAGTTGCAGACATACAAGCCAATGCATTTCTTGTAGATTTTACCTTAATCACTGCTACATTATCACTTATACTATCTAGTATGCTGCTATCTATATCCCTCTCAACTACAACGGACACAGCTCCAGCCTCTATAACCTGAAGAATTAAGTCATGAGCATCCCATTTAGCCCCTTTAATGCATACAAATACATCACCTGGCTGAACTTTTCTAGAATCGTACACCAATGCTTTAATCTCCGTATCATCATGGCCTTTTATCACTTCATATTCTACATTTTCCAAAAAATTCTTAAGCTTCATGGAACAGCCTCCTTCTACGATTTGCCTACATTATATCTACATTATTCACTCTTTAAATATTTAATCAACGACTCAAAGCAATCCTTTGCTTCATTATATCCTGCGTTATATAAATCTGTCATCTTATGGACATCTTTCTCAAGCCTACCTATTTTTACCTCTGACTTTGGTCTGATAACAAATAGTTTACCTTCTCTTTCAAGCTTTGCGATACGTTTTAATGTCTTATTATATATACTATGCCTTCTTTCCATAACACTTACAAATTTTGGATATTTTCTATATTTTAATTTAATAATAGAAATAAGCTTATTGGGCTTCTTTCTATAATTTATATCTCTTGTAAGCACCAGTACAACCTTATTATTGCCATCTTTTATAGCCTTTACAACAGGTATAGAATCAGCCACTCCACCATCTAGATATTCCTCATCATCGATACGCACATTCTTTGACAATAATGGTAATGAACAGCTGGCCCACACCTTGTCCATATCTTCTTCCTTTCGCATATCATCAATTTTTAAATATTCAGCTTCACCAGTTCTACAGTTTGTAGCTACAGCATAAAAATTAATTCCTGAATTTTTAAAGGTATCATAATCATATGGCTCTAATTCGTCTGGAATCTTCTTCAAAGAAAAATCTTTTCCAAAATAATTGCCTTCTTTTATAAGATTGCCAAAAGAAGCATATCTTTTATCCTGCATATATTTTGTAAATATATTATAAGCTCTCCTTTTTTGCTTTGATATATAGCTGCATCCCTGTGTGGCACCTGCCGATACACCATAGCAATTTTTAAAATATAACCCTTTTTCTATAAAGTAATCTAAAACGCCTGCTGTATACAACCCTCTCATACCACCGCCTTCTAAGACAATTCCAGCATTAACAATTGTATCAGTCACCGTATTTTTATCATTTGTTATTTCATTTTCAACTATTTCCATATTGTTCATACGTTATTCCTACCTTTTATCTTATATATAAAATAGAATAATACTTATACACTACCTATTTTACCCATCTTTCATAATATCACAGTTTAAGTTCTGCGTAAAGAAAAACGACTTAGAATAACTAAGTCGTTTTTATAAGAAATCAATTATTATTTTTCTTCAGCTGGCTTATTATCTGGATTGTATCTTCCGTACATCTTAGCCATAGTATTCATCTTCTCAATAACTTCTGATGTAAGAGCACCCTTACTCATTCTCCACTTCCAGTTAGCACCAACTGTTGAAGGGATATTAATTCTAGCCTCTGAACCAAGTCCGAGATAATCCTGAATTGGGATTATACAGTAATCAGCCACACTTGCCATAGCCGCTGCAACCATAGCATCACAAACTTCATCATCATTCTTAATCTGGAGATAATCCTTTGTGAACTGCTTTGCTCCCTTATCAAGAGACTCATACCAGCCTACAACTGTATCATTATCATGTGTTCCTGTATATACAACACCATTATTCACATAGTTATATGGAAGATATTCACTCTCTGAATTCTCAAAGAATGCAAACTGTAATACCTTCATACCTGGGAACTTAGTATCTTCAAGAAGCTGTCTTACTGTAGGTGTTATGTATCCCAAATCCTCTGCGATAATATTCATCTCACCAAATTCCTCATTAAGCGCTTTGAATAAGTCAAATCCAGGACCCTGCTCCCACTTACCATTCTTAGCTGTTGGTTCACCAAATGGAATAGCATAGTACTCATCAAAACCTCTAAAGTGGTCGATACGAACCATATCATATAACTTGTTACAAGCAGCCATTCTATCCTTCCACCACTTATAACCTGTCTTCTTATGATAATCCCACTTGTACAATGGGTTACCCCAAAGCTGTCCATCTTCACTAAATGCATCTGGTGGACATCCTGCAACCTTGATAGGCTTAAGATCCTTGTCAAGTACAAATAAATCTGGATTTGTCCATACATCAGCACTATCATATGCAACATAGATTGGAATATCTCCAACTATCTCAATGCCATTATCATTGGCATATTTTCTAAGAGCTTCCCACTGCTTAAAGAACTCGTACTGAATAAAGCAATATAAATCGATTGTATCCTTGTACTCTTTCATGCACTTTTCTACTGCAGCTGGCTTTCTAAGCTTAATGTCTTCATCCCACTCGATAAAGCTCTTGCCATCATTAGCTGCCTTTACTGCCATAAATAACGCATAATCAATAAGCCAGTCTTCATTCTCTTTAACAAACTTTTTATAATCTGCATTCTTAGCAATATTACTATTCTCAAATGCCTTCTTTAATACTTCGTATCTTCCGTTATAAACACGCTCATAATCAACATACTCCGGATGGCCTTCCATATTAGCCTCTCTGCAATCTTCCTCTGTTATATATCCTTCTTTTACGAACTCTTTAAGAGATACAAAATAAGGATTTCCCGCAAATGTAGAGAAAGACTGATAAGGCGAATCTCCATAGCTAGTATGACCAAATGGAAGAACCTGCCAATACTTCTGTCCTGACTCCTTTAACGCATCTACAAATGCATATGCTTCCTCATCAAAACATCCTATACCAAACTCTGAAGGTAGGCTTGATACAGGTAATAAAACACCACATGTTCTCATAATTGATTCCTCTTTCTTTATATTTATTGTAATAATTTAACTTAAGAAATACCAATAAAAAGGTAGCCCTTTCACAATTACTAGAATTCTATCATATTTTTTTATATATTTCAAGCATTTACAAATATACTTTGACAAAAAATTGCACATCATCTTATGCATACACATCATCTGGAAAATATTGTAAAACAACTGCATAATTTATGTAAAAAAAAACTATATTTGTTGAAATTAGTAGTCATAACCCTTATAATATTATCACATTATTTTTGCAGAGGTATAACCATGAATATTAAAAGCTTTATTAAAAACACAAAAGACAAAATCGTAGCTTTCTATACATCAGGCACTGTAGGGGCGTATGTAGCTATTGGAGCTACCGTTGTCACTGGTCTAGCAGTCATTACACTAAGTACTGTTTTGCTTGTATCTGCCATTACTGGGGATTCAGATAATGATAGAAAGGCTACCATAAATATAAATGCAACAGAAACTACAACTGAAGAAGAGACTACTACTTCTCAAACTACAGAAGCGCCTTCTACTACTGAAGAAGCTACAACTGTAGAACCAACCACCGAAGAAACAACTGTAGAGGAGACTACTGTAGAAGAAACTACAACTAAAAAACCTACTCCACCTCCAACTATTGCTGTTGAAGATCTGGATATAGGTAATAAAGAAGAGGAAGCTACAGCAGAAACAGAACCTCCTAAAAAACAAGAGTTTTACGAAGAGGAAACTGAGCCACCTACAACAGCAAAAAAAGAGCCTACAACTGATAAGGTCACTACTGAAAAGCCTACAGAACCTCCTGTCAGCGAATACGCCTGTGTAGTAAAAGGCATAGATGTATCAAAGTGGAACTCTCTGGACAAGAAGGCTATCGATTGGGTAAAGGTAAAAGCATCAGGTGTTCAATATGTTATCATACGTGCCGGCTACAGAGGTCAGACATCTGCTAAAATGTATGCAGACCCTTATTTTGAAGAGCATATAGAAGGTGCTTTATCAGCCGGATTACAGGTTGGTGTTTACTTCTATTCTCAAGCTATAACAGAACAAGAGGCATTGGAAGAAGCATCCTTCCTCCTTTCTATTATAAAAGACTATAAGCTTACATATCCTGTATGCTTTGACTGGGAACCAGTATCAGGAAGTCGTGCTGGTGCTGCAAAGCTATCAAAGACACAAGCCAGCGCTGTGGCTAGAAAATTCCTTTCTACAATGGAGGGCTACGGATACGAAGCTATGCTATATAGCTATCACAGCGCCATAAAGACTTATTTTAATACAGAGCTTTTAAACGATTATAAAGTATGGATGGCTTACTACTTTAAAGCTTATGCTAACAACGGTGTAGAATATAAAGCTGGTGACAAGCTTCCTTCTACAAGCTACCCATTCCAAATGTGGCAGTACTCATCTACTGGTGTAGTGCCTGGAATTCAAGGTGTTGTAGATATGAATGTTTCCTTCTTCTCATATACAGGAAGCGGTGTTCCTACGTCAGCTATTGTATTAAACCCTCCAGCAAAGTCATATACAATCAATGTCGGTGGCACTGTAGATTATTTGACAGGAGTCAAAGCCTTTAACACTGCTGGTATAGACACATCATCTTCTGTAAAGGCTTCTATAAAAAATGCTAAAGGCAAAGAAGTAAAAGATGATGTCGCCTTTAATACCGCAGGAAAATACACTATCGTTTACTCCTTAAAAGATTTCACAGGAGTGACAAAAACAGTTGAAATTCCACTTGTAGTTAGAGCGACACCAAAGTTTACCTTAAACAGTGAAACTTTAACATTTAACATAAGCAATATAACATATTCAGAAATAATAGATGAAATAACAAAAAACATTATTTCTGTAAAAGATAATGAAGGTAACCTATTAGATATTTCCTCTGTAACTATAGAAGGCTTAGATAAGCTTCTTAATTCAAATGAAGATGAAAGTACTTCTGGTTCAGATGAAAACAACTCAACGCAAGAATGTACCACTGGCGAAGATACTAGCACAGAGGAATGTACTGTTTCTGAAGAAACAAGTATTTCCGAGGAAACAAGCACGCTTGATGAAACAAGTTCATCAGACCATACAGCATCTGAATCAACATCAGAAAAATCCACTCTAAAAACAGGAAGCTTCACGATTACCTATTACATTATAGATTCAAAGAATCTAAGAGGTATGCAGGAAATTACTGTAATATTAAAAGATAAGGAAGATGAAACTACAACTGAATCATCATCTGAGGATAATTCTTCTACGGAAACTAGTTCTGAAGAAACCACACTAAGCATTCCCTAAATGTAAGGTGTCAAAATTCCTCACATAAAAAGGTCATATTATAGAAAATTATGCTATGGGAAAAACATAGCATAATTTTTATAATATGACTTTTAAAATTTATCCTGGATTTTTGACACCATACTATTTTTTCAAGTTATTTAAGGAATCCATTTACTATCTGCTCTTCTGCTTCTGCCTCTGTAAGGCCTAGTGTCATAAGCTTCACAATCTGCTCTCCTGCAATCTTTCCGATAGCAGCCTCATGGATAAGCTGTGCATCCAAGTTATTAGCCGTAATCTCTGGAATCGCACTAATTTTAGCATTATCCATAATAATGGCATCACATTCTGAGTGACCTGCACATTTATTGTTTCCATTCATCTTAGCTAAGAAAATCTGGTATGATTCATCTCTTGCCACTGCTCTAGAGATAACATTGGCACTGGAATCTTCACCATCCATCTCTACCTCAAAGTAAGTTCTGGCATACTGCTTACCATGAGTTACAAGCTTCTCGATAACCTTGACTGAAGCTCTGTCTGCAAGTCGTGCCTTTGTTATTCTGTCAGTAGAATCTACACCCTTTATCTGAACAGTTTCCATCTCCATATAGCTATCTTCACCGATTTCGATAATAGTCTGTGGATTCATAATTCTCTCACCACTGCCATCACCCTGTCCATAATGCTTTTCCACGTACTTTACCTTAGAATTCTTGCCTATGAAAAAGCTGTGAATTCCATCATGCTGTGACTTCTTATCACCACCGTTATGTATACCACAACCGGCAACTATAGTTACGTCACAGTCATCACCTATATGAAAGTCATTATAAACCATCTCTTCGATACCACTCTGGCTAAGAACTACCGGAATATGTACACTTTCATTCTTTGTACCAGATTTAATAATAATGTCGATACCCTGCTTATCTTCCTTAGTTACGATATCGATATTTGCAGTAGTATTTCTGCCTGCCATCTCACCGTTTGCGCGGATATTATATGCTCCTGCTGGAACCTCATGGAGGTCAGCAATTTCTTCTAAAAGAGTCTTCTGTATCTGATCCATCTTACCACCCTCCTAATCATTATAATGCTTGCAGCCTTCTAAAGTATTGCCATGAAGAACCTGTGGAAGGATAACATCCTTTGGTCCCTTGTCCTTTATGGCACCTGCTGCTACCACAATAATTTCATCTGCTATATTAAGAATTCTTTCCTGATGAGAAATGATAACTATAGTCTTTTCCTTCTGATGCATCTTCTCAAAAACCTTGATAAGATTCTTAAAGCTCCAAAGGTCAATACCTGCCTCTGGCTCATCAAAAACTGAAAGCTCTGTATTTCTAGCTATGATAGTAGCGATTTCAATTCTTTTAAGCTCACCACCTGAAAGGCTGGAATCCACCTCTCTATTGATGTAATCTCTAGCACAAAGCCCTACCTCTGACAAATATTCACAGGCACCAGCCACAGAGATACCATCACCTGCAGCAAGCTTGATTAAATCCTTTACTCTTATACCCTTAAAGCGAACAGGCTGCTGAAAGGCATAGCTTATACCAAGCTTAGCTCTATCTGTTATACTCATATCAGTTATATCCTGTCCATTAAATAATATAGTACCTGAAGTAGGCTTCTCTATTCCTACGATAATCTTTGCTAATGTTGACTTTCCACCGCCATTTGGTCCTGTAATCGCCACAAACTTCTTATCATCTATAGTAAGACTAACATCCTTTAAAATGTCCTTTGTAACACCGTTTTCTTCCACTGTAAAGGAGATATTCTTTAATTCTAACATTTTTTCCTCCTTGGTTGCATTCCTCTTTAACGCCCATATTATATCAGAGCTTTTAATTCTTTGCAATATTATTAAGTTCCTTCTTCCTTTTAGTTATAAGACCACCAATTTTTCCTGTTTCCTTCGCAGTAAGGGACTTCCAGCCATTTTCAAGCACTCTGTCTAGAAGTCCCAATTCTCCTGCTATTTCATACTTAATCTTTTCCTCAGGTTTTATCTTAGCAAGGTCGATTTTCTTTTCTTTTTTAGCCATATCTTTCTCCTAGACAAAATATTTCTATACACTATTTTGCCCTCTATATAGCTATTTATTCACATAATTTTATTTTTAAAGTACAAGGGTAGAGTCAAATTTTGTGGAATATATTACCAGCTCTTTTATTTGCATTCCTGTCATATCAGCTAATGCCTTTCCATAATATTCAAGCTGACTTCTGTATCTGGCGTCCAAATCTTTGATATTATTTACGCTATCTGTCTTATAATCAACTACGACTATGGAATTATCTTCAATAAACCAAGCATCTATAATACCCTGAACGACCACAAGCTCCTGGCTCTTATATCTGTCTGGCTCTATCTGGCAGGCCGGTATACCCATAACAAACGGTTTTTCTCGATATAGACACCCCTTACTATAAGCCTTCTTCATACGCTCTCCAAGCTCGGAGCTAGCAAACCTATATAGCTTAGTTGGATTAATTAAGCTAGCTGACTCTTCATCCATAAGTCCCTTAGATAGTATTTCCTTTAGCATCACTTCTATATCCACCACATCACTTATTTCTCTAGCATAGTCAAATAATTCCAATGCTCTGTGGTAGGCATTACCTCGCAATGCACCATTTGCCGAGCTTATAAGCTCCTCTGTGTTCTTCTTTTCATAAGAAACCCTATCTACCAGTCCTTCTTCCTCATATTCAAGCTTCATAAACATATGCTTAATATCTGAAATGCTCATCTTTGATTTAATACTACATTCTTCCTTATGGGCATACTCATAAGAGAATATCTCTTCTATCTGAGCCCTTATATCTCCATTATATACCTTATCCTTATCCCAGTGTAACAAAGCGTTCTTATAGCTGTCAGTTGCAGCCACTTCAATCATCTTAGAATAAACTATACTTTCAGGAAGAATTGTCTTAAAATCATATAATTCACTGTCGATGCCTCGTATGATTGACATAAGTATAAAATCCATATATGAGGCAGCACCACTTATAACACTTGCGCTAAATTCCATATTATTTATAGCTTCTAAATACTCGTATTTTTCAAGCTTACTTGTAACATTTCCAACGCCTGTGATAATAAGCTTTTCCCTTGCTCTCGTCAATGCAACATAAAGTACTCTTAACTCTTCTGACAGGTTTTCAAGCATAATCTTATTTCCTATAGCTTCCTTAAGCAAAGTCTTGTAGCGAACACGTCTATCCACATCTATTTTATTTAAACCGATACCCATAGTATGATGAATTACAAGCTTCTTTGACACATCCTGCATATTCATCTTCTTGCCCATTCCAGCCACAAATACTACAGGATACTCAAGACCTTTACTTTTATGTATAGTCATAAGCTTTACAGTATTATCATTTTCTCCGGCAACATTTGCCTCACCCTGTTCTACATTATACTTATTAAGCTTTTCTATATATCTCACAAAATTAAAGAGACCATTATAAGGACCAGCCTCATATGCCTTAGCCTTCTCAAGAAGCATCTCCACATTTGCTATACGCTTATCTGAAGCCTTAGTCGCACTTATGAACTGTCTAAATGAAGTGTCCTCTAAAATATGACAAATCAAATCATATATAGATGTATACGAAACCATCTCTCTGTATGAATTTATCTTATCCTTTATTTCTTCAACAAGATTTCCATATATACCATTATAATCAAAGAATGCCTCGTGAAATGCTCCCTCTTTTCCAATTCTTATATCAGAAAGCATATTCTCCGACATACGGAACATATTTCTAAGCACACTTGCCAGCTTTATATCCTGCCTTGGATTATCAATAACTGATAGCATATCAAGGATTGCCCCTATCTCAAAGGTATCAAAATATCCATCCTTAAGACTTGTGGTTACACCTATGCCCTTTGTCATAAGAACCTGTGTTAACACTTCTCCGTATCCTGCGGTACTCCTAAGTAAGATAGCTATATCAGACAATCTTACATCTCTCATAGCTTTAGTCTCTTTATCAAAGACCTGCAACGGCTTTGAATTACCCTTATTACCTATAATTTCAAGTATTCTGTCTCCTATAAGTGCCGCTTCCAATTCAATCTTATCTAATGGCACATCATTTCCATTATCCTCATCTTCCGTATCTGCTCCAGTATCCACAAATAATATTTCTGTCTTATAGCTATCCTTATCTGCCTCCTCGTAGGAAAACTTAGGATAAAGCATATTTTCCTCATCATACGCAATCCCGCCAAGCTCCTTTATCATAATCTGTTTAAACACCATATTACAGAAATCAAGAACCTGGGCTCTACTTCTAAAATTGCTTGAAAGAACGATTTTACCATCCTTTCCCTGCATATCTACATCATCTCTGTCGATTAATTTATAGGTATCATATTTACCTAAAAACAGCTCTGGTCTTGCAAGTCTAAACTTATATATACTTTGCTTAACATCACCTACCATAAATATATTGGAATCATTCACACCCCTACCAGCTACTGCGTTAAGGATAATCTCCTGCACCAGATTGCTATCCTGATATTCGTCTATCATTATCTCATAAAAATCCTTTGATATGGAAATGGCAGTCTCAGTAGGTATATAGTTACCCTCTTCATCCTCTTTAACCAAAATCTCCAAGGCATAATGCTCAAGGTCACTAAAATCAAGGATATCCTTATCTGCCTTTATATTCTTATATTCCTCCATAAATTTCAAAGTCAAGTCTACGAGCACCCTTACCAATGGATAACATCCCGTTACATCCCTTACAATATCCTCATAGCTTCTACCAAAAAACTTAGCAGCAAGCTTCTTTATAGTCTTTTTATATCCATCTCTTAGATTTGCAATTCTTTTCTTTACAAGCTCATCCTCTGCTGATAAACCTTTTAAAACTGGCATTCTAGCAAACTCCATGCCCTTTACCAGTCTGCCTAGTTTATCAAATTCCTCAGTCTCTATCATCTTCTCAATATATGCCTTCTCTTCTCCAAAAAGCTTTAAATATTTATCAAATGCCGGAAGATTACTTAAGTCAAATGCCATGTTTACACTGCTTTGACACTCTGATAGCTGCTCCTTAAGGTTATCAACGATAACATCAAGCCATTCCTTTGCATTTTCCTCCTTATACATATGGCACAGATTATTAAGCCATCTCTTAGGATTTGGATAGCTGGAAGCAAAATTATAAAGGGTAAGAATAGCTTCCTCCACATCACCATCACTCTTAGAAGATGAATACTCATCTATAAACCTAAAGAAATCCTTATCTCCTACCTGATAACTCTCTTCAAGAACCTTCCCTATAGCATCTGACTGCATAAGCTTCAACTCGCCAGTATCCCCTATCTTAAAGTCCGGGTCTAAATCTATGTCACTGAAATATTCTCTTACTATATCATTACAAAAGCTATCTATAGTGGTAATCTTAGCATTATGTATATAAGTTGTCTGCTTACGCAAATGTTCGTTTAACGGGTCATTTAAAGCAGCTTCCTCAAGGGCCTTAAGCACTCGCTCTCTCATCTCTCCAGCCGCTGCCCTGGTGAATGTAACTACCAAAAGATTATCTATATCTACAGGCTCATTTCCATAGCTTCCCTTAACCATAGAAATAATGCGCTCAACAAGCACCGCAGTCTTTCCAGAGCCAGCAGCCGCTGACACAAGCAGATTGCAATCCCTTGTCTTAATAACTCTTTCCTGTTCTCTTGTCCACTTTGTATCCGACATACTACTCCTCCTTTCCTGCATCCTTCTTACATACATTCCATTTCTCGCCAATAAGCTTCAAATCTGTTCCAGAAAGTGTTCTGTATTCATTGGCAAACTGTTTATTATCAAAAGCACACACCCTGTTATACTTACAATAATTACAAGGTGATATCTGTCCTCTCTTATACGGATTTATATCTATCCTTCCATCCATTATCTCACGAGCCATAAGCTCTACCTTATCCTTAACTCGCTCTATAAGCTTCTCAAAATTATCAACAGACATAATTCCAGCCTTTTTTTCCACACGCAAATCTATACCACTATCAGAATATTTGGCCTTTGTTATATCAGAGCTACCCTTGACAGATTCAATATTTCGGTCAAGTCCTATAAGCATCTTACTGCTACTATTGATAACACCACTCATCTGATACTCTCTAAGAAGCTTTTCTGTAAGCACATCATCATCCACCATAGACTCCTCGAAATCAAGAATAGGGTCTTTTATATTAAAATAGAATGCACCACCTGGAATAACCTTCTTGGAAGGATTAGCCTTACTCTCCCTATCTACCATCTTATCCATATAGTAAATAAGCTGAAGCTGCAAGCCATTCTCAACCATAGCCGGATCAAAGGATGTATTCCCCGACTTATAATCAATAATCTTTATATAGATATCTCCATCCTCTGACATCTTATCTACTCTGTCGATTCTGCCTTCCTTAAGCTTTAACTCAAACTCTGAAGGATTAAAGTCTCCTCTCTTAATGTGCTCTATAATAGCCCAAGCTGACCTGTCAGTTATACGACGAATTTTCTCCACCATATAAGCGTTTCTAGCAGAGCTTGAAAGAATTTTTCCACCATAATTTTCAGTTACCTCTTCCACCACCTGGGCAACGATATTTTTTCGCCACTCCTCTGTAACATTCTTAAAATCCATATTCTTTTCTACAATTTTTCTAGAAAAAAGCTCTATAGCCTCATGGAAAATATTACCCATATCTGCTGACTTTATCTCATACACCTCGCGCTCAGCAAGCTTAAGTCCATACGCCAAGAAATGTGCATAGGCACAGGCTGCATACTTCTCAATTCTAGTTATGCTATTGCCCACGCCCTCCTTGTAAAGAGCTTTTGCCACAGTCTTATCAAGGGATAGATTATTATTAAGGAAAAACGCTCCATCTATGGCAGCATTAAGTGCATCTCTATAGGCCTCATCCCTAGAAAAATACGTAAACAATTCCTTCCACAAATCATCTATAGAATCACTGCCATACTGACATATACTTGATGCCATTCTGTCAAAGGCTCCATACTTTGATAGCACTTCATTTTTCATACTATTCTTCGCACTATGTTCCTTACAGTCTGTAAACATATCCTTTAACACACCGCAAAGATATGAAGGACGAAGAGGTGAACCGTCAGATGCGCTAGTAGCATAAGTCATAACAAGCTTATCCGACGCCTTCGTAAAATTAAGATATAGATAGAACTTTTCTATAAATGCCTGCTCTCTAACTGTAGGGGATAACTCCATATTAAGATTCTTAAGCACTGTTCTATCACTTCCAGATAACAAGCCTGGCTTTCCACCATTAGCAGGTATAATACCGTCATTTACACCTATGACAAATAAAACCTTAATATGATTAAGTCTAGTTCTTATAATATCGCCCACTACCACCTGGTCCATCACAAGGGGAATAATCCCAACCTTAATCTCATCAAAGCCATCGTCTAGCAATCTTCTATATTCTTTAAGAGAAATTTTTTCGTCACCAAGAAGACTTACAAGCTTGTCAAATAATTCCATAACCAGCTTGTACGCCTGACTATATTCAGCAGCTAAGGATAACTTTCCCTCTTCCTTAAACCTTTCCTCATATTCAGCTAGAAGCTTCTCAAACTCATACTTTTCCACAAATTCCCGTATAGCTTCTGTTATGTCAGCCACTGTCATACTAGAAAAATCTCTATCTGTAAAATCCGATAAAGCTTCCATAAGCTTAATTCTTATAGCTTCACACCTAGCTAAACCTTCCTCTGTAAGCCCCTTATACCTTCTTGTAAACCTTTCAGAATATGCCTTCCTACCCTTTATACCACAGGCTATAACGTAATTCTCTAAAATATCCCCATCCTCTAAAGAAATAGGACTCATACTATTCTTAATATATGAAAATACACTTTCATAGCTAAAGTCCTCAGCTACTATTCTAAGTATAGCCCTGATAATATTCACAAATATATTAGTCATAAGCGTTCTCTTATTATCCATAAAAAATGGAATATCAGCCCTCTTAAATGCCTTTTCTATATTGCGCTTCATACCTTCCAAATCACCAGTGACAACTGCTATATCTCTATATTTAAGCTCACCCTTTGACTTTCTTATAAGCTCACTTATCTTTTCTGCCACAAAAGAAGTCTCCATCATAGGATTCTCTGCCACAAGAAGCTTAAAGCTATCATCTATAAGCACTTTATCAGCCTTACCAACTCTAAAAATATTCTTTTCAATGTGACCTAACACTTCATTTTTACCAAATCTAGACAGAGGACTTCTATCTAAAATAACTGGTTCCAGTGTAGATATCTTCCTATCTGCCGCTATAGATATAAGTGTATTAACCGTATTCTTAGACATAGCAAATAGCTCATGCTCCTTAATATCCTTAATGCCTGCACTAGTTAATCCATCACACTCTTCCTTAGGCAATGTAACTGTCATATTCATCTGGCCTCCACACTCCATAAGAAGTCCTAGAAGTCTGTTTTGCACAGGAGTAAACCCTGTAAAGCCATCTATATATATGATGCTATCTTTAACAATCTTTGAACTACCTATAATCTGACAAAGCTTAGCCAGCACCTCTTCCTTGGTGATATAAGTATTCTCACCATCGCTTATGCTCTTAACCTCTTCCTTAAAGGCTTCATAGATAATCTTAATATCATAAAGCTTCATAGAAGTCATCTTATGGTCCTTTGTATCGTTTATAGCCTGCTCTAACTGTTCCTCAGATATTCCATACTGGTAAAGCTCTGATATAGAAGATTTCATCTCCTCCACAAAGCCGAAATATTTATATTTATCTTTATATAACTTAAGCTTGTCCTTACTCTTTTCTATGGCATGGCGAAGAAGAAGTGTCTTTCCCGTATCATCTAAAATGGTCATCCTACTTATGCCAAGTTCTTCAAACACTCTAAATGCAAGTCTATTGAAGCTTAATATATCTATATTCATCGTTCCATGTCTTGGATGTCTACTCACAATATCCCTCTGTGTCTCCATAGTAAACTGGTCAGGCACAAGAAGAATATACTGCTTATCCATATTTTCCATAGACTCTTTTATGATTTCATCATATATATATGTTGTTTTACCTACTCCGCTAGCTCCCAAAATAAAACGTAACATTTCATCGCCTCCCTCTTAAAATCTATATATCTATATTAACAATTTATATGTACGATAAATTACTCATAAATCTATTTCTTTTGAATAAAATATATAAATAATAACTTATGCTTAAGGGCATGTGCCCATAGGAGAATCTATGAATCAAGACGACAACCCAAAAATATATGTGATGCAGCTAAAAGAATTAATCTACACAGCCATATTAATTATACTTACTATCATCCTAATTATTGTGATGGTTAATGTGTTTGCCTCAAAGGATGATGCCACATCTGCCTCCGTCTCTGCTACACCTTCCACCACAAGCAGCACATCCGTCTACTCCTATACATATAATTGATTACAAAACAATTGTAGTGCTAGAGATATTTTATCGAATTTTATATAACTAATCAATGGGGGATTTTGAATTTTTTATTTTAAGAATCCTTGTTTTTCAGGTTGCATATTTTATCTTAAAATTGTATTATATTTATATATAGTTTAATTTTGTTTTATTATAGTTTCGACATGTTGCACACCAATATTAAAAATCTGTGTACTTAATTAGACAAGGAGGATTTTATGTCTTTTACTAAGGAAAAACGTGACAAAATACAGCATAATCTTATGGAGCTTATAAACAATGACGATGCAGAATTCATCCAAAAGCTTATAAAGAAATATTCCCTCACTGCTACCAGCATCAGAAGATATCTTAAAGAGCTTATGGACCAAAAGATTATAAATAAGGATGAAGACCGTGCCTGTGGCTACGACCTTACCTGGACAGAATATGAGTATATCTACGATATAGCCAATGAAAGCTTCGAAGAGCATGAAATATACGGTGAAATCTTAGCACCTGTTATCAAAGATTTCTCTGAATCAGCTAAAAAAATTTGGCCTTACGTATTTGTAGAAATAATGAATAATGCATTGGAGCACTCTGGTGCCGATAAGGTAATATGCAAGATAAGAACCAGCTATCTCTATACAGATATCATTATCGCTGATACAGGTGAAGGTATTTTCCAGCGAATTAAAGATTATGTAAAAAAAGAAAAGAATATAGATATAAGTACAAGAGATATTATCCTTGAGCTTCATAAGGGCAAATTAACCATAGCTAAGTATCTTCATACAGGCGAGGGTATATTCTTCGTATCTAAGATGCTTGATTACTTTGCTATATGTTCAGATAATCAGGTATTCTATCATGGTATGCAAAGTGCAGATGCCTCCCTAAAAGCATATCTTGAATCATATGCAAATAAGATAAGTGGCTACGGCACTACAGTATGGATGGAGCTTTCTAACTTCTCTACAAGAAAAATGAATGAAATATTCGATGAATTCTCATCAGATAATGAGGGCTTCTCCAAAACTATTATTCCTATCCGTGAAATTTGCCACGGCGGTTATCCAGTGGCCCGTTCCCTTGCCAGAAGACTTGTTTACCGTATGGAACAGTTTGGTGATATAATCTTGGATTTTTCAGAGGTACCTATGATAGGACAGGGCTTTGCTCATGAAGTATTTGTAGTATTTAAAAATAAATATCCTGAGGTAAATATCACAGCCATAAATGCCAATTCTGATGTGAATAAAATGATACAACATGTAATAAATACAAAATATGATGACTAAAAGCAAGCTTTTTATTAACTAATCTAAAATTCCATCATATAATAAAATAACAAAGAATAATAAACAAGGTGAATATGGCATATAGAATAGTTATAGATCCAGGTCACGGTGGCGAAGATTTCGGTGCCACATACAACGGAAGAAATGAGAAAGATGATAATCTGAACCTTGCCCTAGCCGTAGGTGAAATACTTGCTGATAATGGTATCGAAGTTTTATATACACGTACTGAGGATGTATATAATACTCCTTTCGAAAAAGCAATTATGGGAAATAACGCAAACGCAGATTTGTTTGTTTCAATTCACAGAAATGCTCTCCCTACGCCCAATACTGGCACAGGTGTTGAAACATTAGTTTTCAATGACCAAGGAATCAAATCCACCCTTGCTAGAAATATCAATAATGAGTTAGCCAATCTAGGCTTTGATGTAAGAGGTGTAATTGAACGACCAAATCTTGTAGTCCTAAAGCGCACAAAAATGCCTGCTGTCCTAGTAGAAGCAGGCTTTATAAATAATGACGCCGACAATGAAAAGTTCGATGCCGAATTTTATGATATAGCCAAGGCCATAGCCGACGGTATACTAAACACCGTAGGCTAAGCCTATATAGCTATGTTTTACTGATTCTCAGCAATATCATTAATCAGTATAACTATCTCATACCATTACGAGATGAATCATTACCACTAGTTGTCTCTGTTATACTATCCTTAAGGTCGCTTCCGATTTCATCGATAAGACCTGTACCAGTAGTACCATTGTCTGTAGTACCATTGATAGTATTGTTACCAGTTGTACTATTAGTTGTCACTCTGTCAGTTGTCACTCTCTCACTAGTTGTATTGTTGCTAGTTGTCTCTGTACCCATATCTGTTTCAGCGCTACAAGAACAGCCTACTGCTACAGCTAAAACACCTACAACCAATAAAACCAAAGACATTCTCTTAAATTTACCCATAATAATAGTCTCCTTTGATATATTTAGTAATTAATTTACTACCTATATTTATTAACAAAGGAGACTTTTTTTATACATTATTTTTTTTAATTTCTTATCACTTTAATTCTTTCAAATTAAAACATAACTCTATTATCCGATTACATCCTTCATAGAGTACATACCCACATTCTGTCCTTTTAAGAACTTAGCTGCCTGAACTGCGCCCTTGGCAAATATAGCCTTTGAATATGCTGTATGCTTAAACTCAAGAACCTCATCTGTTCCGGCAAAAATAATCTCATGCTCACCTACAATTGAGCCACCTCTTACAGCACTTATACCTATCTGCTTCTGTGGACGCTTCTCTCTAATCTGACTTCTATCATAGCAATACTCATACTCATTATTAAGCTGCTCATTTACAGCATCTGCAAGCATAAGTGCTGTTCCACTTGGAGCATCAATCTTCTGATTGTGATGCTTCTCTACTATCTCTACATCAAAGCCTGCATCTGTAAGAACATTAGTCACAGCCTTCATAACCTTAGCCATAGTATTGATACCAAGAGACATATTGCCTGAGCGAAGTATAGCAACCTTAGTTGCAGCTTCATCGATTTTAGCTATCTCTTCCTTTGAATAACCAGTTGAGCATAAAACTGCTGGCACCTGTGTTCTTATAGAATATTCCAATATAGAATCAAGTGATGCTGGATTAGAAAAATCAATGATAACATCTGCATCCTCTTGAACCAATTCAATACTCTTATATACAGGATATGTATTATGACCATCGTCAAATACATCTACACCTGCTACAATTGTTGCCTCTGCGTCATCATTGACAATATTAGTAATTACACGGCCCATTTTGCCGTTACAACCTACCATAATAATATTAACCATTTTTTCTACCTGTTCTTTCTTAATCATAGACTTTTATCTATTAATCCATATAACTAACTTAAATAACAAATCTAAACGTAGTTGTTCAGAACTTCATTGACAAAATCGTGCTTTCTGCACATTGCTTTGCTCATTAATCTAAGATTCCATACTTACGCATAGCTGCTGCAAGTCTCTCCACATTCTTCTCTTCCATATCTGTAAGAGGCATACGAAGTGTACCTACATTCTTACCCTGAAGATTCATAGCTGCCTTGACAGGAATAGGATTAACCTCACAGAATAAAGCTTCTACAAGCTCGATTGCATCAAGCTGTAACTGACAGCTCTTTTCTACATTACCTGCAAGATACTCAGCTACGATATCATGTGTCTGCTTAGGAGCCACATTTGATAATACAGAGATAACACCCTTGCCACCAAGTGATAAAAGAGGAACTATCTGATCATCATTTCCTGAATAAATATCAATTCTACCCTTTGATAATGCTGCAAGCTTAGCAACCTGTGAAATATTACCAGAAGCTTCCTTAATAGCTACTACATTTGGAGCCACATCACAGATAGCCATAACTGTCTCTGGTAAAATATTACATCCACCTGTTCTACTTGGAACGTTGTATAAGATAATAGGCACATTAACAGCATCTGATATAGCCTTATAATGTGCTACTAAGCCCTTCTGTGTAGCTTTATTATAATATGGAGTAACAACAAGCAAACCATCTACACCATACTTCTCAGCTTCCTTTGAAAGATAGATAGCTGTCTCTGTACAGTTAGAGCCTGTTCCTGCTACTACTGGTATTCTCTTATTAACTTTATCAACTACAAACTTAATACACTCAAGATGCTCCTCGTGTGTAAGAGTAGAAGCCTCACCTGTAGTACCACATACGATAATACAATCAGTACCACCTGCAATCTGATCCTCTACAATGTTTCCAAATACTTCATAATTAACTGAACCATCCTGATTCATAGGTGTAACAATAGCAACACCAGCACCTGTAAAAATTGACATAAAATATTCCTCCTTTTGATGAAGATAATGCTTTATAAATGATAAAAAGCCGACCGCAAAGGTCAGCTCATGAATATCATAACTAAAGATCCATGATAGCTCAACATTTGCTTTTCTTTTTGCAAATGACAGTCATAGAGCTCTTAACTCTATGCCCAAGAATAATAATAACAGTCTTATCACTCTTTCGGCGTATTTCCCTTTTCACATATGTCTTCTGCTACTGCTTGCATCTTTATGTGTACTAATAAAATACGCGACCTCTACACATTATCTTAATATTTAATTTATTATTTCAAATATAACACTTAAGTACTTATGTGTCAATCACTTGATAATATTATTATTTACCAAGTTTCGACTCTATACTTAAATATACCTCATCCTGTGACATATTATCCATATCATAGATAATAAGGTCTCTTCTCTTACGAAGCTCGCTTGTAAACTCATTATTAACAGTCTTCATAAGTATGAATACATTCACATCTAACTCTAAGATTTCTCTAATCTTCTCCATAAATTCCGGAGACTGAAATTCACCTCTACCAAGCTCATCTAATATGATGCAATCATACTCTTTTTTCTTCATCTTAAGAACATCTGAAAGACAAAGTACACCAAATGTATCGTAAACTTCTGTAAGATTTATTCTGTGCTTGCTCTTAAGAACTGTCTGAATAGGTACGTTGTTATGATATCCTTCCACATCCTTAATTGAGCTCATATAATATCCCTTAAATTCATTCTCAAATACTATGCTATGCATTCTAAAACCTACTGGTCTTAGCCCGTTCTTTTCTAGTAATTCATCCATCAGGCATGACTTCCCACTATTAGACTTGCCTATAATCAAAAACTTATTCATCCTAGGTACCCTCTCTCCTTTTTTTGCCTTAATCCACCATTATTCAGTATATTCACTTTCTTCCTTTCTGTCAACTCTATCTTTTCTAAATATAAGATAAATTCCAAGAGGAAGAAGTAATAAACTTATCCATTGTGATGTAGACAAGCTAAGCATTCCGCCTCTTATCTCATCACCTCTTACAAATTCAAGTAAGAATCTCATAATACTATATACAACTAGATAAATTCCTATAGGCTGTCCATCCTTTTTCACACCTTTTCTAACAAAGAAATAAAGACATACTGCCAATATAAGATTTACGACTGTCTCTACAAGCTGTGTAGGAAATCTAGACACACCACACATTCCCACAGTCATCTCATTGCATGGATACGTAATGGCAAATGGCCCGTCATACTTCATACCATAACAGCATCCCGCACAAAGACAACCTATTCTACCTATTCCATGCATAAGTGGAATAGCAGGTGCCGCCACATTCATAAACGGCTTAAGCGGAATGCTAAACTGCTTACAATAAATAATAACACCCAAAGCACCACCTATAAGTCCACCATAGAATACAAACCCTGCAAATACATATATAAGTACAGCCCATGGATTGTCCAAAAATACATCAAAATGCTTTATAAATTTTGGAAGCATAGTTATAAAATACATAAGCTTTGCCCCTAAAACTATACCTATAGCGCAGTAAAAGCTGGCAAAGCCCACGTCAGAAGCTGGCAAGCCATATCTTTTAGCAAGACTCATAGCGAGTAAAACAGCCAATACAAACCCTAGGATAGCCAATAAGCCATACATTGGCAATGGATAATCAAATATATATATATACGGTAACATAATAAATCTCCTTTATGTATAGATTTTGCACATACATTAAGATTTTATCATAATTAATGTAGTTTTACTATTATTTTTTACAACATCAGCCACATTTTATAATACTTTACAGATTGCTTCGCTCTGTCATCAAATTATAAACTTTCATTAATGCTTCACGGATTGCTACGTGCTTTGCACATTATAAAAGCACACATATGCAAGCATATGTGTGCTTTATAATCTGCTTCCACTTGAAGCATTATATGAAGATTCGAAGTTAACTTAATTTAATTCAACTTCCAACATATTTTTATTATACTATAGTGTTATCAGTATCAGTTGTATCTGCAACTGGTGACTCTGCTACCGGCGACTCTGCCACTGGTGACTCTGCCACTGGTGACTCTGCCACTGGTGACTCTGGTGCTGGAGCTGCTTCCACTACTGGCTCAGCTACTGGAGCAGGTGTTGGTGCTGGTGTTGGAGCTGGTGCTGCTGCACTCTCACCTAAAATCTTATTTACCTCTGCATCTACTGTTGAAGCACTTGACTTCTTACCTGACTTCTTAACAACTACTGCAATGATAGCAACTACTACTACTGCTGCAACTGCAATAATAATTCCTAAGTTATCCTTGAAGAAGTTACCTGACTTCTCATCCTTAGAATCCTGTGAATCCTGAGATTCAGTAGAATCATTAGAATCATTAGAATCACTTGGAGGAGTTGTTGTTGTTACGCTACCAACTGCATTTGGATCCTCTGTTTCACCCTGTACAAGAGCTAATGTAGATATAGGGCTTACTGAAACCTTACCACCTGTAACTGTTTCAATTACTTCGATGCCAGCCTTGTTATCCTTAATACATACATTCCATGTACCATCTGGAATTGTAACTTCCTTAGCTTCCTTGCTAGCGTTGTAGATGATAAGTAACTGATCTGCAACTTCGCCTTCAACTGCACCATCGATTGTATAACCAACAACCTGAGATGGTGTCTCGATAAACTTAAGATACTTTGATACATCTTCTGTTGTAGTCATACGAAGACCTGCATGGTTCTTTCTGAACTCAATGAGACCCTTATAGTACTCGTAAACTTCTGTATTTGTGAAGTTATCCCACTTAATAGAGTTGATTGCATCTGATGACTTGTAGCTGTTGTGATCGCCGTCCTTTGAACGGAGCATTTCTTCACCAGAGAGCATAAATGGAATACCCTGTGATGTATAAACGATACTTGCGCTGAGAAGATTAATCTTAACCTTATCTTCATCTGAATCATCCTTATTTGATAAAGCAATCTTATCCCAAAGTGTTAAGTTATCATGAGCAGATACATAATTGATTACCTGTTCTGGTGAAGCAGCCCATGGTGAAGAAATATCTGTATGTGTGTCAGCCCATGAAATTCCAGGATACTTTGTAGCAGCGATTACACCAGACTTAATTCTTTCTTCCTGTCCAAGCTTACCTGATGCAAATCCTGTATCTGTATCTCCAAATACGCTACCCTTGATACCATCACGGATATCATCTGAGAATGCAGCAACCTGCAACTCTTCAAATCTGTATATATTCTTCTTTAATGACTGGTCGTATGCATTAAGTAATGTGCCACCACCTGCCCAGCCTTCACCGAGGATGATGATTGAAGGATCAATCTTATCAAGCTCTGTTCTAACCTGCTTAATTGTCTCCATATCAATAAGAGCCATTAAGTCAAATCTGAAACCATCAAGGTGATATTCTGAAGCCCAGTACTTAACTGATTCAACGATGTACTTTCTAACCATCGCTCTCTCTGAAGCAACTTCGTTACCACAACCAGAACCATTTGAGAATGATCCATCCTCGTTCATTCTGTAGTAGTAACCTGGAACTGTTAAGTTCATATAAGAGTTTGCACTCTCAGCTGTATGATTGTAAACTACGTCCATGATTACACGAAGTCCACTGCTATGGAATCCCTGAACCATCTGCTTAAACTCATTTACACGAACCTCACCATTGAATGGATCTGTTGAGTATGAGCCTTCTGGAGCATTGTAGTTATATGGGTCATAACCCCAGTTAAACTGTGGTGTATCAAGCTTTGTCTCATCTACTGAATTTGGTGAGTAATCATATACAGGAATAAGCTGTACGTGTGTAACACCTAAATCAACGATATGGTCAAGACCTGTTGAAACGCCTGCGCTGTTCTTTGTACCCTTTTCTACAAGGCCAAGGTACTTACCCTTATTCTTAACACCTGAGCTCTCATCAATTGTGAAATCTCTTACGTGCATCTCGTAAATAATAGAATCTGTAGCTCTTAAAAGTACTGGTCTAACATCCTTATCCCAATTCTCTGGGTTTGTCTTAGCAAGATCGATAACCATACCTCTCTTACCGTTAGCACCTGTTGTTCTAGCATAAAGGTCAACTACCTCGCTAGTAATATCATTATTTGTAACTGAATATGTGTAATATACACCGTTTAAGTCACCATCAACCTTTACTGACCAAACGCCCTTCTCGCCCTTAGTCATATCCTTAACTTCATAAGCCTCGCCTTCTAAGCCTTCCTTGTATAAGTTAAGCTTAATAGCTGTAGCAAATGGTGCCCAAACCTTAAATGTTGTGCTGTCAGCTGAATATACAGCACCTAAATCATCACCTTCATAGTAGAATGCGTTTTCAAAATCTTCTGTGTTGTATACACCGCCGTATGAAAGCCCCTTCTCACCGTACTCTGTTGATACAATCTTGTATGTATTGTTAAGATCAAGTGGCTCCTTCATATTAATATTAAACTCTGGAGATGTACCTGTCTCACTGAAGAGATTCATAATCTCATACTCTTTACCGTTCTGATCTACAACCTTGAACATAGCTAAAGATGCTGTATCATCTGTGTTAACAGGAACTGTTACCTTTACAGCAATTCTCTTAGCTGTTGTAAGTGATGCACTAAGCATCTTAGGTGATAAATCTGCATCATTTACATCAAAGTAAAGATTAGCATCTGCCTGGATAATCCATAAGTCAAGCTTTCCGTCTTTTGCCTTAGATAAATCAATATATCTATCCGCATCTACATCCTTAGCTTCCCACTCATTTAATCTGATGATAAATCCAAGCTTACCTGCCGAAGCGTCTACGTTGTAAGAAACAACCTTACCGTAATCATCTTCGCCTGTAAATACGTTACCTGTACCTTCGCCACCTTCTGGCCAGAACCAAACATTCCATCCATCATATGTCTGATCAAATCTGTGATAATGAAGGTTAACCTGAATCTGTCCTTCTGCTGGTGCCTGTACCTCTGGCTTATCTGAACCGCCGCCATTACCTGCAAGCTGGCTTAAATCAAATGTTGGAGCACCATCTGGAGCTTCTGTCTTATATCCTGGCTCACCAGAGTTAATCCAAACCTCTGTTACATCACCTGTAAGTGTAATAAACTGATCTTCTGAAACATCCTTTTCTGACCAATCTGGTCTACGAATGATAAATCCTAAATCAGTAAAATCTCCACTCTTTTGGATAACTGCTACTTTACCAAAGTCATCACTATACGAAAATGGCACCTCTGAACCTTCTTGATCCTTTGGCCATGCCCAAATATCCCAGTTGTCATAATTATCATCTGGTCTATTATAGTGGATAATAATAGTTTTCGTTCCATCTGCCTTAACTTCTTCTGGTGTAACTACTGTGAAAACAGTAGAAAATACCATAAGTAAAGCAAGGAACATTGCACGAACTCTTATCTTCATTAAATTCGTCTCCTTTCTTTTTTATACGATGAGCATAACTCACCCAATTAACACTATTTTACCATATTGTTTTTTTTAGATATATATAACAAATTTATTTTTCATATCATTTTTTTGAAGACAAAAAATACTATAAAAAAAATTTGATATAAAAACCTTTGAAATCATAGTATTATACTAGTTTTCAAAGGTTTTATATCAACATTACAACTACTTAAAAGTCTCCAATTCTTCCAACTGTTTTAACGTCTCTATATACTTCATAAGACGTTTTCTCTGTGCGTCCTTTAGAGAGTGAACACTCTCTATAATACAAAGATCCTCTTTTGTTATATTTGTTTTTTTCTTGGTATTTTCTTTTTTATCCTCTATATAATCTTCATCTACGCCTTTGCCAGTCAATAATTGCTCTGGTGTCACTTCTAGTACTACGCAAATGTCCATAATTTTATCTGCTGAAGGATTAGTCTTTTTTGTTTTCCAATCGCTAACAGTACTACTTGCCAAACCAACTTGTTTTGCAAAACTTCCCTGTGACATATTTTTTTCTTTAAGAATTTTAAATATTCTTTCACTGATAATCATAAGCACTCCTTCATCCCATCACTCATACATTCTATCTTCAAACTCTTCTATAGAAGATACTCCTGCTGCTAGATTTACCCAAGATTTTAATACTGTGATGTCTTTTTCCTCACCTATCTTTTCAGTTAAAGATGTAGTTACAGTTCCATAATTAGCAAGCAACATAACTACTGCTTCCGATATACCCTCGCCTCTTCCTTCGCTTCTTCCTTCACTTCTTCCTTCATTTCTTCCTTCACTTCTTCCTTCCTCTCTCGCCTTTTTAGTCGCTATATCTACTTCATCCTGAAACAATTCTAAAATAGCCTCACACATATTTTTTTCCTCCTCAAACTGTTCCTTGTTCGCTCTTACTATGATGTTCATAACGGACTTATACAGTTCATCTCTTCGATGCTTCCTATATTCCGATGATATCTTATCTATAATACTATGACCCTTTAAATCATTAGTCAAGCAGCTAAGCCAAAAATTATTATCTGGTGACAATTTCTTTGTAACTATAAGTTGCATAGGGAATGAATCTCCTAAGATGTAATAGATGCCTTTATCTACTTTCTTAATCTCTAGTCCTCTATCCTGCTTAAGAAGCTTTAACATCTTATCAGGATATCTAAATGATACAAAAGTTATAGTTACTTCATCTGCTGATATACCATTCACTTTCTTAGATGAAGATATGTAATAACATGTATATGCATACACCTTATAGAAATCATCAATACTTAGATAATCTCTAGGACTTTTATACTCTACTATGTTATGTTTTCGGAATATATTTCCAATATTTTTCTTAATCTTATCTTCCGTATTCTTTTTAATAATCAACACATCTATGAGTATAGGTTTTGTAGCAAGGGGATATTCTCTTATAAACGTTAGTTTATCCGCATCATCCTCTAGCTCAATCTGTATACCTGCATAAAATGCAGGATGCCACTGTAAAATGTGTTTCTCATTAATCTGTTTCTTTAGTTCATTTGTTTCCTTTGTTTTTTTCATTTTGGACATGTGCTCCTTTATATTTAGCAATTTGGATTACATGGTCCTCTCCCAATAACTACGTTGATACGTCTCTTTATGAAATAATCATTTCGTCTATACGAGTATATTATCATAATAAATTCTATTCGTCAATTCAAAAATAAAAGCACAAAAAAGCCACGACAGTTTTACCTGTCATGGCTTAATGTACATTTTAGTTAAAAACTATAATTAGTTGTTAGCTGTCTGTCTTCTAGAAGCTACTACTAAAGCACCTGCTACTGCTGCTACTGCAACCATAGCTACAACTGCTGTAGAATCACCTGTCTTTGGAGTTTCATCAGCTGGCTTATCTGCTGGTGTATCTGCTGGTGGAGCTGTAACCTTAACAGCTGCCTTAGTTCCATCAAATGTAATTAATACTGTAGAACCATCTTTCTCTACTGTAACCTTAGCATTTGCACCACCGCTTGAAGCATCTCCTTCAAGGTTGTATTCACCATTGTCCCACGCACCGTTTGTAGCAATCTTGAACTCATAGTCACCAGCCTTGATGTCCTTGAATTCCTTAGCATATGTACCGTCAGCCTGCTTCTCCATCTGATTTCCTGATGGATCCCAGTTAACACCACATAATCCCTCTGCACCAGCTACATGATATGTATCATCTGCTGCAAAAGCTGTTGTTGTCATAGCTGCTACCATTGAAACAGCTGCTACTACTGTAGCGATTTTCTTGAATAATTTCTTCATTACTCTGCACCTCTCTTAAAATATTTTTGTATGGGTTTCTTCCCAAATTATGTAATGATTATATACCTTTTTTTATAACTTTACAATAGCAAAGTCATTTTTTTTATTATTTTTCTACAGTTTTAATATATATAACTTTATTTTTATGTAACTATTGCACAAAAAATGTGACAGGCTAATGCCTGCCACATTCAATATTTTATATATGATGGTATTGTAAAATTCTAATTGACTATTCGCAAATTGTCTTCTTCTTAGAAGCAACTACCATACCTGCAGCTACTGCAGCTACTGCAAACATCATTACGATTGGAGCTGCATCGCCAGGCTTAGCTGAACCACCGCTAACAACCTTAGCTGAGGCTTCAAACTTGCCGTCTGCATTCTTAGCACCAAGTGTAATCTTAACATCTTTACCTTCTACATCCTTGATATCAACTGTCTGCTCTTTATCGCCATTTGAGATAACAAAGCTTAACTTTGTAGCTGTTGTATCAATAGTTGCATACCACTTGCCATCCTTAGCTGTCATTTCAATACCTGGCCACTCAATCTTAGCATCTCCACCCCAAGCATAAAGGAATACCTTATCCCACTTTGCATCAGCACTAAGTGTAACTTCTACAGTAACGCCCTTCTTAGCTTCTGTTTCTGGCGTTTTATTTGTTTCTGGAACCTTATTTGTTTCTGGAACCTTATTTTCTACTTCCTCAGCAGCTTCATCTTTCCATCCATCTGGCTTTGTTGTTGAAACATTATCCACAAGATACTTACCTGCGTCATTTTTTTCTGATAATACTAACCAATATGTACCAGCCTTAACATTTGTCCAGTCTACAGTCTGTGTAGCACCTTCTGCTTTACCATCGTTAAAGATAAGATTTGTCGCCTTTGTAATATCAAAAGAAACACTAAACCAACCAGCATTAGCCTTTAAAGGTGTAAGACTCTTACCAGGCCAAGTTCCAAATTCAGCTCCATCCCAACCATAAACACTCATAGTTGTCCAATCAGCATTCTTTACATATACAGTAAGTTTACCTGCATCAGCAGCATCCTTTGCTGCTTTTAATTCCTCATACTTAGCTCTTGCTTCTGTTAACTTATCATAATTTGTAACATCAGCCTCATCACCACCAGCATTTATAAAATTAGTATATGCTGTTTCTGCTGCTTTAATCTTATTCTCTGACTCAGTTGTTAACTCTACAGTACCTATTGCATTTATTGCATCAATAACACCACTAGCATCAACTTTTTTTGGATCTGTTGCTGACGCTGTACCCATAACATCTGGCCAACTTGTATTACCCATATCACATGTAAAATAATATGTATTTGTTGTTCCATATCCAGCTAAGTCATGCACATACACCTTATATCCTTGACTTCCACCAACAACAAACTGCAATACACACTTTTTGTCAGCTGTCTTATCAACTTCTCCACTAATGTCTACTGTATATCTTGTATTGTCCGAAGAATCTACTGTCATTTTGTACAAATCTCTGCCCCAGCTAAATGCATCTTTTGCCTCACCTGTTGAGGTAATTGTGGCACCATTTTCATTTGATATATCCAAATATACAGCATTTGGGTCTGTAGGTGCAGTACTAAAATCCACAACCAACTTTGTTGTTCCAGCAGCCTTAGCTTCTTCAGCTGGCATTACTGTAAATAATCCTGCTGCCATAGCTACTGTAGCTAATGAAGCAACGATTTTCTTAAAAATATTTTTCTTCATTTTTTCATTTCCTTTCTGCCCTTTGGCATTTATTCTCCTATGCCTGCCATCATTCAGGCAACCTATGTAGATATTCTATCACAAACCCATATTTTTTCAATATCGCCTTGAATTTTCAAATTATTTTATATCAAAATATAATTTTTTTATATTTGATACTCAAAATATCGAACAAAACTATCATTTTTTATAGTTTAGTATCAATATATAAGATTTTATTGTTGCTTTTTATCGCATTTTCATTTGCATTTTTCTATCATTAGATAGTTTTGTATCATCCGTAACATAATAGTATGGGTGTAACCTTACGATTACACCCATTAATTTTACTTATTACAGATAACTATATCCATAACTTTATTCTTCTATTAATTGCTTCCTTCTACTAAATACAACGATACCTACCATAATGCATAAGATTGCACTCCAGATTACTATATGTGAATTATCGCCTGGTTTTGCTGTATTGCCTGGATTAGATGAAGTTGTTGTACTTTCTGTCTCTGAATCTTTTACATTTACATTAGCATCATCAAGTGAAGCTACATCCTTTGCCACACCTGCAAGCTTTTCTCCCATAAGGAAATATGTTGAACAGTGAGTGATTGTATATTCTGCATATCCAGCCTTTATTGTAAGTGGCTTATCACCTACCATAAGTACCTTATTGTTCTCTTCATCGAAGTAATACAAATAAACCACATCACCATTCTTATACTTATCGCCCACATATGTCTTAATTGTAGCTGCTCCTGGAAGTTCTCCATGATGAGCAAATGAGATATATGCAGCTTCTTTATTTCCAGTGAGTTTTGAGATTTCCTCTTTCTTAGGAGCATCAAATGTAATAGTTAAATCAATATTCATATTTGTATTACTTATAGCCTTATCGCTAAATGTCCACGAATACTGTAACTTATTATCTGCATCTGTTACACCTACTGTAAGGTTCTTGCCTTCTGACTTAATTGTATCAAAGATTTCCTTTGTAAGTGTCTGTGGCTTTGGAGATACAACCTCTACATTTTTATCATCTGTCTTCTCCATCTTTTCTACAGCTGTATCTACTACCTTTTCAGGCTCAACTATTTCTTCCTTCTTCACTGTTTCAGGAGCACTATTCTTGCCTTCTTCTGTAGTATTTACTGAAGGTTTTTCTAGAGCAACTGTTGTCTCCTCTTCTGTTTCTTCTTCCTTAGTTGTAGTTTCTGTCTTTGTTGTTGTTTCTTCCTCTGTTGTTGCTTCTGTCTTTGTTGTTGTCTCTTCCTCTGTTGTTACTTCTGTCTTTGTTGTTGTCTCCTCCTCTGTTGTTGCTTCTTCTCTTGTAGCCTGAGGTTTAGTACTTGTTTCTGCATCCTTTGTTGTCTCTTCTTCTGTTGTCGGCTCTACTTTAGTTGTCTCTTCCTCTACTGTTGTTTCTTCTTCCGTTGTCGACTCAGCTTTTGTTGTTTCTTCTACTATTTCTTTTACTGCTTCCGCTGTAATTACTATTGCCCCAGTTGTACCTGGTTTCGCAATACCTATTTCCCCAGTTTCTTGAAAGTAACCATACCACTCACTTTCAACACCATCAACTGTCACACTAATAGTTTCCGGCAATACATAACCATCTTTTGCCTGTAAAACAGCATAAAATTCATCTCCGCGTCCTATTGTTTCAGGGCCATTGGTCACAATAAGATTATCGCCTATTTCATATGTTACACTATATGGACCTGGCACTATTTCTTTTACTGCTTCTGCAGTAATTAAAATTGTCCCAGTTGTACCTGGTTTCGCAATGCATATTTCTCCAGTTTCCTGAACATATCCGTACCACTCACTTTCAACACCATCAACTGTCACACTAATAGTTTCTGGCAATACATAACCATCTTTTGCCTCCAAAACAGCATAATATTCAGCACCTGCCTGTACTGTTTCATCTCCAGTTTTAACAACAATATTATCGCCTACTTCAAATTTTACCGCATAAGTACCACCTACTACTACTACAGAAGCTGCATTAGCCAAGCTTGATTTTGAAGGTTCGCTAAGGTCTACTCCTTGCAAATTCACCGTGAATGTTACTGTACTACCATTAGATCCTACTTCTAACTCACAATCTGCCGCATTATAAGCACCGCCTACACCCCAACTATGTGTCCAACTATTATCAGTGCTATATTTATATACATAGCTTCCCTTTGGAACATTTTTTGCAGTATATACCCATACATTAGAACCTTCACTAGTTTCTGTCATTGCAACATGTGTCCAATCCGCTCCGAATAACGCTGCCGAACCTGCCATTGACATATTTGTTAATTTATAGCCGCCAAGGCCATCACCTGTTGTAGCAATTCCACCTGTCGATGAATTATATGTAATAGTTACATCACATGCTGTTTCAACTGTAAAGGTAACATTATTGCCATTAACACCTATCCACTCTAGTTGGTCCTCTGCTGTATGCTTTATTACTTTATACGAATAGCTACCTGGTTGTACATCAGTATACACTTTTGTATACACTCCATCTGTTCCCGTCATCACATTAGCTTCATTACCTGTTATATTAGCATTCCAGCTACTTCCAGTTAACTCTTCTGATCCTGCAACTGTATAAACAGGATAAGTGATAGCGTCACTCGCGTTTACTTTATTTATTCCCGAAACGCTCATTACACCTGCCACCATAGCCACTGCAGCTAATACAGCAACTATTTTCTTAATAAATTTTTTCTCCATTTTTTACTTCCTTTCTGCACTTTGGCTTTTGTTTTTTTGTCGTATCCACGCAAGCAATCTAATTTTATAGTACATCAAATTTCCATTTTATTCAATAATTTATTATACATTTTTATCTAATTCATCTATTTATTTTTCTATTTTACTTTTATATTCCGTCCTTTTGGTGTATCATTTTTATATGATTAGTAAATTAAACGAGGAGGCTTATTAATGAGTGAAATTTTAAAACGCGCCCATGTGGCAAAATGCAACACCTGGGCACTGGAGGATATTTATGCTTCTGATGATTTATGGGAAGCTGAAGTAAAAACTTTTTTGGAGCTATGTGATACACTCCCTTCCTACGAGGGACATCTTGGTGATTCTGCTGACACACTTTTTGATTATTTATCTACCAGCGAAAAGGCTGAAAAACTTTTAGAGCGCATATATATTTATGCCAACCAAGCTTCTCACGTTGATATGAACAACAGCACTTATCAGGGCTTTGCTGCCAGAGCAAACTCTTATATGGCTACTTTCAATAGCAAGACTGCTTTCTTTACTCCTGAGATTTTATCCTGCGATGAAGCTATCATAAAAGGATATCTTGATGCTAAGCCAGAGCTTAATGTATATAAGACATTATTTAATAGAATATTTAGAGAAAAGGCTCACACCCTATCAAAGAACGAGGAAACATTGCTTGCCAATGTAAATGAATTCGCTTCTTCGCCTATGGATATCTATACTTTATTTGCCAATGCTGATTTAACCTTTGATAAAATCCATGACGATAAGGGTAATTTGGTAGATTTAACAAACGGTCGATATGGAACATTTCTTGACAGTACTGACAGAAATGTCCGAAAAGAAGCCTTTATGTCTATGTATAAGGCATATGGTCAGTTTAAGAATACCTTAGCTACAACCTATAGTGCCAATGCTAAGAAGGCTACTTTCTTCGCTAAGGCCAGAAAGTACGAAAGCTCTCTAGCCGCTTCCCTCGAACCTAAAGCCATTCCACTTTCCGTATATGACAATCTTATAGAAACAATTCATAAGCACTTACCTAAGATGTACAAGTATGTTTCTTTGAGAAAGAAGGCTCTTAATTTAGATGAGCTTCATATGTATGATGTGTATGTACCTATGATAGACGGTGTTGATAAAAAGATTTCTTATGAGGAAGCTAAAGCTACTGTATTGGAAGCTTTAAAGCCTATGGGCGAGGATTATTTAAGTGTTCTTAAGGAAGGCTTTAATAACCGTTGGATAGATATTTATGAAAACGAAGGCAAGAAAAATGGCGCCTACTCTTGGGGACCTTACGGCACACACCCATACGTTTTACTAAATCACAATGATGATTTTGACAGTATGTTTACCCTTGCTCATGAGATGGGGCACGCTCTCCATTCTTACTATTCGAGTAAGACTCAGCCTTACGTATATGCTGGCTATCAAATATTTGTAGCGGAGGTTGCTTCCACTTGTAATGAATCACTTCTTATTCATCATTTACTTAATAAATGCAGTGATAAAAAGGAGCGCGCTTACCTTATCAATCATTTTCTTGACAGCTTCAAGGGCACAATTTTTAGGCAGACTATGTTCGCTGAGTTTGAGCGCATTACTCACGAAATGTCTGATAAAGGTGAACCCCTCAATGCTGAAAAGCTTTGTGAAATCTACCTTGAGCTAAACAAGCTTTACTTTGGACCTGATATGATATCTGATGACGAAATCAAGTACGAATGGGCTAGAATTCCTCATTTCTATAGCGAATTCTATGTATACCAGTATGCCACAGGTTTTTCTGCCGCTATCGCACTTTCTAAACGCATCATGGAATTAGGTGAAGAAGGCGTTAATGATTATATGAAGTTCTTGACTGGTGGTTGTTCTCTCGACCCTATCGAACTCCTTAAGCTTGCAGGTGTAGATATGAGTAGTCCCGCTCCTATCGATTCCGCACTGGAATTGTTTGGACAGTTAGTTGATGAGCTTGAAAGTTTAATATAATTAATTCACATTCATTTTATGTAAAAACTACCATCTGCTATCAATATAACAGATGGTAATTTTTTATTAACTTCATTAAATATCATAACCTTCAATCATTAAAATAATATTCTTTTCGTTTTTCAAATAAATAATTCCACTATTTTTTCACTATTTTTTCACTATTTTTCATTATCGCTACACCAAATTATACTTGACTGCTATTTATCCTTTACAAATAAGGCTGTACCCACTAGACAAACGCTAGTAAATACAGCCTTTTCATTACTTAATTATATTTTTACATATTAGTACTTACGCATTCTTTGGCTCAATATATCCCAATGCTTTAAGCAACTCTGCTGATAATACAGCACCACCTGCAGCACCACGAACTGTATTGTGAGATAAACCTACAAACTTGTAATCATATACACTATCTTCTCTTAATCTACCGATTGAGATACCCATTCCGTTCTCGAAATCTACATCCAAGTTAACCTGTGGGCGATTATCCTCCTCAAGGTACTGGATAAACTGCTTTGGAGCACTTGGAAGCTCAAGCTCCTGTGGAAGTCCCTTGAAAGAAACTAACTTCTCGATAAGCTGTTCCTTTGTAGGCTTCTTATCAAACTTAACAAATACTGCTGCTGTATGTCCGTTAAGAACTGGAACTCTGATACACTGTGTTGTGATAACTGGTGAAGAAGCTTTCTTAATCACACCATCTTCTACCTTACCCCAAAGTCTTAATGGCTCCTGCTCACTCTTCTCTTCCTCGCCACCGATAAATGGAATAATATTTCCTACCATCTCTGGCCACTCTGCAAATGTCTTACCTGCACCTGAGATTGCCTGGTATGTTGTAGCCACTACTTCCTTTGGACCAAACTCCTTCCATGCTGTAAGAACCGGAGCGTAGCTCTGAATTGAACAGTTAGGCTTAACTGCTACGAAGCCCTTCTTTGTACCAAGTCTTTCCTTCTGATACTTTATAACCTCATAATGCTCTGGGTTAATCTCTGGCACTACCATAGGAACATCTGGTGTCCAACGGTGAGCACTATTGTTAGAAACAACTGGTGTCTCTGTCTTTGCATATGCATCCTCGATAGCCTTAATCTCGTCCTTAGACATATCCACTGCACTAAATACGAAATCTACTTCGCTTGCTACCTTCTCTACCTCATTAACATTCATAACCACAAGCTTCTTTACAGCCTCTGGCATAGGTGTTGTCATCTTCCATCTATCACCAACAGCTTCCTCGTATGTCTTTCCAGCTGAACGTGGGCTAGCTGCCACTGTCACTACCTCGAACCAAGGATGATTCTCAAGCAATGCTATAAAACGCTGTCCTACCATACCTGTTGCGCCTAAAATACCTACTTTTAACTTCTGACTCATATCTTTACATCTCCTAATATTTGTTCGTCTGTCACGGACTTTTGTCCGTCACATGTGTTATATATTATCATACATCCTAAAAAATGCAAGCTTTTTTTAAAAAAAATAAATTTTTATATCTAAAAAACATATAAAAAAACTCTTTACACTCTTTCGTTTTTCCTTTAATATATTGTATGCAGATATAATTCATAGAGTTATATTATTTTTTCGCTTCCATAGTTCAACGGTAAAACAGGTCACTCGTAATGTCCAGTTGTCGGTTCGATTCCGATTGGAAGCTTAAAAGGCAAAAAAACACAGTGTAAACATGTACATAAGTTTACGCTGTGTTTTTATTTTGCATATGTCTTGCCAACGCTCTGTGAAAATTATCTCTAAATATAACAACCACTTCGTCTATAGACTCTATTCTGTTTCGTAGCGGGATATATCCTCCAGCCATTCTCTCATGACCTCCGCCAGTACCTATACCCTCTAATGCTTCTACAATTATCTGTCCTGCATTACATCCGCTTTTCTTATCTGTTCTTATAGATATCTTTATGCCTTCTGTTCTCACCGAATACACTACAGACATACATACATCTTTAATGGCTACCATAAAGTCTGCAATCTCAGCAATAAGTGCTTCTGGACAATCTCGTCCAGTGTTAGCAAAGCTGATAGGTCCTTCCAGCTCAATAGTTGAAATAGCATTTCCATAGGCCTGCAGATCTTCTATCTCTATAGTGCTAGACTCCAGTTCATTCATATGCTTTACATTAGCCATAAAGAACATCTTTGTAAACATCTCTAAATCCAATGCATTTACACCTCGTGTAAGCTGTGCTGTATCCACTTTGATTCCATATAATAAAGCAGTGGCAATCTCCACAGGCATCTCAATCCCATTTTCAAAATAATATGATGCTATTATGGAAGCGCAAGCCCCCACCTTTTCTCTTATATCAGAATATAGATAATCATAACTTTGAACGGTAGGATGATGGTCCACACTTATAACCTTGTCACAGGATAAGTCATATACATTTCCACTATTTTTTTGCGCGTCAATAAGAATTACCTGACTATCCGGTGGCAATGCTCCCAATCTATCTACATTCACAGCCTTTATATCAAATAATTCCATCATCTTTCTCGTATTATGTCTATCTATCTGACCCTTATAGCATATAATCGCATCTATTCCGTGCACCTTAAGCAAATACTGCATACCAAATGCACTGGATATAGCATCAGGGTCTGGAAAATTGTGAGTTTGAATATAAACTCTGCCCGATGTGATATTAGAAATCAAACTATTTAATCTACTCATTCAATACATCCTTTTATCAATATTTCATAGGTCATTGGACATCCCATTCATATATTACTACAAATTATAGGACTTTGCACCCCCTTTTTGTAGTATTTTTAAGAATTTCGCAAGTATGATTATATTATTGCCCTATACCGCTACAATTATACCACCATCATTGGCATAAAGTGTCGACACTCCAGCTGTATCAGCGATAGTTATATTCTTGAATTTTGCCATTTTAAGTATCTCTTCCTTAACCCATATAGCACGCTCCAAGCAGTTAACATGGGATATAGCGAGGACTTTTTCTTCTATATTTTTTGTATTTTCTACTATATATTCTATCATTTTTTTCAAAGAGCGTTCCATACCTCTAGCTTGTCCCAATTGAATAATTATACCTTCATCTGTTGCACTCATATATGGTTTAATATTAAGAACTGATGCTACTATAGCCTTAAGGTTAGATAATCTACCATTTTTTCTAAGCGGCTCCAATGTCTCTATTACAAAATAAGTCTTCATCTCCAAAGAATACTCTTCCACCTGCTGTACTACTTCTTCAAATTCTAAGCCCTTTTCAGCCAGTTCATATATCTTCTGTGTAAGATTTGCCTCTCCGCAGGAAGCTGAACAAGAATCGAATACATGTATCTTTTTCTTATCCTCTGGATGCTCTTCAAAATACATATTTTTACCTGTCATTGCACTATTATAGCTTCCGCTAAGATTACCAGACAGTGTAACCACAAACACACAGTCATAGTCTCCCTCATAAGCGTTCATATAGCTTTGTGGCGATGGACACGCTGACCTTGCACAGTCACTTGCTGCTGCCACATGGTCTATAAATTCCTTTTGATTAAAGGTTTCATCATCTATATAATCCTTGCCTTCAAGTGTCAATGTAAGAGGTATAATATCCACCTTTCCATAAACTTCACACTCTTTACTTATATCGCAACAGCTATCTGCTACTATCTTATACTTCATCTCTTATCACACCTTTCATTTTCTCTATTTTTTGAAACAACAATATTATTTCATGTAGTTTTAATTACTACATATCATAACACCGTTCTTTTATGTGTGTCAATATCTATTACCACAACAAAAATCCCACTTGTAATATTAAACATAAAGTTTTAAAATATTGTTAAGAATTTATTAACAAAAAAAGAATTTATACATTTTACGAAAGGAATATATTATGGATTACATTGAAATAGAGGACTTAGAGATATTTGCAAAGCACGGTGTACTTTCTGCTGAAAATCAGCTAGGTCAAAAATTCTTAATTTCTACTAAGCTATATATAGATACAGCAAAGGCTGGTCTTACAGACTGCCTTGATTATTCTATCGACTATGCAACAGTATGCGCATATATAACAGATTATATGCAAGCCAATACATTTAAGCTTATCGAGGCTGCCGCAGAGAATATGGTAAATGACCTTCTCTTAAGCTTTCCTATAATACACAAAATCGATATGACCATAAAAAAGCCTTGGGCGCCTATCGGTCTACCTCTTAAGACTGTATCTATCAATATTTCCAGAGGTTGGCATACCGCTTATATAGCTCTTGGTTCTAATTTGGGAGACAAAGAAAACTATCTCAATGATGCTATCTCTGCCATCAACTCAGACCCTATGTGTATAGTGGATAAGGTTTCTGATTTCATCGAAACTAAGCCTTATGGTTTTACAGAGCAGGATGTCTTTTTAAATGGTGCTATCAAAATTCAGACTCTCTACTCACCTAAGATGCTTCTTGATTTCTTACAAAAAATAGAATATGAAGCAAAAAGAGTGCGCACCGTTCATTGGGGTCCTCGCACTCTCGATTTAGATATTCTTTTCTATGATGATGAGATAATCGATGAGGATACCTTAATCATTCCTCATCAGGATATGATAAACAGAGATTTTGTATTAATCCCTCTCAATCAGATTGCACCTCATCATATGCATCCTGTATTTAAGAAGTCTATCTCTGAGCTTTTAGCTTCTCTTACCGAGAAAAATTAACAGCCTGGATACTGCTTCCATTGGTTTTAACTCGATACAATGTTACATCATCTACACTTGCTCCTGTGATTTTATAGAAGTAAGTGTAGTTTTTTGTTATATGTATGCTGATGCAATCACCTTCTGTAATCACTACCTTTTTATCTCCTGACAATGTCATTCTGCACAGCGAATGAGCATCCTCATTCTCAAGCTGATAATATATTACATTCTCTTCTTCATTTACATTGTAATTTATACACTTGCCCTCATCTAACACTTCTTCCTTATCACTTGCTAAGTTAACTCGTGTAAGCTTCATCCCATCTGCCAAATTAATATAGTACATATAACCCTTTACAAATGTAGGCTTGTAGTAATTTCCTTCTGATGCCGTCATGATTCTGTCATTTTTTGTATCCATTCTCATAAGATTATGACTATTCTTAACCTCTGTGAAATATATATCTGTTCCATTTACACATATTGGCTCATAATCCTCATCACTGATAATCTTAAGCTCCTTACCGTCGATTTTTATCTTCTTTAACTGTATATGTACTCCGTTTTCATATGACTGAAAATATAGATAATTCCCAAGCATTCTCATAGAAAGCACCAAGCCATTATATATCTGCTCAGCTTTATCTTCTCCGATTTCAAGTCTGAAGATTCCATATGGCTGTCCCTTAAGAACTACATCCTCCCCCGAATCATTAGTTCTCACATAATATATATAATCATTGATTACCTGAATATATGACACGGTGTCTGAATGAAGCTTCTCAACCTTCGTACCATCGGATTTCATACGATATAAGGAATTATCATCTGCTTTATTTGAAAAGTACACATACCCCTTATATTCACAAAACAAACCACCATTATAAAGGTTTCCAGTAGTATTTCCCACATCACCTTCTTTGTTGTATCTAAGCTTTCCACTTAAACTATTATAAATAATAAAACCTATAAACAGTGCCAGTAACAAACAACCAACGGTAATCCCTATTATTTTCTTTCTATTTCTCATATTTTATGCCTCCATTATAGCCTTAGCCATCCTTATAACCCTATAGTTTTCCTTCACATCATGAACTCGAACTATAGAGCAGCCTTTCATAAGTCCGATAGTTGTCGTAGCCAAGGTCCCTTCAAGTCTATCCTCCACTGGCAAATCAAGTGTCAAACCTATCATAGACTTCCTGGAAGTTCCAAGCAATATAGGACAATCTAACTCCTTTAATTTCTCCAGATTATTCATAACCACCAGATTATCCTTTAAGGTTTTGCCAAAGCCTATCCCTGGGTCTACAATCAGCTTCTGCCTTGATACTCCATTTTGGATACCAATCTTTATAGATTCTTTTAAGTCATCTATCACATCATTTACTATGTCTATATATGGATTTTTCTCATTATCTCTATTATGCATAATACAGCAAGGCACATTGTACTTTGCCACAATCTTAGCCATATCATCGTCACCCTTAAAGCCCCAGATATCGTTAATCATATGGGCACCTGCCTCAATCGCCCTCTCTGCCACATAAGACTTATACGTATCCACTGATATAACCGTATGAAAATTCTCATTAATCTTTTCTATAAACGGAACGATTCTCTCCACCTCTTCCTCCGGCTTTACTGGAATATATCCAGGTCTAGTAGATTCTCCTCCGATATCGATAATATCTGCACCTTCCCTAATCATATCTTCCACATGCTTTAATGCCTTATCCATACCATTCCACTTGCCCCCATCAGAAAAAGAATCAGGAGTGACATTTAAAATCCCCATTATATACATATTTTTTTTAAAATCAAACTCTTTATTTCCTATTATCATTGCCCTTCTCCTTACATATCCTCTTAAACTCTCCTAGATAGGATAATGAACCAAATGCCAATATACCTTTGTTACCTGAAATATCTTCAAGCTTATTTATAGCTATATCATAAGCCTTCTCTATGCTTTCAGCAGCCTGTACCTTTTTATTATATTTTACTACAGCCTCCATAAGAGTATCAGCTTCCAGACCTCTGGCATTTGGCGGTGTAATCGTGATAATATACTCACCCCTATCTGCCATAGTTTTAATAACCTCATCAAAATCCTTATCTCCTAACACTCCTATTATATATACAAATTTTGTGTCCTTATATTCTGCGTCAATAGTCTCCCGTAGCCTTATGGCTGCATCTGGATTATGTGCTCCATCTATGATGATGCAAGGATTATCTAAAATCCTTTCAAATCGCCCTGGCCACTTAACATCAACCAATCCCTTATCTATATGCTCATCATTTATCTTAAAGCTATGTTCATTGGCTAACACTTCCATCACCTTTACAGCCACACCTGCATTGTATTTTTGCCACTCACCTGCAAGGCCTGTTTTCTTATCTACACTATCTGCTAAATAAACTGGCGAATTGCATTTTAAGGCTTTTTCTCTTATGACCTTCATAACATTTTCCTGTTGTCTCATGACAACTACTGGACAGCCATCTTTTATAATCCCTGCCTTGTGCTCTGCAATCTCTTCTATGGTGTCTCCCAAAAAGCTCGTGTGGTCCAAGCTAATAGAAACTAACACACTTGCCAAAACCTTATGACAGACATTTGTAGCATCCATATCACCGCCCATACCAGTTTCCAATATAACCACATCACATTTTTCGCTCTTAAAATACTCAAATGCCATAGCGGTTTCCACTTCAAATATAGTAGGCTGAATATCTTGCTCCTTCATCTGTTCCAAGGCTTTTTTTACCTTACTCACAAGGCTGACAAATGCTTCCTCATCTATATTTTTATCATTAATCTGATATTTTTCAAGGTATTCAAAAACAACTGGCGATGTATATTTTCCTACCTTATATCCTGCTTTTTTTAATATGTTTCCCATAAATGCAATGGTTGAACCCTTGCCATTTGTCCCTGCCACATGTATTACATTTAACTTATCCTCTGGATTATCAAGTAAAGCAAGTAAAGCCTTGATATTATCAAGGCCTAACTTGCTTCCATATTTACTAAGTCCGTCTATATATTCTTTTGCTTCCTTAAACTCCATATTCTTCCACTAATTCTTTATTCCTCTATCTTGGCTATAACAGCTACATTAGGTGTCTCCACCTTAACTGGTTTTCCATGCATTACAAGAAGTCCCTTTTCATAGTCTATCTCAAAGAATGTGATAGTATTTGATTCATGGTTCATACTTGCTATATGCAAATCATCTGGGAATACGCATATCTGCTTTGGATAATCTCCGCTTATAGGTAATACTGAGCGCTTTGTAAGTAAGCCTGTCTCCACATCTCTCTCAAAGAAAGCTACTGAATTATCTCCTGCATTTGATACAAATAGCTTAGTGCTATCACTTGAGAATCTAAGAGCTGCTGCCGCACTCTTGTCATTATAACTCTTACCCAATGTACTTATCTGCTGAATCTGCTCAAAATTTGGCTGATTTCCATCTGAGCTGTACTTATATACATTCACACAATTCATAAGCTGACAGATAAGGTATGCATATTTTCCATCTGGGCTAAAAAGCATACTTCTAGGAGCTGAATTAAGCTCACATCTAAGTATATCCACCAATGATATACGTCCTGTATTCTTATCAAACTTGTATATCTTAACCTGATCAATTCCCACGTCACAAGCTACCATAAATTTCTGGTCTGGTGTAAGTCTCGCACATGTGATATGTGGTCTAAAGTTTCTCTCAGCGATACTACCCATACCCTTATGCATAACCTCTGAAGTCATCCTTCCTACACTGCCATCTTCATTAATCTTTACAACTGTAGCCTTGCCATCATGATAACCAGCTGTGAATATATATTCATCCTGCTTGTCCACACTGATATGACAAGCTCTCATACCATTGATAGTACCAAGGTTCATAAACTCCAAGTCACCATCCTTAAGTATCTTAAATGCTGTGATACCTAAGTCTGATACTGAATATAAATACTTTCCATTATTGGCTATGCGAAGGTACGATGGATTTCCCACTTCCACTTCTTTTCTTGGTATAAATACACCATTCTCCACATCTACATCACATATAGTTATTCCTTTAGCTTTTCCATGTGTATATGAACCCATATAAGCTACATATTTGCTATTACTCATACAATCGCCTCCAAGCTTATTAGATTTTCTACAATTCAATTTAATATATTATACCACTTTTCTTGTGTTTAGACAATTATTATCTAACTTTTGTTCCTTTTCCGTCGCGCTTTGTAGTTTTAAGCTTTCTAAGCTCTACCTTCTTGCCCTTAAACTCTACTTCCATATTATCGCCGGCATCTAAAACGTATACATCCGTTACATAATCATCCTTATCAAGCTTAATACCTCTAACTCCGATTGCACCCTTCTTCTTTTCAGGAATTTCTCGAAGTGGGAATCGTAAGAACATTCCTTTAGCAGTCTGAAGAACTACTATTTCATTTGTAAATATGCCCTCTTCGCCCTCAGCTGAAGTTTCTTCGCTTAAGCCAAACTGCATCTGCATTCCGCTATCAAAGCTAAAGTCCATACCAAAGCCTTCGTCAAAGCCTCCTGCGAATCCATCATCCATTCCACTAAAGTCGTCGTCCATTCCACCATCAAAGCCACCGCTTAGCATTACTGGCTCTATAACGTCCTCACTCATACTTTCAGCTACTGATTTCTCCACAGCATCAGTAATCTGGACACTTAAAAGCTTATCTCCATCTCCAAGCTTTGTAGCCGCAACCGTCTTCTTTGTAACGTCAAATTCTGCCGCATCCACAAGCTTCATCATACCATTTTGAGATGTAAACAAGAGCATTTTGTCCTTAATATCCAGTGCAGGCGCTATAAATATAATATTTTCATTGGCGCTATTATAATTACCCACATTATCAATAGGTGTTCCCTTATCTCTAAACTTCACAAATGGTAAATCAAGTATCTTTATTTGATGAAGCATACCTGTATCTGTAAATAAGCAAAGCTTATCTGTATTCATACATGAGAAGATATATTTATTCTCTGCGTGAGCTGCCTCCTTATTTCTCTCATAGGTAGCCATATCTATAGTCTTAGCATATGAGAATCTATCCATTAAGAACATTACCTGCTGCTCTTCTATCTTCTTTTCCACATATACAGCAGTTTCCGCATCTTCCAATACGGTGCGTCTAGGTACACCATAATTTTTCTTGATATTTTGTAAATCCTTCTTGATAACCTTCTTCATAGAGGATGGATTATTTAATATATCTTCATACTGAGCTATACGATTTACTATATCCTCATAATCCTTCTGAAGAGCTAATATCTCAAGACCTATTAACTTATATAATCTAAGCTCTAATATAGCCTGTGCCTGCTTGTCAGTGAAGCACAGCTGGCTGGCATATATTTCAGACTCTTTGTTTTTAAACTTTATATTCGTTGTATCTCCCTTTGTAAGACACGCCTTTGCATCCTTTAAATTCTGAGAGCCTCTAAGGATTTCAATGATTAAATCTATAATATTGCAAGCCTTTATAAGACCTTCCTTAATCTCCTTTTGGTCTAGCTCTTTATTTAAAAGGGAAGTATACTTTCTTGTTGCAAGCTCATACTGGAACTTAATGTTGTGCTCTATGATAGCCTTAAGTCCCAATGTCTCCGGTCTTCCATCAACTACTGCAAGCATATTCACACCGAAGGTATCCTCAAGCTTTGTCTTTTTATAGAGCATATTTTTAAGATTCTCTATATCAGCACCTTTTTTTAGCTCTAAAACAATTCTTATACCTTCCTTGGAAGACTGATTTGATATATCTACGATATCAGATGTCTTCTTTGTCTCCACAAGCTCTGCCACATCTGATATAAATTTGCCTATTCCAGCTCCTATCATAGTGTATGGAATCTCAGTGATAACCAGCTTATCCTTTTCACTTCTACCCTTGCCTTCCTCAAATTCAACCTTGCCTCTAAGCTTTATCTTTCCATTTCCTGACTCGTAGATAGATTCTAATTCGCTCTTATTTATTACCAAACCGCCTGTAGGAAAATCTGGGCCTGGCATATATTCCATAAGTTCTCTTGTGGTTATATCTTCATTATCTATGTAAGCAATTACTGCATCTACAACCTCTGAAAGATTATGTGTAGGAATACTTGTGGTCATACCTACAGCGATACCTTCTGCGCCATTTATAAGTATATTGGGCACACGAACAGGAAGAACCACCGGCTCCTTCTCCGTCTCATCAAAGTTAGGCATAAAATCTACTACATTTTTATCCAAATCAGCTAGATAAACCTCCTGAGTAAATTTCATAAGCTTAGCTTCTGTGTATCGCATAGCAGCTGCTCCATCACCTTCGATGGAACCAAAATTTCCATGACCATCTACAAGAGCCATACCTTTCTTAAAATCCTGCTCCAATACTACCAATGCCTCGTATATAGAGCTATCTCCATGAGGATGATATTTACCCATTGTATCACCTACGATACGGGCTGATTTTCTATGTGGCTTGTCATGGTTAAGCCCCAACTCATCCATGGCAAATAATACTCTTCTTTGAACTGGCTTTAAGCCATCTCGTATATCTGGCAATGCTCTGGCGCTTATAACGCTCATGGCGTAATCGATATATGACTTTTGCATTACGTCCGAATATTCTGTTTTTAAAATTTGTTCAGCCATAAAAATCTCCTTTATTCTCAAGAATTAACATTTCTCCAATCTGGTTACCAGTGGTCTGTCCCTAAAGGGCAGCTTCCTCACGACTATTATAAATCTATCTCTGCGTCATGAGCATGCTCATGTATAAACTGTCTTCTTGGCGCTACATCATTACCCATAAGCATCTCTGTAACCTCCGATGCCATTCTGGCATCCTCGATTTCAACCTGCTTTAATATTCTTGTCTCCGGATTAAGAGTTGTCTCCCATAGCTGTTCTGCATCCATCTCTCCAAGACCTTTATATCGCTGTAATGTAAAGCTCGTTCCCTGATGTGTCTTTCTATATTTCTCAAGGGCCTTATCATCATATAGATATTCACCCTCACCCTTCTTTGGCACTACCTTGTAAAGAGGTGATGTAGCGAGATATATATGACCTTCATTGATAAGGTCTGGCATAAATCTATAAAAGAATGTAAGTAAAAGTGTGGATATATGAGCACCGTCTACATCGGCATCAGTCATAATAATTATTTTATTGTATCTAAGCTTTGTTATATCAAAATCATTGCCATAGCCCTCTGAAAAACCACAGCCAAAGGAATTAATCATTGTCTTTATCTCGGCATTGGCAAGGACCTTATCCATTGTAGCCTTTTCTACATTAAGAATCTTACCTCTAATAGGAAGAATAGCCTGTGTTCTTCTATCTCTGGCAGTTTTAGCCGAACCACCAGCAGAGTCACCCTCTACGATAAACACTTCGCACTCTTCCATCTTTCTGCTTTCACAGTTAGCAAGCTTTCCATTGCTATCTATAGAAAACTTTGGTTTTGAAAGAAGATTTGTCTTAGCCTTTTCCTCTGCCTTTCTAATCTTTGCTGACTTTTCCGCACAAGCTATAACTGTCTTTAATGTCTCTAAATTCTTATCGAAATAAAATACAAGCTCCTCACCTGCAACCTCACCAGCAACTTTACCTGCGTCAGGATTATCAAGCTTAGTCTTCGTCTGACCTTCAAATCTTGGTTCTGGATGTTTTACAGCTATAACCGCTGTCATACCATTTCTTACGTCCGCACCTGTAAAGTTTGCATCCTTTTCCTTAAGTACACCTATCTCCTTGGCATACTGATTAATAACAGTTGTATACTTAGTCTTAAAGCCTGTAATATGTGTTCCACCTTCCTGTGTGTATATATTATTACAAAAGCCTAATATATTCTCCTGGAATTCATCTACAAACTGAAATGCTGCCTCTATCTCTATTCCATCCTGATTACGCTTAAAATAGATAACATCATGAAGCTTCTCTTTTCCTTCATTTAACTCTCTTACATATGCCTTTATTCCGTCTGGCTCGTAGAATACTACCTTCTCCTCCTCGCCATATCTTTTATTTTCAAATGTAATCTTTAATTCCGGGTTAAGATAAGCTGTCTCGTGAAGACGGCTCTTAATAGCCTCAGCCTTAAAATATGTTTTTTCAAATATCTCCTTATCTGGAAGGAAAGTTACTGTAGTTCCTGTATCGTTTTTTCGACATGTACCATTCTCTTTTAAATCGTACATAATACGACCCTGCTCATAGCGCTGATTATATACCTTACCATCAGTTCTTACATTTACTTCAAGCCACTCTGAAAGGGCATTAACAACAGATGCACCTACACCGTGAAGACCACCTGATATCTTATATCCGCCATCGCCAAACTTACCACCTGCGTGAAGTACTGTAAATACTACTTCCACAGCCGGTCTGCCTGTCTTTTCATTTATACCAACTGGAATTCCTCGACCATTATCCTTAACAGTCGCTGTTCCATCCTTTTCCAATATAACTGTTATCTCACTACAATGTCCTGCAAGATGCTCATCCACCGAGTTATCTACAATTTCATATATAAGGTGATTTAATCCCTTTGTAGAAACACTTCCGATATACATTCCAGGACGCTTTCTAACCGCCTCTAAGCCCTCCAATACGGAAATACTATTGGCATCATATTTTTTTTCTACTGTTGTATCTAGGCTCTTTCCTGCCATTTCGCACACTCCATTTCTATTATTATAAGCTTCTCTTAAAATATTTTCTAAGTAAAATAGGCTCTGCTTCTATATGAGCAAAATCATTCAGTCGCTCTAATATAAAGTTTTCTGTCGCCTCATCATAATCTATCTCAGTTATGCTGCAATTTTCCAAATCCTTGGCCACGCATAGCTTCTTTGCAAAATCAGCTTCTAATATTCCTGCCACCACACTTCGTATAAGTCCCCCGTGAGTGACTATAGCTATGTTTTGAATTTCTTCTTCCTTCGCTTTTTCTATAATCCTTTTTATAACTGGCATGGCTCGGTTATACACATCCTGCCCTGTTTCCCCACCTGGGCATGGCAAATCTTCCCTTGCAAGCTTTCTTTGCTCTAAAAAATCTCCGTATCGACTTTTCATCTGCTCTCCACTAAGCCCTTCCAAGTCACCGTAGGAAATCTCTCTTAAATCTTCCTCTATGTATTCCGTTAAATCAAGTTCTTTCCCTATTATCTTAGCAGTCTGCTTTGCTCTTATCAAGCCACTACAATATAACCTATGTATATCATATCCCTTTAAACGCTTTGCCACAAGCTCTGCCTGCTTTTCCCCAGCCTCATCTAAAGGCACATCCACATTGCACAGACCACTATTCTGCCTTCCATGCCTGATAAAATATAGCTTTATCATATCCTTCTCCTATCTTTATGTCCTCATATATAATATAAAAATATGTACTATCTAAATTAAAGTGTTTTGACAGCTTAATCTAATTATCCTTTAAATACATAATCATACCTGGTCCAAGGTTTTCAGTTGGTCTAGCTATAAAGCCATATTTTTCATAGAATCCCTCTCGTCCCTTAGCACACATAAGACAAAGCATAAGCTCTGTCCCTTGCAACTTTATCTCATCTGCATGACGAACCAGCCTTTCCATAAGTGCCTGTCCTACACCTAACTTCTGATAAGAAGGATGTACGACTAAGTCCTGAATGTAACAAATCACTGCTCCATCTCCAACCATTCTAGCCATACCCACCACTTTATCATCTATAGTCGCAGTGAGAGTATATATACTATTCTTTAATGCCATAATCGCCTGTTCATTATCTAATGTTTTCCAGCCCACAGCCGCTCTGAGCCCTAAATACGTTTTTATATCCAATTCATTCTCATGTAATTTTAACATCTTTTTCTCCTTGCTGCACGCTTTTTTATTCTAAATTTTTGCACTTTAGTATATATCATTCCCAAGACAAAATCAATTGTTCTTATAATATATCCTATAATCAATGTGACTATTGCAAATATAAAAACATACTTTATCACATACCATGGTCCATATGTCTCCACATCCATAAAAAAGTATGGATATCTTTTAATACCGATTCCATATGTTGCAGGCTTTACATATCTTGCCTTTACCATAATAAATATAAAGTATAGCACTGGTGCCAATAACCATCTTAATGGATCAACAAATTTAAAGCTTCCCTTCGGCTGAAAAACCAGAAATTCAATCCAAGTTAGAGCAGGCACGATAAAATGTACTATCTTGTCATTTAATGATAAAGCTGCACTAAAACCCGTAGTCATACTAAATCCTGTACCGGTAAGTACCAAATTATAGGTTAAAAATGTTATGGTAATCATAACTAATGCCAGGCCTTTTAAAAACAGATGCAATCTAGCATAGTTATGATACACTTTTCTTCTTATAGATATAAAAGAATGTCCTATACTGCAAAGCATAACAAAAAAACACACAATGTTACTCTGTATGGTAAAATACGATAACATATTTATGTTTTTAATTTTATCATGCAGGCTCAAATGACGTACAATACCAAAACCACAAATAAAAAGATATGTTATACGAAATATTAAATTTATACGATTATTTTTAATATACATATTCTAAAGCTCCCGGCTGTGTAGTCGTACAAAATCGTAGTTGCACTGCAACTGCGATTAAACTTATTAAATAGTCTACCACAAATATCATAAAAATAATAGCAACTATTTCATTCATAGTATTGACAAATTTCATTAATAATAATATACTTTGATAATCAAACTATTATCATTTTATAAATTGTTTTTTATAAAAGTTACATATAACACTTTGAGTCTTTCGACCAGAATGGAGTTTTTAATGAAAATATTAGGCAGTGGCCACTATGTGCCAAAAAATATTGTTACTAATGATGATTTATCAAAAATTGTAGATACTAACGATGAGTGGATTAGTTCAAGAACCGGCATCTCTACCCGTTACATATCAAGCGGTGAAGGTGTGTCTGATTTAGCTAGCAAAGCTGCACTTCTCGCTCTAGAGGACGCAAATATATCAGCAAGTGAAATTGATATGATACTTGTAGCAACTATGACTCCTGATTCTATGTTGCCAAATAATGCAAGTATTATCCAAAAAAATATCGGTGCAATCAATGCAACCTGTTTTGATATAAACGCAGCCTGCTCTGGCTTTTTATTTGCCTTAAACACTGCACACGCATACCTTTCCAGCGGTATGTGCAAAACCATCCTTATAATCGGTGCTGAAACCTTATCTAAAATCGTCGATTGGACGGATAGGTCTTCCTGCGTACTTTTTGGTGACGGCGCTGGTGCTATGGTAGTTACAGCCGATGATTCTAAGTCCTTCTACTCTGTATCAGGCTCTGATGGTTCAAAAGGCCATGTGTTGACAGGTGGTTCCACTCTTCTAAAAAATATGCTTGTAAACAAAGAAGAAACTAACATCTTAACAGATAACTATTATATGCACATGGACGGTCAGGAAGTATTTAAATTTGCGGTTACGAAGGTTCCTGAATGTATTAATAAAGTTTTAGAAAAAGCTTCTTTAACAGCTGATGATATCGATTACTATATTCTTCACCAAGCAAATGTACGTATAATATCTTCAGTTGCAAAACGACTTGGAGTATCACCAGAAAAGCTACCCGTCAATTTAAACAAATACGGTAATACATCTGCTGCCACTATTCCAATTCTCTTTGATGAATTGCGTAAAGACGGTACATTAGATAATGCTAAATACATTGTTTTTTCTGGTTTTGGTGGTGGTTTAACATGGGGTGCAAGCCTCATAGAATTATAAAATAATTTTCTTATTATACTAAGTAATTTTTTCAATTATTTTCTATATAAGAAAGAATCTCGCTTGCGAGATTCTCCGCCTGCGGCGGGTTGCTTTAGCAACATCTTCTTCTCCGCCGCAGTGCGATCCTTAGCGGAGCGTTTTTTATGATATAGGAAGTTCAGAGAACTTTCCTATATCATAAAAAAAGTCCCGGAAGAAAAAAACTTCCGAGACTTTTTTTACTTAATAAATCCTGATTTATACGGCTATTTCGCCATCTTCTTCTAACTTATTAACCTTTTTATCTAATTCATCCAAGATATTCATAAGCTTATCTGACTGCTCAATTGCTATCTGAAGTGCTTTTCTTGCTGCATCTTCATTGTCTGCTTCTATAGCTTCAACTGCCTTTCTACCCTGTAAGTGGAAAGCCTTATGAATCTCTGCTATATTTTTCCAATTAGCTGCAAGGGATTCATTTCTCACCTTAATAGCATAATAAAAATGTCCAAACATACACTTACGATGCTTAAGCTGAATTGCCTCCACCTTCATATTCTCTACCATATTTGTAAGATTATCAATCCATGTCATATGTGCTTCCTTAGCCTTAGCTATAACATCCTTGAATTCTGCATTTGAAATCATCGAAATGCCATCCTCAAGGCCCTTGTACATATATGAAATAGTATCTGTAAGATTATTATCAATTGTCTCTACAGTCTTAGCATAAGATACGCTCTCTCTAGCATCCTCACTAACACTCTTAGTTACCTGTGTAATCTGCTCAGCATCCTTACTACACTGTTCCATAGCCTTATTTACTTCCGCTGTAGCATTTCTAATATTCTGCATTCTGTCACTGATATCAGATACCGAATCTGTTACTTCTCTAAGCATGTCTATATTATTACCAACTGTCTGGCTAACCATATCGATTTTAACGCTCATCTCATCAATAGAGCTAAGCGAACGCTCCATAGCATCTGTACCATGCTGTGTCGCCTCGTAAATCTTAACCACGAATTCCTTCATGCTTTCAAGCTGAGCCTTTGTATCATCTGCAAGTATACGAACCTGATCAGCTACTACTGCAAAGCCTCGACCCTGCTCGCCAGCTCTAGCTGCCTCAATAGAAGCATTAAGTGATAAGAGGTTTGTCTGATTTGCAATCTTTTGAACACTTTCTACGATATCCTCGATTCCACGAACCATCTCAACAAGCTCCTGCATATTGCTCTGGAGATTCTGTGAATTATTAAGAACAGTCTCTTTAAGCTCGTCTACCTCTTGTAAAATTTCACGGCTTTCATTATTCTTCTCTGCAAGCTTCTCTGAATGCGCTGCCAAATCCTGCAATGTATCTGTGGTAGCATCAATATTATCATTAACCTGGCTAATAGTTGCTGTAGTCTCTTCCACTACTGCCAAGTTAGATTCACTTAAGTCAGAAAGACTTCCCGAAACATTCATAAGTCCTGTAGACATATGAGAAAGCTTTACATCAAATGTAGAAATAGTGCTTACTGCATTCAACACCTGCTTTGATGATTCGGACATTCTACTACCCTGTGAAACTAATGTGTCAATCCCCACAAGAAGAGCCTGCATATTCTTATCTTTAACCATAGGTTTCGCTGGTTTCTTACCTGCCATATAATCATTGATATACTCCGTCAATACTAAGATTTCTTTGCTAGCTTTTGCCATTTTTTTAATTCCTCCTTATAATGCATATATAATAGACTTTAAAACAAAAAACCTGTAGAACCTAACGTCTAACGCAGACTTAGGTTCCACAGGTCTACGCTCTTCTCTTAATAATGCATTATAACATATCTTTTTAGAAAAGTATACCTTATGGCAATTTTTTTCGTAAATTTAATTTAAAATATTTATTAATCTTTTACCTTATCCTCATCTTCCCACTCATATGAGCCAACTTCATATGGTACATACAAATTGCTATATCCGGAATTAACAGGAACTACTATAGATATAAGACCATTATTAATATTTATTTTTATATCATCCCAATCAATATTCTTAAACATCTTCGATTCACCTCTAAAGGTACAAGATGTTACAATCCCACCGCTCACTGATATATCAAATGTATCTGTTATCGCAGGCACTATTACATTGCCAACATCATATTTTTCAGCTCCGTCGCCCTGTAAAAGCTTTTTCAATGTAATAACCTCTGTACTATTTGGAAAAACTGAGTTTGGTTCAGCTACATATAGCTTCATAGCTGTATGCAATGAATCAAGCGCTGTCATATCCTTTCCATATCTTGAATTGTCTACGTGTTTAATTATTGTGCTACCTAGCACCGCTATAAGGACAACCATAATCGCTATTACTACTATAAGCTCAACGAGTGAGAAACCCTTATCATTATTTCCTATTTTCTCAAACTTCTTCATTTTCCTTCTCCATCCCTATGAATCGAATAAATTATTCTTCATCATCTCCTACGATTTCATCATACTCCTGCTCGTCAAGCCACTCGTCAAAACGATCAGCTACTACTTCGTATTCTTCATCAGATTCGATGTTATCTAAAATAGGATTGCCTTCTGCATCCTCACTATAACGGTAAAGATATACTTCACCCTCATCTTCATTCTCATCATCTATTGGAAGAAGAGCAATATAATCCTTTCCATCTGCTTCAAAAATAGTTATCACTATACACTCTACTTCTGTGTCATCATCAAGTGTGAGTGTTACAAACATTTCGTCATCATTATTTAATTCTTTTCCTGCCATGTTAATACCTCGCCTTTTATAAGGCTTCCTTTCATAAAATTATCACAATTTTGAGTTTAACAGATTTTAATAAAAATGTAAACAATTAACATATCATTTACATATTATATTTATCACTGTTTTTTTATTGCACTTATTTCTCTGACAAACCTTGATATTTCTGCTTCCTTACCATATCTTTCCCTAACACTTAATATATGTAAGCGTTCCTTTGCTCTAGTCATTGCCACATAAAACAATCGTCTTTCTTCTTCTATATCATCCTTTAGCATAGCTTTTCTGTACGGAGTTATTCCTTCATTTGCACCTAAAATAATCACCACCTTGTACTCAAGGCCTTTCGAGCTATGCATAGTAGATAATTCTATTCCTTCCTTTACATTTACCTTCTCTGCATTTTGCTTTTTTAACTCTTCTCCGTACTCTACTATGTGTTTAAACCAATCGTCATAGTTCTTATATTCACTGGACATTTCCTGTAACTCATCCAATATTTCGTACAACTCCTCTGGACGCATCTTTCTATAACCAGCATACTCCAAAACATATTCATCATAACCTATTCCATGACGAATATAATTTATAGCTTCATATGGCGACATGCGTTCCAACCACTGTAAGTCATATTTTAATCGCTCAATTCTCTCTATAACATACACCTTATCACTATAATATTCCTTAAGATTCCAGAAGGAAACCTCCTCCTCATAAAAAGCATCTCTTGCAATATATCGCTTAGGTCTATTGATTATTTGCAGAAAATCAGCTCTACTTCTACTTCCCAATGCAATTCTTATATATGTAAGAATATCTCTTGTTATCCAATGCTCATATATATTCGGAATAACATCCTTCATTCTAAACGGAAGGTTAAATTCAAGTAGCTTATCCACCAATTGTCTTGGATTAGTATTTGTTCTATATAACACTGCTATATCATTATATTCATATCCCAGCTTCAAATAATTATCTATAAGCTTAAGAATATATTTCGTCTCTTCCTTGTCGTTTTTCAATGTAGCTATCTCTACCTTCTCTCCTAATTTACCAGTACCTTTTATGGACTTGAAAAATCTCTTTTCATTATTATTTACAAGTATTGTAGCAGATTTTATTATCTCATCTGTAGACCTATAATTAGTACTTAGACATATCTGTTCTGCATCTTCATAATCCTTTTTAAACTGAAACATTATCTCAGGCTTCGCACCTCTAAATCTATATATAGACTGGTCATCATCACCCACTATAAATATATTATCCTGCGGTTTTGCCAAAAGCTTAATCACCTCGTACTGAACTCGACATATATCTTGAAACTCATCTATCAAAATATATTGATATTTATCCTGCCACATTTTTAATATATCTGGACGCTTAACTAACAAGTCGTAACACATAACCAACATATCATCAAAATCCACAACATTTTCTCTAACCAATCTGTCATTGTACATTTTATACAATCTTCTAAAGCTTTCATCTGGACAACTTTTTGAGTAATAGTTATTTAAGTCAATCATCTCTCCTTTTACAAGACTTATTTCTCCTATAACCTCTCGTACAAAGTCATTGATATCGTCTATCTCAAGGCGTAGCTTTCCTATTATCTCCTTAATATATTCCGCCTTTTTTTCCTCTCTCAATATATTGTCAGCACTATAGTTGTAAGCATATTTCAATATCTTAAAATAAACCGCATGAAAGGTTCCAAAAGACACGGGATAATACTTTCCATCCATAAGTCTTGTAAATCTATCCTGCATCTGTACTGCCGCAGCCTTTGTAAATGTAATCACAAGTATATTTGATGGATTGACACCATATTCTTCTATTAATTTTTTTGTTCTATGGGTTATTACGGTTGTTTTACCTGAACCTGGACCTGCAAGGACAAGCGCTGGTCCCTTAAAATGATTAATGGCGTTAATTTGCGCTTCATTGAACGTAGATTTCATATTTCATTACTCCTTATTCTCACATTATAAAACGCCCCCACCCACATTTCAACCAAAAAAAGTTACATAATTCTCATTGTTTTATGAATTTTTATGTTGTATACTATTGAGGATATGATTTTATATTTGAAAGGAAAAGTTTTTATGAGCAACAAAATTAGAACTCGTTTTGCCCCAAGTCCAACAGGTAGAATGCATGTTGGTAATTTAAGAACTGCATTATATGAATATTTAATCGCTAAGCATGAAGGTGGCGATTTCATATTAAGAATAGAAGATACTGATCAAGAACGTCTTGTAGAAGGTGCTGTAGATATTATTTATCGTACTATGGACAAGACTGGTCTTCACCACGACGAAGGTCCAGATAAAGATAAAGGCTTTGGTCCTTATGTTCAAAGTGAACGTCAGGCTACTGGTATGTACCTTGAGTATGCTAAACAGCTTATTGAGAAGGGTGAGGCTTACTACTGCTTTTGTACAAAGGAGCGCCTTGATTCATTAAAGACTGCTGTAGAAGGCAGTGAAGAGGGTAAAGAAATCACAGTTTATGATAAGCATTGTCTTTCACTTACTAAGGAAGAAATCGAAGCAAACCTTGCTGCCGGTATCCCTTATGTAATCAGACAAAACGTTCCTCGTGAGGGTCAAACAACCTTCCACGATGAAATTTATGGAGATATTACTGTAGAAAACGCTGAGCTTGATGATATGATTTTAATTAAGTCTGATGGCTTCCCTACATACAATTTTGCTAATGTAGTAGATGATCATTTAATGGAAATATCTCACGTAGTTAGAGGAAACGAGTATATTTCTTCTTCTCCTAAGTACCAGAGACTTTACGATGCTTTCGGTTGGGAATCTCCAAAGTATGTTCATCTTCCACTTATTACAGATGAGAACCACAAGAAGCTTAGTAAGCGTAGCGGTCACTCATCTTATGAAGACCTTATCGAGCAGGGATTTATCTCTGAGGCTGTTGTAAACTATATTGCACTTCTTGGCTGGAGCCCTGAGGATAATAATGAAATATTCTCATTAGAAGAACTTATCAAGATGTTTGACTATCGTCATATCAATAAGTCACCTTCTGTATTTGATATTGTAAAGCTTAGATGGATGAATAGCGAATATATCAAGGCTATGGATAATGAGCGTTTCTATGAATTAGCTATGCCATATATCAAAGAAGTTATCACTAAGGATTATGATTTAAAGAAGATTCTTGATTTGGTTAAAACTCGTATTGAAGTGCTTCCTGATGTAAAGGATCACGTGGATTTCTTTGAAGAATTACCTGACTACGATATCGAGATGTACACACACAAGAAGATGAAGACTGATTCAGCTATCTCTCTTGAAGTATTAAAGGAATTACTCCCACTTCTCGAGGCTACAGATGACTTCTCTATGAACAACATCCATGATATCTGTATGGAATATGTGGCTAACAAGGGTATTAAGAACGGTACAGCTCTCTGGCCACTTAGAACTGCAGTATCTGGAAAGCAGATGACACCAGGTGGCGCTTTTGAGATTGCAGAGATACTTGGCAAGGACGAGAGCATTAGAAGAATTAAGATTGGTATTGAGAAGTTAGAGAAAGCGTTAGCATAAATCAAAAATAATTTAATAGCATTCAACCGACCAAAGTTGAATGCTATTTTCATATTATTTTATATCAGCTACCAGTCTGTCATCATCTACTTTTATAAGGATTGTATCTCCTTCGTGAAGTCCATCGCCAAGTATAACTCTAGCAGCCAATGTCTCTACATGCTTCTGAAGATATCTCTTAAGTGGACGAGCACCATACATAGAATCATAACCATGCTCTACCACGTAATCTTTGGCTTCCTCTGTAAGCTCTATCCTTATCTGACGATCGCTAAGTCTCTTATTAATATCCTTAATAAGAAGTTCTACTATGCCTGCAATATTTCCCTTTGTTAATGGCTTAAACATTATTATCTCATCAAGTCTATTAAGAAACTCTGGTCTAAAGGATGCTCTAAGCTGTTCCATTACTAGATTTTCATTCTCTGGACGAATATTTCCCTCCTCATCAATACCTTCCAAAAGATATGCTGAGCCGATATTAGATGTAAGTATAATAATTGTATTCTTAAAGTCTACGCATCTACCCTGAGAATCTGTTATTCTTCCATCGTCCAATACCTGCAACAATACATTAAACACATCCGGATGAGCCTTCTCAATTTCATCAAACAACACTACTGAATATGGTTTTCTACGCACTGCCTCTGTGAGCTGGCCGCCTTCATCATATCCAACATATCCCGGAGGAGCTCCTACAAGTCTAGATACAGAATGCTTTTCCATATATTCCGACATGTCAATACGAACCATATTGCTTTCATTGTCAAATAAATTCTCTGCTAAGGACTTGGCAAGTTCTGTCTTACCTACACCTGTTGGACCAAGGAATAAGAATGAGCCTATAGGCTTGCTTGGATCTTTTATACCTGCTTTAGAGCGAATAATGGCCTCTGTCACCTTCTCTACTCCTTCATCCTGACCCACTACTCTCTTATGAAGCTCCTCTGCTAAATTAAGAATTTTATTTCTCTCTGACTCAGTCAATTTTGTAACTGGTATACCTGTCCATCTTGAAATAATCTTGGCAATTTCTTCCTCTGTTACACTTTCTCTTATAAGAGATAAATCTTGATTTTTTACCTTCTCTTCCTCTATATCAAGCTGTTTTTGAAGCGCAGGTAATCTGCCATACTGTATTTCTGCCACTTTTTCCAAATCATAATTTCTCTGAGCAATCTTCATCTCATTATTGGCAGCTTCAATATCTTCTCTAAGCTTACTAAGCTTGTCTACAGAAGCCTTTTCATTTTCCCATGTAGCAACCTTGTTCTTATACTCATCTCTTGCTTGTGCAAGTTCTCTACCAAGAGCCTCCAATCTGTCCTTGCTAAGAGTATCTGTCTCCTTCTTAAGTGCTGCCTCTTCTATCTCAAGCTGCATAACCTTTCTTCTTATATCATCAAGCTCTGTCGGCATAGAATCAAGCTCTGTTTTTATAAGAGCGCAAGCTTCATCCACCAAGTCAATTGCCTTATCTGGCAGGAATCTATCTGTAATATATCTATTAGAAAGCATAGCTGCCGATACAAGAGCAGAATCAGTAATCTTAACACCATGAAATACTTCATATCGCTCCTTTAAACCTCTAAGAATGGATATTGTATCTTCAACGGCAGGCTCATCTACCATAACAGGCTGAAATCTTCGCTCTAAGGCTGGATCCTTCTCTATATACTTTCTATACTCATCAAGAGTAGTTGCTCCTATACAATGTAACTCGCCACGGGCAAGCATAGGCTTTAACATATTTCCGGCATCCATGGCACCATCTGACTTTCCTGCACCTACTATAGTATGAAGCTCATCTATAAAGAGAATTATCTCTCCTTCACTTTTCTTAACCTCATCTAAGACTGCTTTAAGTCTTTCCTCAAATTCACCTCTATACTTAGCACCAGCAACCAATGCCCCCATATCCAAAGCAAAAATCTTTTTATCTTTAAGACCTTCTGGAACATCACCCTGAACTATACGCTGTGCAAGACCTTCCACCGCTGCTGTCTTACCTACACCAGGTTCACCTATAAGTACAGGATTATTCTTAGTCTTTCTGGAAAGAATCCTTATGACATTTCTTATCTCATTATCTCGACCTATTACAGGGTCAAGCTTTTGATTTCTAGCCTTTTCCACCAAATCTGTACCATATTTACTTAAAGTATCATAAGTGGCTTCTGGATTATCTGATGTTACCTTCTGATTTCCTCTAACTGTAGCAAGAGCCTGAAGAAATCTCTCTCTTGTAATACCATATTCTCCAAAGAACTCTTTCATAGCCTTATTGGGACTCTTTAACAAACATAGAAATAAATGCTCTACAGAAACATACTCATCTCCCATAGCTTTAGCTTCGTTCTCCGCAGTAACTAGCACTTTATTCAAATCATTACTTATACGAAGCTCGCCACCCTGGACCTTTGGCTTCTTCTCTATAAAATCTACTATACGCTTCTTAAAATGATTAAGATCAATCTCCATTTTCTCAATCATCTTACTTATTAAGCCGTCAGACTGATTAACCAATGCACATACCAAATGCTCTTGGTCCATCTCCTGATTGCCGTATTCATAAGCTAATTTTTCAATTTCCTGAATAGCTTCAATTGATTTTTGTGTAAACTTATTAACATTCATGTTATACGCCTCCTTCTGAAACACCCTAATTACCACTTTTTTCGACGCCAAAAACGGCTATGTAAGCTTCCTTACATAACCGTAATATACCACTAGTTGTTAGCACTGTCAAGAGGTGAGTGCTAATTATTTTATTTTCCCTTAACTTGGTCTTGCCAAATAGTATCCCTGAACATAATCAATATCAGTATTATCTCTAATATAATTGAACTCTTCTTCAGTTTCAACGCCTTCGGCAATCATCTTGATTCCTTTTTCCTTAAACTCTTCAACTAATTCATCTATTCTATCCTGTTTATCTTTGTCTAAATGAATATCTGTTATCATAGTTCGGTCGAATTTAACATAATGCGGATTAAAATACTCTACTGCATATATATTATTATTACCTGTAGAATAATCATCTAAAGCAAGTCTCATATCATATCCACTTATCTCTTGCTTTTTCACATTCCATTTACGTCGGCTAAGCTCTGTATACTCTACCATCTCTACGATAATTTTCCCTTCCATCTCTGGGAAGCACTCAAAATATAAACCTATCTGTCCTTCATTTAAATATTCACTAGGAAACGAATTGATACAAATATCATAATTGTACCCACGCTTCTTATACTCCATAGTAGAACCAAAGCATGTAGCAATCTCTATTACGTGCAGCTTTTTCTTCTTCTGATATTCATCAATCAGCTCTAAGGGTGTCGTTCCCTTTGGGCGCATCAACGCCTCAACCGCTATTATCTCTAAATTTTTAATATCAAAAATCGGTTGAAACACAAAACTAATATTTAATTCTTTCAATTCCTCTAAATCATCTGTATTAAAAGGTAATTTACTAAAGTCAATCATCTAGTCACCGCCTTCTTTTGCATTATTACATTTTTTCTCACAAACACGCTTGGCTTCATTCTACCATATTTTTGTCATTTTTGCAACTGACAAGCTATTTTTACTATTTATTTCCCAATATCTCACAGACACATTGTCATATATATAGGAATATATATAATCTTATTATCCACCTTGAAGTTTTTAGGATGTATTACAAAACCATTAATAACCTCCTTTTTATCAAGCAACTTCTATACTATAATATCATCCTTAATAATACGCAAGTATATTTTTTATTGTAGACAATCTTCTATCTCTTCTCTACTATACCAGCCTTTAATCAATCGGAAATTGCCTTCAATTATTAATTCCATATATTCGGCTTCAGTTATTTCTACTTCACCATCCTTAGTGCCCTTATAATATCTATCAATTTCATCTTTTTTGTATTCTCCCCATTCTACTACAATATAGTACATAAGCTCTAATTCATTATTGTCGTTTAACTTTCTATACGACGTAGTGTGGTTGCCTGAATCACTATCTTCATTTCGATATATATTCTTTCCTGGAATATACTCATACCCATGATTTCCTCCTGCACCCCAGCCCCTTTCATCCATAAGCTGATACACTTTACCATCTTCATATGTATAAAAGCTTATTGTACAAGCACCTATCTGACATACAAGTTCTAATGTATCATCACCGTTAAAATCAATTAATGCATAGCTTGTAGATATATCTTCTTCATCATCTAACTCCAACCTAATCCTAAGTTCATGCTCAAACTCATCTATAGTTTTTAAATATGCTTCTCTGCAACCAGCATCACTTACTTTTACTAAATCTGGCTTTTCCAAAATTTCAGATATTTGGTATAGCCCCAACGCACCAGAAAGCATCACATATTCATCTTTTGCTTTAATTTCTGAATATTTATCAGCTGTAATTTCATTTTTATCTAAATAATAACTTGCATACTCTTCACCTATATTTTCACCATCATCTGGAACCCCATTATTATTAACATCATCAAAAAATATCTTCTTAAGCACTTTCTGATTATTAACTACTTCATCTCCATTAAGCTCTATCTCAAAGTATGTTTCATAAATTATAAGTCCAGCATAATCTGTATCATAATTTCTAATAGTCTGCTTTCCTGGTATATATTCATAACCATGATTACCACCTGCTCCGTATCCCCAATCATCTATAAGCTTATATACTTTGCCAGCCTTATATGTATACATAGTAATTCCACTATTCACCTCGACTACTAATTCAGAAATGTCATCACCATCATAATCCACTAAAGAACATTCTACATCTCCGTACTCATATGCCATCCTATAAACCTGCAGCATATGAAGATATGCTTCCTTATACGAATCATAGCCCACTTCAAAAATTTGGTTTTTAAGAACCTCCCTATATGCAAGCTGTTCCTCACTTGGTTTATCTTTCTCTTCTGGTTTCTTTGTTGTCTCCTCCTCTGTAGTCTTCTCTTGCGTAGTTTCCTCTTCTGTAGTTTGCTCTGTATCTTTCTCAGTATTACTTTCTATTTCAGTTGTTGTCTCTATACTTGTAGTATCCTTTGTTGTTTCTTTAGAATTTTTATCTTTACCCTTACCATTATTCGTCAACACTATAACAAACGTTATAATAATAACCACTGTTAATGCTGCTACTCCACCTATGATTAAACCTTTTTTCTTATTCATTTCCTTCTCCCTTTCTTTTACTATTTTTACTTTTCTCCGCTCTATCGCGCATATAAATCAAAAAGTTCCTATCCCATAGCCCTACCACTTCATTGTCATTTGCCAACTCCATAGCCTGCTTTGTAAATCTACTATTAGTTACCACCAAACAACTGTCACAATCGTAATGCTTCATAGCTGATATAGCCTCCTGCACAGCCTTTACACCCACAGGTTTGGCGTATCGCTTACATTGTACTGCAATGTTTTCCCCATTTTTCGAAGCGATAATGTCTGCTCCAAAATCCCCTGTAGTCTTAGTCATTTCTAAGATTTCATATCCATTGCCGCATATAACTGCTGCCACAAATTCCTCAAATTCAGCACCTGTCATATTATCGATTTCTTGCAGGGTTCTGTCTGCTCCTGGAGGAGTTAGCTTCATTTTCTTAAGAATCCATCTGCAAAAGCTCCATAATATAATCAACACCCCTAATACAATTAGGAGTGTTGATAATTCAAGGTTATTCCAATAATTTGCTATTTTTGTTACAAATCCGTCCATATTAACCCTCAATTAATCCTTCATCTGCGCGTTATTCTCTTCCTTCTTAGCGAATACATACTTTAATACCTGAAGTCCCAAGATAACCAATCCACCTATTATAAAAAATACTATATTAAATGTATCGAGTGTCATAGCTGCCTTTGGCGTCTCTAAGCTTGTAGGTCCCATAACGATTGAATATAAAGAACCTATCATCATACCAACTATGGCATATAGTGTAGCTGTTCTAGCCTTATATAAGGCAAGCTTTAATCCCTTTATAGTTGTAAATACACCTGTAAGTATACCAAAACCAAAGATACAAAGGCCTACAAAATACTTAAATTCCAAATGCAAGAAACCATCTATAGCATCCATTACAGGCTGGTAAATTCCAAACACTAAAAGGATAGTAGATCCTGATATACCCGGTAAAACCATAGCTGAGATAGCTATCATAGCACCTACAAAGAGAATAATTCCACCTAACACATCAAATTTGCCCCAAGCAAGGCTTCCTGCACTTGCTACACCTGAAAAATATGTAATAGCTATTACAAAGCCTGCACCTATTACAACCCAAATTGCATTGTATATTTTACCTTTAAAAGCTTCCTTTTCCTCTATAAAGATAAGAGGTATAGCAAATAATACAAAACCTAAAAATAATGAGCTAATCTCATAAATATTCTTTTCAAACACTGCTGTAATAACAAAAACAGCAGAGCAAAATCCTACAATCCAACCACAAGCTAGTTTTAATAAGAATTTAATTGCCTTCATACGCTTAGATTTATCTCTTGAAGCTATATCGTTTAAGGAATTGATAAAATCATCATAAAATCCCATTAAAAATGCTATAGTACCACCTGAAACGCCTGGTACACTATCAGCTAATGCCATCAAGAAACCACCTAAAATAATTAAAAACATATTAGTCCTCCTTCATAAAGGCTTTAATCGCCTCGTACATCTTATTCATTTCATCATCTGTTCCTATTGTAATTCTTAAATAATCCTTTATAAGAGGATTGTTCCAATGGCGAACATATATATTCTTTTCTCTTAGGTATTCATAGAGCTTTGTCATATCATATTCCTTGTGTGTTACAAACAAGAAATTCGACATAGAATCTGGAAATATAAATCCCATCTCTGCCATTATCTTCTTGGCTTCTTCTCTTGTATCTATTATCTTCTTACAAGTTTTTTCAAAATATTCTCTATCCTTTACAGATTCCACACCTGCCATAATAGAAGGCATATTCATAGTGTATGAATTTATAGAATATTTAACATCCTGCATAGCACTGATTAGCTTCTTATTTCCTATGGCAAAGCCAATTCTCATGCCCGCCATAGAACGTGATTTTGAAAATGTCTGTACTACAAGTAAATTCTCATATTTTTTAGTTAACTCTACAGCTGATGTTCCACCAAAATCTATATACGCTTCATCTACGATTACTACAGAATCACTATTGTGCTCCATAATATCCTCCACAAAGCTTAATGGTTCATAGATAGATGTAGGTGCATTTGGATTGGCAAATATTATACCGCCATTTTCCTTATAATAATCTTCTACATTAATCCTAAAGTCTGACGAAACCTTTGGTGACTCATACTTTATCCCATATAAATCTGCCCATACAGGGTAAAATGAATATGTAATATCCGGGAATAAAATAGGCTTATCAGAATTAAAAAATGTCAAAAATGCATTGGCTATTACATCATCTGAACCTACTCCCACAAATACTTCATCCTTCTGTACACCATAAAATGTAGCAATCTCTTCTACTAGCTTACTCACTGTTGGGTCTGGATATAGTCTAAATCTATCAGCATCCATAGCTTCTATAACTGCCTTTACACCTGGTGCCGGTGGATATGGACACTCATTTGTATTTAACTTAACCATATCTGGCTTATTAGGCTGTTCCCCTGCCACATACGGAACTACTTTTCTTATATTTTTTTCCCATGCTCCCATAATTGCCTCCTATAATCCAAATTCTTCAGCTAATTTCTTAAAGCTTGGAAGCGAACGCTCTATTGTTTCATAAGCTACACAATATGCAATTCTTACATATCCAGGACAAGCAAAAGAGCTTCCAGGTACCATAAGAATATTGTATGACTTAGCTTTATTACAGAATTCTTTTTCATCTGCCACAGGCGATTTCACAAAAAGATAAAATGCGCCTTCTGGCTTAATGCACTCAAAGCCATACTCCTTTAAGCTTCCATATAAAAGTTCTCTGTTTCTATTGTAATAAGCAATGTCTGTCTGCTCATCTATAACCTTAGCCACAGCTCTCTGAATAAGAGAAGGTGCATTGACAAAGCCTAAGATTCTGTTAGCAATGCTTGCTGCTGCAAATACATTCTTATAATCCGGCATTTCAGTTGGAATAACTAAATAACCGATTCTCTCACCTGGAAGAGACAATGACTTACTAAACGAATATCCCACAACTGTATTATCATAATATTTTGTAAGATAAGGAACCTCTACTCCATCATAAGCAAGCTCTCTGTATGGCTCATCTGAAATCAAATAAATCTCTGTGCCAAATTCCTTCTGCTTATCATCCATTATCTTAGCAAGCTTCTTAATTATTTCCTCAGAATATACAACACCTGTCGGGTTATTAGGATTATTTATAATAACTGCCTTAGTCATAGGTGTAATCTTTTCTTCAAACTCTGCTAAATTTGGCATAAATGTTTCTGTATCAGGTGAAATTTCCACAAGTACACCATCATAATTATTTATATATGAACGATACTCAAGAAAATATGGTGCAAATGCCACAACCTCATCACCTGGATTGATAAGTGTCTTAAGTATTACATTAAGTCCACCTGCAGCTCCTACTGTCATAATAATATTATCTTTAGTAAATGATGTTTCAAATCTTTTATTAAGAGATGCTGCGATTGTTTCACGAACATCCTCATAACCTGCATTACTCATATATCCATGAACAAATGTTGAAGCTTCCTCATCAAGAATTTCTTTAATAGCTGTATTTAATCCTGCTGGTGCTGGTACATTAGGATTTCCAAGACTGAAATCATACACATTCTCTGCTCCAAACTCTGCTGCTAATCTCTTGCCTTCTTCAAACATCATACGAATTGCTGAATTGTTATTTACAAGACCTACCATTTTATTTGCTATCATATCTATTACCTGGCCTTTCTTATTTATTCATAAAATCCTTATAAATATACTACATTTTACATTTTCAGTCCATAGGCTTTTACTACTTTTATCACTTTTTTACAACTCTTTTCTGCCTTAGGTTGCTGTAATTTTAAGAATATGTTATACTCCTTAAGGTTTAAACATTAAGCATACAAAATAGGTGGTGAATTTTATTGAATAATATAGATAGAAATATGCAAAAGCTTAATAAACTCTTCTTTACATTAACCATAGCATGGATGGTGGTTATTTTTATTTTTTCCGCTCAAACTGGCGATACCTCTGCAAACCTAAGTGGTGGCATAACAGAAGCTATTGTTTCATTTATTTTTAGCGATTTTGAAACATACTCCCCTGAAAAACAATTATCTATTTTAGATACGGCTCATTACATTATAAGAAAAGGAGCTCACTTTACTGAATATGGAATCCTTGGAATTTTCAGCATTCTTACCCTTCTTACATATGTGTGTAAAGATAAAGTTAGATTTACTATGCATAAGGTAAAGGGGCATATGCTAAGAATAATACCTATATCACTTATGTTTTGTGCATTATATGCTGTCTCAGATGAAATACACCAAGGCTTTACTGATAATCGTTATCCAGCCTTAACAGATGTCTTAATCGATAGCAGCGGTGCTTTGTGTGGTATACTTTTCACGTCTTTAATGTTTTATATATTTCATATCAAAAAAAGCGGAACTTAATGTCCGCTTTTTTTATTAGAATCCCTTAATTCTAATTCTTTGTTCTTCACTTATGAACTGATCTATAGCTGGTGTCGACATCATCGAGCATCCATACAATACTCTTGTCTCTTGCTCTACAGTACGTGCAACCGTAGCCTTTAATGTGTAATTGACATTTCGAGCACTAAAGTTTATGGCAACATCCTGACCTATAGCAAAACGTTTTGCATCCTTTTCTGTTAAAAATGCAATACCATTATTCGATATATCATGTATTATGATATCTCCGCAACCAGTTATATTTCCTCTAATATCAAGAGGCAATCTGTAATTATGTCGTCTGTTATAATCTACTCCATCACCTATGGAACGTACCAATACAAAATTTCTTCCATTAATAATAGCATTACTTACTGCAACATTCTTCCATAAAAGTGGCTTACCTTCCTTTTGCAAGTAAATAAGATTAATTATATTTTGATTATTCTTAAATGATAACGCTTTCCCCTCTATAATCACAGGATATAACACCAAGCCACTCTTGGATACCTGAGCAATCTGAACATCAAGATATAACTTCTCCTGTCCAGCTTCAAACTCCAACTGAACTGTACTTTCATTAGTTAATTGGTTTAGCTTCATAGTAATCACCTTTCAAGTCAAATTCACACTTCTAATATATATTATCATTATATGAAATTTTTTGTTTTTTTTCAAGTACATTTTACACTTCTTGAATAGGTTATATTTTATTACTTTAAGCTATTATTCCCACTACATTTACCACTACATTGCTTTCCATACGGACAACCAATACATTTTTCTCCTCGTTTCTTAGCTTTAATAAGATAACACACAATGCTTGTGACAATGACAAGTAAAATCAACATAATAATCAAATTTTCCATAAATAAATTCCTATTTACAAATTATTATTTAGCAGTATTTAAAGTATATTCTGCTTTCATTTTCTTTTTTGTATTAATGATAAGTGCAACAATTATAGTCACCATAACAAGTACTGCCACAAGTCCTGCGATTGCAGCGCACAAATTAAGCGAGCCACCTGTAATGATTGTACCTACAGTATATACCAAATATGCTACTGTATATCCTATTGCAAGCTGAAGACCAATTCCACCCCAAAGCCACTTTGCGCTCTTCATTTCAGCATTCATAGCACCGATAGCTGCAAAGCATGGTGGTGTATAAAGGTTAAACATAAGGTACGCAAGAGCCGCTACCTTTGTAATAGCCATAATTCCAGCAACCTCTGTTCCTGCGCCTTCCATAAGGGCAAGCTCTTCAGTATCAATAAGATTCTCAAGACCAACGAAACAAACTGCTAAAGTACCTACAACATTCTCTTTTGCGATAAATCCTGTAACTGCTGCTGCTGCAAGCTGCCAAGATAATACTCCAACAATTGGAATAAGTAAATATGCAAAAGGTGCTGCTATAGAAGCAAGAATAGACTGATCCGCTGCATCTGCAACCTTAAACTGCCATGTAAATGTCTGCATAATCTGAACGGCCATATTACAGAGAAGTATAATAGTCGCTGCCTTTACTATGTATGACCAACCACGACTGCACATAGACTTAAATGCACCCCAGAAGGATGGTGTCTTGTACTCTGGAAGCTCAATAATGAAAAATGATTTTCTAGCCTTGTAACCTGTAATTGCATTGATAAGAAGTGCACCAAGGAAGATAAGCACAATACCTGAAAGGTACATAACAGTGCTCACCCAGCCAGCTCCATCAAAGAATGCACCTGCAAATAAAGCTATAACCGGAATCTTTGCACCACATGGCATAAAAGGTGCCAACATAGCTGTTGCTCTTCTTTCACGTTCATTACGAATTGTACGGCTTGCCATAATACCTGGAACTGCACATCCTATTGTAATAACAAATGGAATTACTGACCTACCTGAAAGACCAACCTTCTTAAATATTGGATCAAGTACAACTGCAACTCTTGACATATATCCACAATCCTCAAGTAATGCTATAAGGAAATACATTACCATAACAAGTGGTAAAAAACCTACTACGGCTACCACACCACCTATAACACCATCAACAAGGATTGCTGAAAGAAGTGGATTAGCATCAGCTAAAAGCTCTCCAACCCAACCCTGGAATATTTCTAACCAACCTACCAGCAAATCTGCTATAGGAGTTCCTACCCAAACCTGAGAAATCTGGAATACAAGGAACATAACAACTGCAAATATAGGAATACCTAACCACTTATTTGTAAGTACAGCATCTATCTTATCTCCGTAATTCTTATCCTTTGTAAGAACCTTACGTATCTCTATCTCTTTTACAATCTGATTAACAAATTCAAAACGCTTTCTATCAGCCGCTTCTACTGCCGCCTTATCAGTCAAATCTATATCACCCTGACTGTATGGTGCCTTCTGAGTGTCATTGGCATGTGCTACAGCTACTTCCACTGCTTCTTTTAAACCTTCTGAAGAAGTAGAAACTGTATTGACAACTGGACATCCAAGCTTTTCTGAAAGAGCCTTAGCATCAATTGTTGTTCCCTGCTTATCATTAAGGTCACTTTTATTTAATGCCACAACCACAGGAATACCAAGTTCTAAAAGCTGTGTTGTAAAAAATAAGCTACGGCTTAAATTACTTGCATCTATAATGTTAATGATAACATCCGGATTTTCCTTCTTTACATATGAGCTTGTAATGCTTTCTTCACTTGTAAATGGTGACATAGAGTATGCACCCGGAAGGTCAACTGCTATAAGCTGGTCATTGCCTGCATAAGCTTTTTTAATTGAATGTTCTTTTTTATCTACAGTAACACCTGCCCAGTTACCAACCTTTTCGTTAGAACCAGTCAAGGCATTATACATTGTAGTTTTACCTGAGTTTGGGTTGCCTGTTAAAGCGATTCTCATTTTTCTTTCCTCCTAAATTATGCTATATATCATTAAATCATAAAACAGTGGTTAGTTAGCAATCGCTAACTCATACTCAAAATAATCCGCAGATTATTTTACAAATTAAGAATTATATCTCAATAGCTTCAGCTAACTGAGTATCTATGCTATATCTTCCATCTTTAATAGAGACAGTGCAACCACCTCTGCGGTGTGCAACAACTGTAATCGGCTCGCCTTCATAGCAGCCAAGGGAAAATAAAAATGCTTTCAACTCCTCGTCATCTGTATTAATCTGCAAAACCTTATATTCTTTTCCTTCTACAGCTTCCTTCAAAGTCATATTACATACCACCATGTATTTTATATTTATGCCTATTGCATATGTTCCTTTAATTAGCAATTGCTAACTCCCTTTCAAAAAATAAAGAGTTAGTTGTTGCTAACTGGATGTATTGTACTATGCACTCCATATTTTGTCAACAGTTTTTTATAAATTATTTGATTTCACGCTCATTATATGCTATGTTTAATAGAAGAAATTACTTTTATTTAGGAGATTATTATGTCATTAAAACCATCAGGAGAAATGTACCTAGAATCTATATATGTACTTTGTAAAACCAAGGATGTTGTCCGTTCAATAGATGTAGCTGAACATATGAATTTTTCCAAACCAAGTGTCTGCAGAGGCGTTGGATTATTAAAAAAAGAAGGATATATAAATGTAGATAAGGATGGACACATATCATTAACAGATGCAGGTTTATCTCATGCAAAAAAAATATATGATAGACACACAGTATTAAGCCAAGTTTTTATACTTCTTGGTGTCGATAAAGAAATCGCTGAGGAGGATGCCTGCAAAATGGAACACATCATCAGTGACGAATCTTTCTATGCTTTAAAAAATTATTTAAAAAAGATAAAAAAATAAACAAGTCATCAGTGACTTGTTTATTCTATTATGAAACACTTATTTACTTTTAATCTCCACATAGCTTTCTGCTAATTCGTCAAACATCTTTATAAGCTGTTCTTCAGCTGATGTACCTACATATGATTTTTGATATACTAAACACAAACCATTATTTTCCCACATTCCATCACAGCGGTCTAAACCATAGAAATACATCATATCACCATGATATTCTTTCTTCGCTTTAAAGAAAAACTGACCATTAAGCGGCGAAAGCTCTATGGCTCCTTTTACTGTTTTACTATTCTTAAATTCTTCTACTGATTCATAGACAAAATCATCCATAAGTATTCCTACATAAGGACGCTTTCCCTCTTCTCCGTACTCACTGTTTGGAGAATATGTATTTAACATTACTAATTCTGCAGCATGTGAATCGGCTTCTTTAAATGTATCATCAATCATAAATTTTACCTGATATTCCTTATCATCCTCACCATATTCAGTTGTTTCTACCCAATGTTTGCTGTTAGCAAGCTTTATAGCATCTATATTAGTTGATTCCTTTTTAGACTCTACACTATTCTTTTCTTCCTTTTTATCTGATGACTTATTTACTGCATCCTTTACCGAATCGAAAACATCACCTAAATCTTTTGCTTTCTTTACATCATCAATTACACCTTCAAACTTCTTTGCGTTTTTTACTACCTTTGATATACTGTCAAAAAATCCCATTACATTTCCTCCTACTTGCTAAATTGTTCGCATAAAGCCTTTCTCTACACGATATAAACACATCAACGGTTTAAGTATATAACATTTTGTTTTTTATGGCAATGTCTCTTATTCTTTAGTTCCGTATCTAACAAATAAAAATGTTTTTAATGATTCCAAAGGATGTCCTTTTGTATCAAAAAGTGATGTATCTATACAGTCTGATGCACCATAATACTTTCCTGCATCATATGGGTCATAGACGCCTGCATATGAGCTTGCCCACCCTGCTCCATATTTTTCTCTAAGCTTACTCTTATCTTCTTCATTATCTCCTGGTACATCTATCCATGCCGGCTCCCAATAAAATACACCGACTGCATAATCGCCTAATTCAACCATTGCATTTACACACGCACTTATTTCATCCGCCTGACCCTGCACACTGGTTTCATACGCTTTATTATCATTATATGAATATGACCATGCTGTCTCTGCAATCATTACATTTTTTCCCGTGATATTATGTACCTTAGTAAGCTCACTTTTCAGATTATCAATTGTACCATGATATTCTGGATAATAAGATGTAGCAAATATGTCATAATCCATACCCTTGTTCTTTAAATCATTGGCATAATATGAATATCCCTGTTTCTCTGGATTTGTAAAATGAACTGCTATCTGTATATTTTTATCATTATCTCTAACTGCCTTAGCAGCAGATTTCATCATAATATACATATTTTCTTTTTCATATTCTCCACATATTCCAGCTGTAGTTTCATTGCCAATTTGAACCATTCCCACATTTATTTCATTTTCTTTTAGCTTATCTAAACAGTCATCTGTAAAAGCATAAATCGCTTCCTCTTTTTCTTTTAAAGATAAATTTTCCCAAGCCTTGGGTGCCTGCTGTTTTGCTGGGTCTGCCCAAAAATCTGAATAATGAAAGTCCACATAAAGACCCATACCATATTCCATAGCTCGCTTACCTATCTCTATAGCAGTGTCTATTGTACAGTTTCCACCTCCATATCCATTACCATTTTCATCAAATGGATTATTCCACACCCTAACACGAATATAATTTACTCCTGATTCACTTAGAGTTTTAAATATATCCTGCTCCTTGCTATCATAACCATAGAATTTCCTTCCGCTAGCCTCAAGAGAAAGAATGCTAGAAATATCTACTCCTAACATAAACTCATCAGTTAAGCCTTCTACCTTGTCAACAGATATAGTTGATTCAATTCTTTCATCTTTTATCTCTAATGTCTCACCGACTTCTTCTTTATCTTTAGGTACTTTAGAGCAAGCTGATAGCAAAAGCATCACAAAAATAAAAAAAGATATGGATAATAGTTTTCTTTTTTTATAGATTATTTTCATATTTCAATATCCTTCCACCACTTTACTATCTGTCGGAATAGTTTTTATTAATAATCATAATTTCCCACAAAAATTTCATAAATCCGCTGATAACGATATCCCTTTTTCATTACAGTACTATCCTTTACAATCACCCCTAATTCAACTAATTTATTAATTATATTTGAAACGGTATTATTAGAAATTCCTGATAACTCCTCTACTTCCTTTTTTGTAAACACTATTTGTTTCATAATAATTGGCATAATCTTATACACTGAATTTCCTTTGATATTTTCTATTTTTTTCATATCTTCTCTATAAATAGTTTTTATTTTATTTATTTTACAAACATAATTATTACATTGATCTATAATACATTGTAAAAAAAACTTAATATATCCTACAACATTTCCTTTTCTACATTCCATAAGATTACGTTGATATGATGGTTTATATAATTCTAAAATTTCTGATAAAAACAATATAGGTTCGCATTCATCAAACATTGCCATTTGTACAGGGATTAATGCCCGCCCCACACGTCCATTACCATCTCTATATGCATGAATTGTCTCGAACTGAACATGAGATAATGCAACATTTATTAAAAGTGGATCGACAAACTCGTCATTCATATATTCATATAAATTAATTAACAAATCATACACTTCTTCTGGCGAAGGCGGTACAAATGTAGCATTTTCTATACCCACTCCTCTTGGCCCAATCCAATTTTGAGTTGTTCGAATCTGTCCTGGATTTTTCTCCGAACCTCTAACACTTTCCAATATAATTTTATGCATTTCGTTAACCAAAGACATACTTATATTTTCGCCGACTTTAATTCTCTCATATGCATATTCTATAGTTTTCTTAAGATTCTGTATTTCTAAATTATCATCAGTTTTCTCCAAATACTTTAAATAATACATTTCGTCTTGTGAAATCTGTGTTCCCTCAATCTGTGTAGACTTATAACTCTCAGTCAGCAAAACCGAATCAAGAAAGTAACGAGCATCAAATTCCAATGTATGAAGCATAGTTTTATACTCACCGTATTTTAAATTTGCCTCTGATAATAAACGTAATAAATCTTTATCTAATTTATATTCAATAGGATATTTTTTTGCTTTATATGGTCCCATAGTTCCCTCCAAAATATAAAAATAAACATGTTTTTTATATAAAATTATAATGTATAGTAATATTATAACCATTTTTAACATAAAAAACCACTGTTTTTTTAAAAAACAGCGGTTTTTTATTAAAAAATATTAACTTTTTCACAACTTTTCACTTCACACACTCTACCATCTATCTCAAACCACAAGCTTACATCGCTATTATTCTTTATATACTCACTTGTGATTTCAATCTTATCCATAGCTTTAAGATACTCTACTATCTCTATAGTTGTCATAGGAAGTATATCCTTATTTTCACTGATACCCCTAAAAACATCCTCCATAATTTCCCATCTATCAGCTACATCCAAATCATAGCTATGACCTACAATTTGAAATAAGCCAAGTTCTTCATCAGTTTCCATAAATTCTTTAGTCAAGCCCTCAAGCTTATCAAAATGATGGAAAAACGTTGCTTTCCAACTATAATAATCAGTTGGCAATCTAAACGAACCTGTTTCTTCTGAAATTCTTCCGTATGAAAAACCACATTCCTTTACGCACTCCTTAATCAGGTCACTATAATAATGAAATGGCAGTGCAAAGCCTTTTATTTCTTTACCAAAAATCCTCTCTAAATTAGCTTTATCCTGAGATAATTCAACTAAAATCTCTTCCTTAGACAAATTTTCCATATATGGATGATTAAGGGTATGACTGGCAACTTCATGTCCTTTATATAAATCCACTACTACATCTGTGTTAAGCCTTTTAACAACAAGTCCACATTCATGTGTCCATTCAAATTCCTTTTCCATTAATCCTGAATTAAGATTAAAAGTACCCTTTAAACCATATTTATTTAATAACTCTACAAAACGGATATCCTGCAATACACCGTCATCATATGTAACATTAAACGCTTTTTTCTTACCATATGGATATAATTTTTTTACCATAAGCACCTCTCCATATCTAATACTCTACATAGCTTATATTCAATAAACCATCCTCGCCACCAAAACCTGCTATAACAACATCCTGGCACTCTTCATTTTCTTCTCACCCACAACTTCAAATTGAACAAAATCGCTGCGCGATGGCCTGCCAAGGCTGTGACGCAATTTTTTCAACTTTTTCTAAAAAAGGCAGTGACAGGATTGTCCCAAGATAGTATTGTTAAAGTACGACCAATAACAAATATCAAACAACG
>JAFQOW010000003.1 GCA_017412055.1 Lachnospiraceae bacterium | reverse complement strand
CTGTCTAGAGGGACTTGCTCCGCTTTGCGAGCCGAGCACGATCAGCGTTAGCTGACATATTCTTCTCGTGCGAGTGCTCATCCTCGCGGAGCGTTTTTTATGATATAGGAAGTTCAGAGAACTTTCCTATATCATAAAAAATCACCCCCTTATCACCTCAAAGCTATTATATACATCTAACCTTCCATATCCCCACTGTTTACTAGGATAGACAATATCATTTTCACGAATTGCGCCTCTTATAAAATATCCTTTTATGTCGTTAGCCCTCAATTCCCTATCCCTACCTTCCACAATTCCCCAATTTAAAAACTGACATGCAGCTCCAGCTGTTATAGCACAGGACAAGGCAGAAGAAATATCTGGTTTTATGCTTCCGTCTCTTCCAAAACCGCGGCCATTGGTAATATATAGCGCCCTATTTCTAGTATCATACAAGCTTGTGGTTATGACATTTGTTGCCACTGCCGGGTCTATGATAGTAACATCCGCAGATGGTTCTAGAATATAAGTATTTGGGTAAACAAACTGACTAACAGGCAAATATACATTATATTTTTCTAAACTGTCATAGATTCTAAGAGACCATATACCTGGTGTAGGATTCTCAAGTCTTACAATAATAAGCTCGTCAGAGGAATCAGCCTCTACCAAATCATATTCTATAGTTACAGTAGTTCCATCAAAAATCAGATTGTATATCTCCGATTTACCAATACGTGGCGCCACACGTTCTATAACCTCACCAGTAGGAGATACAAGACCTACTGAGATAATTCCTGGCTTACTTCCCCATATATTGATAAATAAACCCTTTTGACGTTCGTCAACTCTTATTTCCACCAACGAATAATCTTGTATATTTTTTAAAGCATTTGTACCATGAAGTTGCTTATTTCCCTCGTCCCCAGTAGATAAACACACCACAGCTCCTACACCACTTGCAAATCTATCCAATATATAACTTAAAGCAGAAGCCCCATCATGACTTCTCTGATTAGTTCCAAGGGTCATACATAAAGAAGCTGGCATATCCAGGGTCAAAGCAATATTTCTGATATAATTAACAGCCAGCATAATATCATTTTCTTGAAATGCTGGCACATTATCTGGGACAAAAAAGTAATCTTTAAGATATTTTTTAGCCTGTTTAAGCTTAACTACCACAATATTTGCTTCTGGTACCGCACCACTATTGCCAGCTGCTATTTTAGCCAGAATATTTCCATGCCCTATATCATCTTGACCAGGACTATTATTATCTACTATCGCTTCTTCTTGCCTACCATTGGCTCTTAATATCCTATTTATATCCTCTGAATTATATTCACTGCCATATAAAATCCCCTCAGGTGACCTACCTGTGTTATCTGTCATATCCCATAGTCTTAAAATCCTTGTATCACCATTAGAAAACCTAAACTCCTCATCAAAAATATCTATTCCCGTATCTATAAACGCCATTATACAGCCCTGTCCCCTAAGTCTTAAAGAGGGCTGATTTTGAAGCTTTAAGATACCGCTTTCATCAAGGGCAAGTTCTAGGTCTCTCCTTCGCACCGCCAAATCACGCTCCATTAGGCCGTATAAAGCCGGAATAGAATTGTAGCTATAATTCCTTAGAGAAAGTGTTTGAATAGCGTTTAATGGCCTATATACAATGCCATAATAGCTAGAAATTTTCTGGAAGCATTCCACCCCAAACTTTTCTTTAGCCAAAGCATCCTCTCCTATAAAATTAACTATAAAGTCAGCGTAATCTTCTGAAACGATAATTTCCCTGCAGTCATCCATAGATAAAAACCTCCTTTTCTTAACTTTATAGTAAAAAAACACAAAATATTCATAGTAAATTACACACAATAAATTGACAAACCCTCAAATGCTTGATACTATTGAGAATAGTAATGATTTGAACAGGAGACAATTAAATGGGTAACGTAAACGACAACGACGAGTACGAAAAAATTTGCTATATATGCAGACGACCTGAATCACGTGCTGGCAAGATGGTTATTATGCCAGGCAATCTACAGGTGTGTCCAGACTGCTTACAGAAGGCATTTGACACTGTGAATAACACAGATTTAAATAACTTGGACTTTATGAGTATGGATCCTACTATGTTCTTTGGAGGATTTCCAGGTGCAGCTAACTATACTCAGACAAATGACAGTTCTAATTCAAATAGCAACGATAATAATTCAAACGCTAATAGCGATGCTAGCAGCAACGATGGCTCTTCAAAATGCAATGACAATCCAAAATGTCATGAGAGCCCAATCTGCTTTGACGATACAAAGGTAGAGGATAAGAAAAATGAAAACGCCAACAAGAAGGGCAATTACCCTAATGTAAGCTTTATCAATCTTTCAGACCTTCAGGGCTTTGGAAGACCACAGCCAAAGCTAAAAAAGCGTTCAAAGGACAAAAAGCCTGCTATAGATTTAAAGAAGATTCCTGCCCCTCATAAGATTAAAGAGCAGCTAGACCAGTATGTAATAGGACAGGATCAGGCTAAAAAGATAATATCTGTAGCTGTATATAATCACTACAAGAGAATCGGTTCCCCATTGGCAGACGATATCGAGATAGAGAAATCAAACTTGCTTATGATAGGACCTACAGGTTGTGGAAAGACATATCTTGTAAAGACACTTGCAAGACTTCTCGATGTGCCACTCGCCATAGCTGATGCCACTTCTCTTACAGAGGCAGGCTATATCGGCGATGATATCGAAAGTGTACTTTCAAAGCTTCTTGCCGCAGCAGATGATGATGTAGAAAAGGCCGAAACAGGCATTGTATTTATCGATGAAATAGATAAGATAGCTAAGAAAAAGGATTCAAATCACAGAGATGTAAGTGGTGAATCAGTTCAACAGGGACTCCTTAAGCTCCTTGAAGGCAGCGAGGTAGAGGTTCCAGTAGGTGCAAATAGCAAGAATGCTATGGTTCCACTTACAACTATTAACACAAAGAACATCCTCTTCATCTGTGGCGGAGCATTCCCAGACCTTGATAAAATCATCAAGGAACGTCTTAGCCAGAAGTCAACTATCGGTTTCCAAGGCGAGCTTAAAGACAGATTTGACAATGATACAAAGATTTTAAATAAAGTAACTATGGACGATATAAGAAAGTTTGGTATGATACCAGAATTCTTAGGTCGTATGCCTATTGTATGTACATTGGATAAGCTTGACGAGGAAATGCTAAAGACTATCCTTACAGAGCCTAAGAATGCTATATTGAAGCAATATAAGAAGCTTTTAGAAATAGATGAAGTCGAATTAATCTTTGATGATTCAGCTATAGAAGCCATATCCAGAAAGGCTATGGAGAAAAAGACAGGAGCGAGAGCTCTTAGAGCCATCATAGAAGACTTTATGCTAGATATAATGTACGAAATACCAAAGGATGAGAACATCGGTCGTGTAACCATCACAGGTGATTACATAGACGGAAAAGGCGCACCTATTGTAGAGATGCGCACTGTACCTAATCCTAATAAGATTTTGACTCAGACCAGCGAAGTATCGCTTCAGCAATCGATGTAGCATAATCTGATAAATTTTCTTTAAAAAGTCTATTGTCTGTTGGAGATGACATAAAGCCCATCTCTAACAGCACACTAGGCATACAACTTAAATAATTAACCTTGTAATCGTCACCATTATCTTCCATGGTGCCTTTTTTTACCCCTCTATTCTTTGAAATTCCCACCTTCTCAAGACCATCCATTATGCCACAGGCAACTTCATAAGAATTATCACTATCTTCGCTGTTAATCCATATTTCAAATCCAGAAGCACTGCTTACATCAGCAGCATTTCTATGAATAGAAACAAACAAATCCGCATTGGAAGAATTTGCCACATATGCACGGTCCTCCAAAGACATTCCCACATCAGTAGTACGAGTCATAATAACCAGCACACCCATAGACTCAAGCTTGTATCTTAATGCAGTAGCAAGCTTTAAATCATCATCCTTTTCATATCTGCCATCCTTACTCTCACATCCAGTATCAGCTCCACCATGACCAGCATCAATACATACCACAAACTCACCATCCACATAAAGCACATCACCATATTCATAGGTCTCCTGCTCAGTTGGCTCCTCAGTATCTATTATGTTCACCGTAGGCTTCTTATCATCAGAAGCTGTACCATTTACACTTTCAGCCTCAGCATGCTTATCATCTCTATTGATAATATCTATAAGCCTATCATCACCACTGCAAAATCTACAAGCTCCCATGCAGGAATTACAACTTCCAGAAACACGCCAAGCAGCCAGCATGACTATAATCACACCGACTGCTATTATACATGAATATATCTTTATTCTTCTAATCTTTTCAGCTTGGGCTCGAAGCATACGCTTTCTAGCACGTTCACGCCTCTCTTCCCTGCTCTCCATATCTTCCTGTAAGCGCCCCATAAGCTTCTCCGTGTCGAAAAGTATTACTAAGACTCTTCACTCTTTGCTCCCAAAGTAACCTCGACATCTTTTTCTTTATATTTATTGCCATCGCGACTCATAACCGTAATAGTAATTGTCTCCCCAATCTTGTAAGTAGATACAAGCTCTACAAGTTCCTCAGAGGTTTTCACCTCTTCACCCTCTACTGCTATGATTACATCACCAACCACTAAGCCAGCCTTATCTGCAGGACTATTTTCTGTAAACTCACGGATATAAGCACCCTGCGGAATATTATAATACTGATAAGAAGACTCATCAGAGGTAATAATCTTAACACCTAAGTATCCTCTCTCCGACTCAGCAACAGGATATCTAGTCTCTTTGTTTGAAAGCTTCTCTATAATCGCCTTAGCCTCTGAAATAGGAATTGCATAACCCATACCCTCTACAGTAGCTGAAGAACCAGATGAAGAAGACTTCGCCACATTGATACCGATAACCTCACCATTCATATTAAGAAGCGCACCACCAGAATTACCACCGTTGATAGCGGCATCGGTCTGGATGACATTGAGCTTAGCATCCTCAGTAGTTATCTCTCTATCCTTAGCACTTACATAACCAACTGTTAGAGACTGACCATAACCTAAAGCATTACCAATAGCTATCACACCATCGCCAACCTTCATATCATCAGAATCACCAAGTGTTGCTATCTTAATATAAGCGAGAGTATCATTATCAATTTCAGTCAACGGAATCGCTACCACCGCAATATCATTATCGCTGCTTGTACCCTTCACATAAGCCTTTTTAATAGTTATATCATTGGTAAACGATACTGCTAAAGATGTAGTACCTTCTACCACGTGATTATTTGTAACAATAAGTAATTCCGTATCATTCTTCCCCACTATAATTCCAGAACCGGCACCTTCTACCTGATAAGAGCCAAATCCAAAGAACGGATTCATATTCTGCTCTATGACAGAAGTACTAGTAATAGCTACAACAGAAGGCATCACAGCCTCAGCAATCTGAGACACGCTTAAATTATCCTTATTTGATGAAACTATGTTATTGATAGTATCAGAGGTAGACTTAATATTAAGTGCTGAATACTCATCAAACGTTAAAAAATCATCCTTCACTGAATCATAAAATTTAACAAGTATAACTGAATTAAGAAGCACTGTAATCATCATAAATGCAATACATGTAGCCACAATCTTGCCCATAGTAGCAGGCTTCTTTTCCTTCTTCTTACGTATATTTTCTTCAGGCATCATAACTGGCTCTGTAGGCTGCCACTGATGCTCAACATTATTGAACTGGTCCATGTCAATCTCCCTTTTCTATTATTTAAAATTTTGATAATTTTACGGATTGCTACGTACTTCGTACTCCCTCAACCCTACGCTAGATTATAAAGGTTAAATGTGTCGAAAATGTGTACCTACAATGAAAAACTATTGAAGGTTTTGTTCCTTATCCTCTGGCAATAATATATCATTTGCTCCTATCATATCTTTAAGCTTTGTATCAAGGCCTTGCACATGGTTTGATGGCACATATGCACTATCACCATATAAGAACATATGAAGCTTAGACACATTATAAGAAAGACCTCCTACGGCTATAGCCGATTCACCGTTAGTCAGACTCTTATCTGGGAAATCATAGGTAAATGGAAATCCTCTTGTCTCACCAAGCTCAAAATCGATAAATGTAGGAATCATATCCATCATCAAATCGTACTCTATACTAGTCTTTATAAAATCTGTATCACCGCTAAATATCTCCTCAGCGATACTCAAAAGCTTCTTAACTCCTGCGCTTTTTGCCTTATCCACAAGGAGCGAAAGCACATAACGCTGTCTGGCAGTTCTACCTAAATCATCTGTATATTTCTTACCACTACTATCAGTAAATGAACAATATCTTATACGACAAAATGCTGTAGCCTGCAGACCGTCCAAATGCACATTGCCAGACTTAGTAACCTTAGAAGATTTAATGCCTGTAACAGCCATATTTTCATCCATATAATAATTTATATAATATTTCTCATCCTCAGTTATATTAATATCGATTCCGCCCAGCTTATCAATAATAGTTGCCAGACCTTCAAAATTAATAGTCACATAGTCAGAAATATTCAAGTCAAGATTAGTATTTAAAGTATTGATAGCCGCCTTCACACCACCGCTACAAAAAGCCGAATTAATCTTTCTAAAGCGTTTGCTACTGCTTCCATCATCATTAGGAATATTCAGCCATGTATCTCTGTAGATAGAGCTCATAACCACCTTGCCTGTATCCTGATTGATACTTACGATAATGATAGAATCTGAGTTAACACCGGCATCCATCTTATCATCTCTGGCATCGATACCAAATAGGGCTACTGTGTAAAAGCCTTTGAATTTGCTCTTATCTATACCATCATTTACCACACTATCCCCAAAGGTATCATCATAAATATTCTTATAGGTATCCTCGTCTAACACAAGTCTAAGAAGAGGCCCTCCACAATGTGTGAGCAAATATTTCTTAGAGCCTGGTACATACTTGATAACTGCCCATAGGCATACGGCCACAGCAAATAAAAATACCACAAAAGTAAATAAAACTCTTGGCCATCTCTTCTTTCTCTTACGTTTTCTTTTTTTATGATCTCTACCTCTGTTTCGGTCTCGATTTCTGTCTCTATCTCGATTATGTTTTCTGTCTCGACTACGCTCTCTGTCTTTACTTCGTTCACTATTGGAACTAGGACGCCTTTCTTTGACACTGTCGTATAAAGACAAATCCAAATCTAATTCATCATCATATCTACCCATACAAGCAACTCCCTATTCTTTATGGTATTAAATTGGCTATTAGAAGATAAATTTCTTCTGTATTCCATATCCTGCAAAAAATAAAATCAAGTCAACAATCAGCTTAACAATAACTGTGGCTGTATCTGCATAAGAACCAAGAACATATGATGCTCCCAAAACCATCAAATACGAGAACGCCGCCCTAAGTAAGCTAAAAATGTAAAACTTTACAATTACACGCTTCATAGGTTCATCGGACTTAAACACAGTTCTTTTATTAACTATACAGTTAAATGTAGACGAAATAACTCTGGCTATAAATGTTGCAAGCAGCATACCTGCCGATTTATCAATACTAAGGACAGTGTCATCCATCATAAGGATGATAAGATAAAACACTGCTACATCAAGAGCTGTAGCTGCAAGAGAGCTTACAGCATACTTTAGCATAACCGCTATAAGCCTGCATATGTCCCATATAGGATTATAATCAGCATATTTTTGAATAGTTTCCCTCTCCATAGGAATAATATTCTCTACAGTCTTTATATTATTATACTTTAATTCCACAAGCATATTTACTTCATAATCAAAGCGTTCACCTTCGATTTCCAAAAGCATACGCATATATTTAGACGGAATAAGACGAAGTCCAGTCTGAACATCACTTACATCCACACCACAAAGGTAGGTCATAGCTATACCAGCAATTTTATTAAACACTCGTCTCTTTGTAGAATATGTACCAGCCTTAAAATCTCTTGAAGCGATAAGCACAGGACTTTCCTCCATATACTTCTCCTCATAAAGCTCCACACATTCCTTCATACTAGACACACTGTAATGACCATCATCATCAGTGGTAACCACAAGTGTCTCCTTATCTCTATTGTGCATACAAAACATAAAGCCAGTTTTAAGAGCCATACCCTTACCCAAATTAGCTGGGTGATGAAGTATGGTACACTCTGCCTTCTTCTTTACATAGTCAAATGCACTTTCTACACTCTTTATACCAAAATCACTTCCATCATCAACGATGATGATATCAGAAAATCCAGACATAATAAGCTCATCTACAAGCATACTGAGTTTTACGTCTGGATTGTAGGATGGTATGATAACTGTCGTCTTTAGCATATATAATCGCCACTTTTCCTAACCATTTCATGTAATTCTTCAAGGGTAATAATCTTATTACCTAATATCTCACATTTACCATCTTTGTATTCATAATTAACTAGTCTGTAATGATCCTTAGGTCTCCACAAATCTCGGTTAACCCATACAAGATTACACATATCGAAATCATATCTTTTGATGACATACTCCATAAGATATTCAGCACTGCCTTTTATACTGGTAGCCACACCTTCTTTTTCATGTGTACATACAACAATATTATTGTACTTCTTTAAATCACATACGCCATCGTGACCATATGGTTCCTTATATTTTAATCTCATTGATTAACCTCCCTTTTATACCTAATTTTTTGATGTATCGTCGCTGTCAGAGCTATTACTTCCAGGACCCGTAGTTATCTTATCATTATCTACCTGTTCTATAATCTCTTCTGAAATAATCTTTCCATCATATACCATATCGATAAGCTTCTTTGCTCTTATGATTGACTTTTCGTCTGGAATCATTACCGACTGCTCTGTAGACATAGAGTAGACTGGCATCATAGCACTTCTACCCTCAGCAGCATAAGTAAATACTTCCCATGCTCCGCCCTCGTTAAGCTGCATTCTCACAAGTGAAGAAATCTGAGCAGATGACATACTAGTCTCAAAGCTTCCCTCTATACTCTTCATCAAGTCAGAGAAATTGCTTAAGAACGCAGGTGAAACAGCCTTGTCAGCTATGGCCTGAATAACAGCCATCTGGTTCTTACCACGCTGATTATCGCCATCTCTAAACGCATAACGCTCTCTTACGAAGCCAAGAGCCTGCTTACCATTCATCTTATTGTAGCCCTTAGTAAACTTATATTTACCATGATGTGAAGTAAACGAATACTCTGAGTAAACATTTACACCACCGAGAGCATCTATAACCTCTTTAAAGCCCGTAAAATTAATTCTAAAGAAATAATCAAGTTCCACATCATAAATCATCTCCAATGTATCCATAGATACATCGATTCCATATATACCAGCATGTGTTAACTTATCTTCTGTACCATGTGAAATAGATAATGGAACCCAATAATCTCTAGGAGTATTAACAAGTAAAATCTGACGTGTTTCAGGATTAACAATCGCAATAATATTTACATCACTTCTACTTGTAGTAGATACCTTACCCTCTACATCTATACCACTTAAGTACATAGCAAACACTTGCTTGTCTACATCCTTATCAGTATCGACCTCAATCTGAACCTCATGGGTAGTCTGCATAAGCACTCTAGTAAGCGAAGAGAACGAAGCAAATTCTTCAGTTTCCTCAAGATTAGCAATATAAGCGCTATTTAAAATAATAGCATCTACCTCGCTGTCATAAAGAGCCTGTGCAAGCTGCACATAACCTTCGTACTCCTTAGTCTTAATAGGACTTCCAAGCTTACCCTTTATAGATGCGATAGTCTTATCAGTATTCTCTCTATCAAGGACTGAGATAATACCAAAGGTATAATCAGCAGCAGATGTTAAATCCTCTGCCTTATCTGCCTTCATAACATATACATTAACTATATCTGTCTTTGTATTTGCACCAGCTACCTTCTCAAAGGTACTACTACCTGTATAAGCAAAATATATACCCACCGATGTCACTATAATCAAAAGAAATGACATCACTTTTCCTACTATATGAATCTTTTTAGCATATGCAAAAAGGAATGATACCGCACAAAGTACCAAAAGCACAAACGAAACCGGAATAAAAAACTTTAGCGGTAACATATTTATGTATAAAACAATACCAAGCAACACAAGTGTAAGCACTACATGTATAGCTGATAAAATATATGCGAATAAACGTGATTTAAAAAAACCAATCAACTTGTTACTACTTTTTCCTTTGCTCATGATTTAAATAACTCCCTTGTGATAATCGTAAAATATGTTTTTTTATAACAAACCTTTTTACATAATAGTACAAAGATGGGGATAATGCAAGTAGAAAATGGATATTTCCTTATACATCATAGGTTTTATCTATTGCCTTTAACTCTTTATAAGTATCTATTTCTACAATATCCTCTGCGTTACATGGACGAATCTCTACGTTATATTCCTTAAGGAATACTACCAACGGAACTTGATCCCAGTATCTTTCCTTACCACCAGGCATCTCATAAGTAGCCTTTATATGTTCAGCAAGTTTAATACCATCCTGCTCATTCCAGTAAGAAATTCCTACTTCCTGATAACAGTTTAGACCGCCTACTTTTTGCTGCTGAATAATCCCATCCTTAACCTCAAAGCACCAGTCATCAGTTCTATCCATATAAATACCTAAGAAGTTTGTTGTATACTGATACTTCTTTATAATATCAGGATTTGACAAATATAAATCAGCCTCAAATACGTAAGCGTTTCCTAATAAATATCTTGCACACATAGCAGATGATATATTGTTAGCCTCATTGTAAGCTGGATTTTCGATAAACTTTATCATGGGATATTTATATAAAAGCTGGTCAAACTGCTCTGCAAGATAACCTCTTACGATATATATCTCCTGAATACCAGCTTCTAATACTGCATCAAGAAGAGTATCGATTATTCTCTTACCATTTACTCTTACTAATGGCTTTGGTGTATTTAAAGTAACTGGTACAAGTCTAGTACCAAAACCTGCAGCGATAAATACAGCCTTTCTTACTCTATATGGCTCTAATGCGTCAAGGCCATCACTTGTAATACCATCCTTAGAAATATATCCAAGCTCAGTAAGTGATGCTACTGCCTTATTTACAGTTCCAACAGATTTATTGATTAACTTAGCAATTTCTCTCTGCGAAACACTCTTTTTCTCTTTTTCGAATATTGTCAATATATCGAACTGAATTCTACTTATCTTATCGTTCATATTTTATCCTTTCTGCTGCTATCTAGCCATGCGTCTCTTTGTGAAGAAAACTATACCCTTTACTACTAAATTAACCATCAAAATAATAACCGAAACAAGAGCTGCACACTCAAGCTGCATCTGTCCCTCAAACTGTGTAATCATCAGTGCTACCGGTTTAGTATCCATAGTAGCCAAGAATGAAACAGCTGAAATGGTCATCATAGAGTTAACAAAGAAATATGAAAACATCTCAATAATAGTTTCTTTTGACATCGGAAGTAATACATCCTTCAATATAAAAAGTCTTCTAATACCAAGAGTTTTTCCTACATATTCCAAATTAGCATTCAACTTTCCAAATGTGTTATACATCATTAAATATGGAGATGAGAAAAAGTGCATAGTATTAACAAGAATCAACATAGCAAATGTACCATATATGAATGATTTCTTAAAGAACATTACATAAGACAAACCTAATACAAGACCTGGTATGGCCAATGATGTAATAGATAACATATGCAATACTCTTGAAAACTTCGATTTCATTCTCGCAGTATAATATGCTGTAAGTATAGCTAATACAACACCTACAATAGAAACCACTAAAGCTATAATTACCGAATTGGATAAATAATCAGTTAAATTCATATTTATAGCTTTCTCTATATTCTTAAATGTAAATGACATATTTATAGGGTACTTTTCCACAAATGCAACTCTTGTAAATGTAGCTATAGGAAGAATAAGCAAAAACGCCACTAATCCGCACACTATATATGCAAACACATCTCTAAATATATTCTTCTTAACCTTAAATGCTTTAGTAACAAAAGCCGAATTACCCTTGTCTCTATTCATAATATCAAGAAGACACGCTATTAAAGCTGGCACTAAAAGTACCATACCGATTACACTGCCCTTGCCGAAATCAAGCATACCTATTACATCCTGATACATCATAACAGGAAGAGTATTGTATTTTCCACCAATCATAAGTGGCACACCGTAATCAGTAATTATCATTGTAAATGTAGCAAAAAATACTGATATCAACGGTTTTCTAAGATATGGGAGTGTAATAGTAAAAAATTTGTCTATCTTAGATAATCCCAATACTTCTGCCGCCTCATATGGTGTACTATCCTCAAACTTCAATATATCAAGAAGCATTAAATATGCAACTGGAAGTGAATACATCACTGAGCCTAAAAGTATTCCTGAAAAACCATATATGTTTATATTCCAGCCAAAGGTTTTATTAAGTATACCATTTGAGCCTAATAATATAATAAGTCCCATACCATGGCTTATAGACGGTATAAGCATAGGAATTGAAAATAAAACCGAAAAGATACCCTTAAATCTTATGCCAGTTCTTGCAACACACCATGACAATAAACCTGCAATACCTACAGAAACAAGCGTAGCTACCGTTGAAACTGTCAATGACTGCTTTAATGCGGTAGCAAATCTTTCTGATGTCACTATCTTAGCTACATCTACATCAGCCATATTAGATAACATTTTGAATAAAGGTAAAATTATAGCAAAAATCCAAAATATCGCTAATACTATTTTAACATAGCTAGATATTGTAATTTTACGATCTTTTAGCATATAACTGTTCCTCTCCTATTCTTTATCTGTATCTACAAACTGAATCAATGAATCAATCTTCATCTTAATATTCTTAATAACAAATCTCTCAACATACTCATCTGCTGGATTATCAATAATATTCTTCGGAGTATCAATCTGATGAATAATGCCTTCATTCATAACCATGATTCTGTCAGACATTGCAAATGCTTCTTCCTGATCATGAGTAATATATATCATAGTAGTTCCAAATTTTTTCTGAAGCTCTTTAAGCTCTGCTCTAAGAGTCATACGAGTGTCCACATCCAATGCTGACATAGGCTCATCAAACAGTATTATGTCTGGATTTAAAGCTAAAGTACGAGCTATAGCTACTCTCTGCTGCTGTCCACCTGATAGTTTATGTGGCTTTCTATTCTTATGCTCGCTTAAGCCCACTATATCAAGCATCTTTTCAGCGATTTCCCTTGCATCCTTCTTTAATTCTTTTCTCTTTTTCAATGCATACTCAACATTACCAAGAACCGTCATATTTTCAAATAACGCGTAATTTTGAAATACAAATCCCATCTTTCTTGCAGCTGGAACAAGCTTAGAAATCTCCTCGCCATCCTTATGTATTTCACCTGCAGTCTGTGTTTCCAAACCCATAAGTATACGAAGTATAGTTGTTTTACCGCATCCAGATGGTCCTAATATAGATAGAAATTCACCTTCTTTTACAGTGAAATTGATATCCTTTAATACTTCTCTCTTACCAAATGTCTTCTTTAAATTCTTAACTACTAACTTGTCACTCATAATTTACTCCTTTTGTCTGCAAAAAGGAAATTACAAAAAGTAATTTCCTTATAATCCAATTGCAATTAATATTTCCACTTATCAAGTAATCTTGCTTTTTCCTCGTTTGTATTATTCTTCATGTCTGCATATGGAATGTTCTGTGGATAATTTTCTATAGTAAATGTCTTATCCTTATAAATCTGCTCTGGATAGAATTTTTCCTTATCCTCATATACAAGTGTATCGTAGAAGAAATCAAATACCTTCTTTACGCTTTCCTTCTTTTCTTTTCCATCAATAATACCATATCCATATAATGAGAATGGTGAACCTTCCTCAAAATAAATAATCTTTAAATTCGCACCTTCATTAATAGATGTAACAGCCTGTGCAGTCATACCTAAACCTACTGCAACTTCACCCTGCACTAATGCATTAACAGGGCCTGAGCCTGATGAAGTAAACTGTAAAATATTTTTTGATAAACCATCAAAATACTCAAAGGCTTCCTCTTCGCCCCATGCATTTACAAGGCTCTTTAAAAACATATATCCTGTTCCAGATGACTTTGGATTAGGCATAGATACAAGACCCTTCCACTCATCACCAAGTAAGTCCTCATATTTTGTAGGCTCTGTTAAGCCTTTATCTTTAAGCACATCTAAGTTAACAATAATAGCTCCGCCATTTCTTACTTCTGGTAAATACTTACCACTCTCTGACTTAGTATCATCCATAAATATGCTCTGATCATATCCTTCAAGCTTAGCTAAATATGGTTCTATATTCTCAACATAACCATAATCTATATCGTACAAAATATCCGCCTCTGTATCCTTACCTTCTGCTTGAATCTTAGCTGCAAGATTACCTGTAGGCATATATTCAATAACGATATCATAATCAGGAAATTCTTCATCTAATCTCTTCTGAAAATATTCATTTCTATACTCTTCTGCACCAGAGTATATTACAACTCTATTTTCATTATCCTTCTTACCGCATCCTCCTGCTAATACACAAGCAGCCAGTGCAGCCCCTATTGTGAACATTTTTAAATACTTTTTCATTATTTCTATCCCTTTCTTTGTTCATTTTTTGACATTATAATACTTTTTTTGAACATACGCAAGCACTTTTTTATAAAATATAAAGGCCAAATGCAAAAAATGCATTTAGCCTTTATATTATTTAGCTCCACTACCGCAAATTATTACCTTAACGGTCTTCGCTAATATCTTTAAATCTTCAGATACACACCAATTATCAATATATTTTAAATCAAGCATAACTACTTCTTCAAAATCTTCTATATCACTTCGTCCACTTACCTGCCAAAGACCAGTTATACCTGGCTTCATACTAAGTCGACGCTTATGGTGTCCCTCATACTGCTTAAACTCATCTACCGTCGGTGGTCTAGTACCAACTAAACTCATATCACCCTTAAGCACATTAAAGAACTGCGGTAACTCATCTATACTTGTTTTTCTAATAAATTTACCAACCTTAGTAATACGAGGATCATCAGTCATCTTAAACATAAGACCGTTCATTTCATTCTGATCCATAAGCTCTTTCTTGCGTTCCTCTGCATCTCTATACATAGAACGAAACTTATACATATAGAAGAATCTACCATTTCTACCCACACGTTTCTGCTTAAAGAATAATGGTCCAGGTGATTCTATAAGCAATATCGGAGCTAAGAATATAGTCACAACAGCTGTTATAGCAAGTCCAACTATTGCACCTACAATATCTATAATACGCTTAACTAAAAGTTTATTATAATCATGGAATACACTTGCAAAACGAACAACTGGAACATCACCAATCATATCGATAGTAGTTTTATATTCCTCAAACTCTCTAAGCTGAGTGATACTCATGCTAACGATTACACCCATACTCTCAAGTTCAATAATATCCCTACGCATTCTCTTATATTCATTGGCCGGCATATCAAGAAGTACTTCGTCCATAATCTGAAGCTTAACATAATCAATTAAACTCTCTCTACCTGCTACAACTGGATATTCTAAAATAGCTTCTCCTGTCATATCCTTATCAAGGATAACTATACCATCTATATTACGATTATATTCGCTACGCTTACGTACACGTTTTATTATCTCTTCAGCTCTATCAGAATAAGTAATAATAAGCATACGGTCGATACGTTTACTTTTAATACGAACCTTTGTAAGATAATATTTTACAAGTATGTGCAATAAAAACATAATAACAATATTTAAAAAGATTGTTAAGAAATACACACCTCTCGAAAAAATATCTGCACTTCTTTTAGCGAATAATACTACAACAAACAGAGATGCAAACATCAGATTCACTTTAACTACAGAGGCAAATTCCGCCAATTTATCTCTTTTAAAAAATGTACCATTTGCATTAAAAAATAAGATAACAAAAGCATAACAAAATATTAGAGCTCCTACTTCAAATCCTAAAAAGCTCCCCATATTAATACTTGTAACACCTTTATAAAAATATAACCAAATCAATCCTGCAATAACATAGCTAGCTAACAATGAAATTATATCAACAAGATACAACAATATCCCTGCTAATTTTTCTTTTGATTGTTCCATAATCCTCATTCCTTATTTATCTTTTTTACATGTATATATCTTTACACGTATTAATACATTATAAACCATTTCTAGTAAATATGCTATTACTTTTTATAATATAATAGGCTCGAAAACAAATTCGAACCTATTAATTATTAATTAAATATTATTGAACCCACAATATTTATATTATTATCCATAATTATCTGAAGATTTTCAGCTATATCATTGTATTTTGAAACATATAGTTTTTCTATTAAAACAACATTGTTTGTTCTATACATATTTTCTAAAGACACTGGATCATCAACAATAGAATTTCCTTTAACTACTTCTATATTACTACTTTTCAGAGTGGTTGCAACCTTGTCAATAATCTCTTCATTGGTATTTACTGTACTTATTAAGAATAACTTATTGATATTGTCTCTTTCACATATACATTTAATTGCTGATGCAATATATTTGTCTTCTACCGTAGTCTTATCAAACACCTTCAGACCAAACATTATTCTCATATCGTCTGCACATTGTAGTTTTCCTGACAATATACTTTTCATAGCAAAATAAACACACATAAAAATTATTCCCATCACAATACCTAAAACAATATTTTTGATGCTAATTGATGGCTTTTCAAGTATAACATCATCCCCATTATAATCGTAGTATTGTTTTAAATATTTCTGCTGTTTTGCATTTAACTGTTCTTTGATTACAATAACTTGAGATTTTGTATCTGATATAGTTTTTCTTGTTGAATATATTTTGCTTTCTATACTACTATCATATTCATGAACGATATTATCCATTACCGTTACAAGTTTATGTTCCCCATAGACTTGTATATCTTTTTCTTTAGCTTTCACCAATTCAACTACTTTATCTTTTACAACATTCGCATCAACTCCATTTGGAACATATACATATATACTTAACATTTTAGCATCGTAATTTGTATATATACTAAATAACTCCTTAATATATTCCTGTTCCAATCCACCCATTACTTGTTTCATAAATTGGTTATTAGATAAATACATATAATACATCTCTATTAAGCTTGATGTATAATCCATTTCAACTTCTGATGACAAATTTAATTTATATTCGCTATCGACATAATATTGCAAAATTACCTTTGTAACATTATTAACATCCATATTTAATAAATATGATTTTTCGATATAATTCTCATGATAGCTTGCTCTATCTTGCATCATGATCAAATTATCCACTATCTTTTTTTCATCGTAAGTCAAATCTTCTATATCTATTATTTCTTTTTCATTTTGTTTATTTTTTTCATACGTGTTAATAGCAGTAACGTACATATATACAGTGAATAAAACTGAAATTATAATGCTACCTATAATTACTTTTATAAAATTTTTACGAATATATTTAAATAATTCTGATAAATATATCTTTCTCTCTCTTTGTTCCATAATAATTTTCCCTATCCTTTCATATTTTTAATAGCACCCAAAAGATACTTTCTCTTAATGATAATAAATAGAAATAATACTAAAATAACTATATATCTAATAATTGTAAATTCATAAAAACTCAACATTATTATCATTCCAATTAACATTCCTACTGAAAATAGACATACGAATCTCATATCATATATTTTTGTACCTTCTATATGTTTCTTTATTACTTTTTTCATAAAAATATAATGACCTGCACTAAACAAAATATAGCAAAATAATGTCGTATAACCTGCAGCAATATACCCAAATACAGGGATAAAAATATAATTCAAAACAACATTTACTATGGCCCCTGTAACAGATGCCATTGCCACATATTTATTCTCTTCAAAATAAAACTCAATATTTCCAAAGAGCGGATATAGAAACATAAAATATACCGATATAGACACTGGCGGGATTATCCATATAGCTTCATAATAACTTGGTGGTGCAAATATACTGACAACTTCTGGACCAAATGCAATAACTAAAAACATACAAATACCAACTATGACAATTAAAATATTTGCATTTTTACCTATATCATTATATTTTTTTTCTTTCATTTTCCTATATGTATACGGGATAAATGAATTATTAATCGCTGCAGTCACTAAAATCATCATTGTTGATATACTATATGCAACACTATAAATTGCTGCCTTATCTGTTCCTACCATAGAATTTATCATTATTCTATCTGATTGTTGCAACACAGACTGTGATAAATAATGGGGAATCAATGGAATATTAAATGCCAGTGCAAATTTCCAAAATTTTTTGTTAAAAAAACATTTACCTTTATAATAATTATATACGTAAAATATTAGACCAAATAATATTTGAACTACAGCAAACGATAGTATTCTAGCTTCTGCTTTGTATTGCGTACATAAAACTGTAACTATTCCTAAAATTGGACTTCCTGCAGCCATAATCAATGTAACTGCAACTAATTTCTTATATTTAAATTCAAAGCGTTGCCTTGCTGACCAAAATAATAGTGCTGGTGTTACTAAAAAATCAATAAACATCGCTATTACTAAAATTGTTGACAATTCAAAAATCTGATTCCAAAAATTTGTATAGCACAGATAAATCGTCATTAGCACTAATGTTATTGAAGTCGTAAGACCTTGCATAGATGAAATAAACTGTTCTTTTTCATCTTCATATTTTATCATTCCATTATTAAATACTCCGTTTGATAGATTCAATGTAGCAAATACAAATATTATTTGATACCAAGACTGATAAACTGAATATACACCAAATTGTTCCTCTGTTAATATTCTTGTAAAAATAGGAACAGTAATCATGGAAATGCCCTTTTGTAATATATTACAAATAGTGAACCATACAGAGGCTCTAACTGCCGATGATAAATTTGAATATTTTTTTAGCAATTTAGTTATATTATTTTTCATAAAAACCTCTATTTTATATTTCTCACATATTTCAAAATAATATCTGAAACTTTGCCTTGTACTTTTTTATCATAAAATAAATCACACACTTTTTCCCTTTCATCTTTATAACTATCTTGTCCAGATAAAATACTATTCAATACTAAATTCAATTCATTTGCATTACTACACTTTTCACCTGGTGTAACATCATTATATTCAAAATACATCTTTCTATCTTTACTTAAATAATCATTCATATCATAATTATAAAAAATAATAGGTCGATTCAACAATAAATAATCAATATAACAACTAGAATAATCTGTTATAAGTATATCTGCCGAATCCAGCAACTCTTGCGATTCACAATTTTGTGCAGTAATATCAAAAACATTACTATATTCGTCTATTGATAATGCATCATCCTTATGATAATAATGTTTTTTTATTAAAAAAACACAATTATTATCAGCGCATATTTGATCTATATATTTCAAATCAAGTATTTTGTTTATTTCTATCTTCGTCTTCCCTTCATTACGATGAGTTGGCATATATAAAATAATTTTCTTCTGAGCATACTTTTCTTTATATGGATTAATATGTTCGTTATAAAAATAATCATTTCTTGATTGTCCAAATTGAAGTATATGGTTTCGCTCACATCTAAATGCACTTATATATATTTTCGTTATAACATCACTTGTAGACACCACATAATATTTTCTTAAAGGAAAATATTCTAACATTTTTGCAATTGTATCATGTGTTTTTCCTTTTGACGAAAATTCATCATCATACATTACCTTTTTTAAAGGCACCCCATGCCACAAATCTATATGATAAGAATTCCCCATAAAATTAGAATCAAACTTACCCAGGTCTCTTCTACCTGTTACAGTAAAACAATACTTAGCTCTCATTACATTCCATATACTTGACCATGTATTTGACATTTTTACCGGATAACCTTTCGAAGTCAATTCCCTATACACATCCATATTTTCTGTAAGCCAAATTGCTTTAATTTCTTTGCAATTCTCCACAACATATTTATATAAATATTTAGTGTTATCTGCATATTTATTTCCAAACCATGCACCAAATACCATACAATTCTTATTTTTAGGAATTAGCATAGACAGATATAATGACATATACTTAATAAACATATTACCCATTCTTTTAAATATATTCACAATCTCATCTCCTCTCACTATCTATTGTTTCTCTAATCTCTGATATTGCTAAAAACAAATAAAAAACAAACAATATTTCAAATGATTGCAAACTTGGCAATAGCAAACTAACTACCATAAGAAGAATCGCAAGCCCTGCTGGTATCTTTTCATATTCTCTCTGTTTATCCGCTATTACATTATCAAACTTCTGCGTAAATTTTCTATACATTGATATCAGAAATCTAAATATACTTCTAACATATGGTAAAAGAAAAATCAAGGCTCCAATTATACCAAAATCATACATAAGCAAATATATTGATGATTCAACCAAATTTGCATCTTTGTAATACTCAAGGACCATCGGTCCATTGTTACCAAATCCTAATCCAAGGGGATTTTGTATTATAGTCTTTATTGGCACCACTAAATCTTCCATATGCTTATTAGCTGATGGATCTGTGCTCTTTACAACAGACATTACACTACTTTTTAGCATATCGGTAATCAAACCATCTAACATATAATTAATACCAAAAAATGTTACTACCGCTAAACTTACAATAATTACTAATTTTATTGTGGTACTTCTCTTTAATATAATTTTACTTATATTTCTCATAAAAAAAACTACAAGTAAAGCAAACGCTGTACCTAACATAGCACTTCTACTAAACGTAGTCGCTAACCCAAATAACATTATTCCTAATAAAACAACACCATATTTATAGTTTTTGATTCTATAAATCAACACGATTATTACCATTCCAAAATACAATCCACAAATATTAGGTGCCGCAAAAGTACTTGTTACTCTTTGGCGACCAAAAAAGTGTGAGATATAAAAACTATTTGAAGCTAAATACTCACCATTTGCCTCATAACCTAGTGCGATTAAAAAACCTTCACCTAATATAAATGCTTGTACCATTCCAAAAATTGCTAGTATAACAGCCGTGTACACAAATATTTTTTCTAAAATTCCAATGAACTTTTCGTCTTTTCTTATATTTATAACAATAAAATATATCAATGTTGGGATTAAATATGTTCTAGCTAAATTTGCTGCAAGAACAAATCTATCAGAAAAAAATAAATATATTCCGCATACTATCCACATCAATATTATATTTATTCCATGTCTTCCTAAATAAATACCTTTATTAATCGCCAAAACTATCACAATACCCAGTATTAATAACATATCTCTCCATAAATTATCATATTTCCATGGAAGAACAGCATCAAAAAGCATTCTATGAGTAGGCATAAAAAGAACCAAAATAATCAATATCATTTTTATGATATCAATTTTTGTATTGCACATTTTTTTTATCATCTTAATAATCCTATCTTTATTTAAATTTAAATGTTTCCTTTACGCCTAACCATTTCTGATCCTTTTCACTAAGATTAAGCTTAGTTCCATCAGCCATAGTATAACCTTCAGAACTTGCAGTTCCATTATACTCTCCTACAAGTTCTGGCCACTTTATTCCTATCTCAGGATCATTCCATGCTAAGCCACCCTCATCACCAGGATGATAGAAATCTGTTACCTTGTAGCAAAATTCTGCTGTATCACTAAGCACTAAGAAACCATGAGCAAACCCTTCTGAAATATAAAACTGCTTCTTATTCTCCTCTGAAAGCTCTATTCCATACCACTTGCCATATGTCTTGCTATCAGCTCTTAAATCTACAGCCACATCGAATACTCTTCCCTTTATCACTCTTACAAGCTTGCCCTGTGGATATTCCTTCTGAAAATGAAGACCTCTAAGTACACCCTTTACAGACATACTTTGATTATCCTGAACAAAGTTCATATTAAGCCCTGCTTCCTGCATATCCTTTAAGTTATATGTTTCCATAAAGTAACCTCTAGCATCACCATGTACAGCTGGTTCTATAACATATAATCCCTCTATAGGGCATTTTGTAACCTTTATCTGACCCATATAAGTTCCTCCTAAAATTCTATTTCTTTAAGATATCTTGTAAGTGCATCCTGCCATGTTGGTAATGGCACAAAACCATTATCTACAAGCTTAGACTTATCAAGTCTACTATTAAATGGTCTAGCCGCCTTTGATACACCATACTCCTCTGTGGTTACTGGTTTCACTTCAAGTTTTCCTTCACTATATTCTGTATGACCACACTCAACCGCCTGAGCAAATATTTCTTTTGCAAACTCATACCAGCTAATGTATCCACCTTCATTAGTTGCATGATAGTAGCCATATTTATCTGTCTCTATCATGTCTACAAGAAGTCTAGCTAAATCATAAGTATATGTCGGTGTACCTATCTGGTCACATACAACTGTAAGCTTATCATACTTTTTACCTACATTAAGCATAGTTTTGATGAAATTATTTCCATTTTTACCAAATACCCATGCAATTCTTACTATAAAATGCTTATCCACATTGTCAGCCACTGCCAATTCACCTTCCAGCTTAGTTTGTCCATACACACTAAGCGGTGCATAATCCTTACAATCTGGCTCCCAAGGTTCTTCGCCCTGTCCATTAAATACATAATCTGTAGATATATACATCATCTTTATATCAAGTGCCTTACATGCCAATGCAATATTTTCTGTTCCAACCGCGTTAACCTTACGAACCTTCTCTTGATTTTCTTCATCTTCTGCTGCATCTACTGCCGTCCAAGCTGCACAATGAATCACTGCATCTGGCTTACACTCTGTCAAAGCCTTCTCTACAGCATCCTTGTCCGTAATATCTAACTGAATATATTCACACGCACAAGCAGACTCAGACAAAATATCTGAGCCTATTGCAGTGAATTCTCTTTTATTTAATTCATTTACTGTATCATAGCCTAACTGACCACATACACCTGTTACAAATACTTTCATTTTTAGCTCTCCATATTTTAAAACTTTATTTCCAGTGGTGAATGTGTAACCCTTTCTTCAACTGGTGGCAATTCCATATAATCATCGCCATATGCTAATGTTAAATATTTTTCAATATTATTATGTATATTATACATCTTACCGTGCATCTCTATTTTTTTCACTGGATAATAAACATCCTTCGGCATAGCCATTTTGCTTTTTACTTCTGAATACTCAACAATATATTTTGCATGTTCTTTAGTACATTTTCCTTTTGATAATTTATTTAAAAAACGTAATAGTGATTTCTTCGGTAAAACATATGCTGGAATACAAATTATATTTTCAGCTATTCGACCTAATATACCTCTTTTTGTACTGTAGGCCTTCTTATATCCAGTATAACGAAGAATATGCTTCAAATATGTTGTAATATTACTCTTTATTCTATATTTTATACTATTAATATCTTCAACGTAATCTAATACAAATATATCTATGAAAATCCCTTCATTAGCATACATTCCCTGCGCAATATCTTCTATAAATTTTGTACCATTCTTCCTTATTTTTGAAAACGGAAGATAATATTTTTTTTCATTTATTTCATTCTGTAAAGAATACATGTTATGTGGATTACTTGTTACTATTTCTATAAATTTTTCATAGTCCTCCCTAGGCATAGCAATATCCAAATCATCATCCCACGGTATAAAATCCTTATGTCTATATGCTCCCAAAGCTGTTCCATATATTAACATATATGTCAAATCATTAGCTTCACACACCGAAACAACATAATCAAGAATTTCAATTAATGTTTCATGTAACTTTCCTAACGTAATTTTATCCATATTTTACTCCTCTTTATTAGAAAACAAACCACTATACTCTCTTAGTTTCCAAAAAATCCTACATAAATACAAATCTATATTTGATATTACAAATAAAAATTTCTTCATCATTCCTAAATTTTCCATTTTAAGGCTTAATGACCTGCTTCTAACAATATCTTTAATCACATTATTCGGAACATAGTCTATTCTTTTAAGAATATCAGCCATTTCAAGTGAAGATTTATCCATTTTAGTAACTTCTGCTGATAAATTTCCTCCAGTATACTTATGAATATATAATGGTTTTTCATACATAACAAATTTATGTTTCTTTATTAGTAATAATATCCATAAAAACAAATCATCCGAACCATTAACCTTCATTATATTTGTTATCCATTCATTTGGAATACAACTTTTTCTTATCATACAGTGGCCCGGCGATATAATTCTATTGTGTCCTTTTGTATATGCTTGAAGACTAAATACATTCTTAAATTGCCCTCTACTTTTATAAAAAATTTGTGCATTTCCTTTAGAGTGCTCAAATAATAAATTTGATACAACAACATCAGCATCTTGCATAGTTATATATTCTTGTAGCAAGCAATCAGCCACTATCTCATCATCTTGATCTAAGAAAACTATATACTCACCACTACTATTTTGTAGTCCAGTTACCCTTGCTTGTTGTATACCACTGTTTTTTTCATGTTTTAACACTACGAGTTCAATTTCTTTAGAATTTGCCGTAAGCTCTACTTCAATTTCCGGACTATCGTTAACAATAATCAATTCTAATTCTGCTTCAATGCTTGCCTTCCGTAATGATTCTAAATTCTGTTCTGCCATCTCTATTAATTTATGCACATATTTATTTCCTTTATAAAATGGTGTAATTATTGAAAATCTCATTATAAAAACTCCTTTTGAAACATTTAATTATTTTATATCTTTGGTTGTTTCATAAATTTTCATTAATTGTCTATAATTTTCCTCTGGCATATATTTATTTTCATAATCTTCTCTTGCATTTTTGCCCATAATATCACATAAGTCTGGATTATCCCATAAGTACTTAATTTTATCAATAAAACTGTTGACATCATTTAATGGAATTTTATATCCATTATATCCATTTATTATTGCCTCAACTGAAAAACCTAAATCTGTGGCAACAAGCGGAACTCCTAGACTCTCTGTTTCAATTTCCACCATAGAGCATCCTTCATACCATATAGATGGAAAAACAACAAATTCACCATTCTTTACAATATTTAAACATTTATTATGTTCAGTATATCCTAAATAATGAACGTTTTCTTTACTTTTTGCCCATTGTTCAAATTCATTTTCTAATGGGCCTCCCCCCATAACAACCAATGGGATATCTGTTATTCCATCCCAAATTTTCATTAAAATTCTAATTCCCTTTTCTTCGCCAATTCGTCCATAAAACACCACATATTTGCGCGGCAAATTTAATTCTTCTACATTAATTGGTTCCAACTCTTTATCAGGAACAAAATTATATTTCTTTATTATCTTATTATCATCAAACCCTATTTCTTTTAATAGTTTAATTTGATTTTCATTTAAACAAACATATCTATCTATATATTTATAAAAGCTTTTTCTTATTCTATGATATTTAAATATAAAAGCAACTATAGCACTTTGAATTCTAGAATTTTTAAAACACCTATATTTTATCATTCTAAAATATGAGCCATCTCCACACTTATTACATAGCTCAGTCCCCCTTAATGAAGTCGCACATGGACAAATAAATCTCGTATCGTGTAATGTAGCAACCAATTTACAACCACTTCTTTTTATTGCATACAAAATAGATGGGGACAATAATGGAAAAAATGTATGAACATGCACAATATCTGGTTTTTCACTATTTATAGTTCTTTTTACATTTTTGTAATGTTTAAATGACCAAAGCATTCCTAACGATGCTTTGATTTTTCCTACGATACCGGTATTGTCAAATTCATCATTACATGTTGTATATGTAACAACTTCATGTCCATGGCTCTTTAGCAATTCTATTTCACTTTTAAAAACTTGATCATCTCCACTGGCAGAGCCTTTCCTATGGAAATTATGCATTACTAATATTTTCATAGTATCTCCATTCTAAACTATCCTAAAAAGATATTTTTATATTTGTCAGATATGTATTTCCAACTATACTCATCTTCTATTCTCTTTTTAGCTTTTTTACCATATTCCATAATCTGATCTTCTGTCATACTATCAGCTGTTTCTATTAATTTTGCTAAATTATACTCTTCTTTAGACCAATATATAGCTGCATCCTCAGCCACTTCTTTGTTAAATCCTACATCTAAAAGTAAATTTAAATCTGTACTACCTAATGCTTCTAGCAAGCTTGGATTAGTTCCACCTACTTCATGTCCATGAAAATAACCGTAGGCATTTTCACGTATTTTTTTCAAAAGTTCCTGTTCATATACTGTTCCCACAAATTTTATTCTTTTATCTGTATCAAATCCAGTCTTATTTCTAAGCTCTTCTAAAAATTTATCACTCACATTAGTAATTAAAGCAAAATCTTTTTTTGAAGATGATTTCATATACTCTTTTATCATAGTCTCATAATTATTCTCTGGTACAAACCTTCCAACCACAAGATAATATTGCTTACTTTTAAGATTGTGCTCATTTAACCATTTTTCGTATATTTGATCATCATCCTTTAATTTAGATTTTGAAGTTTCTGAACCATATGCAACAAATGTAGTATTAGGATTATATTCTTTATAATCATTTACTATATATTTTTCTATATTTTTACTATCACATATCAATAAATCAGAATGCTTTACCATCTTCTTCTCAGAATATTTCCAGTACTTTCGTACAGGTGCACTCCATTTTGCTCTTTTCCATTCATGTCCGTCTGGATTCACATACACAACGCCACCAAGCTTGTGTATTTTTTTCTTAAAATATGATGCAAATGGTCCTATTCGACATGCCAAAATATATACTATAGGTTTTTGAATATTATGCTTTCTAATATATTTACAACATCTTCTTAATGCTTTAACATCATAATAAATGGCCTGTGCTGGTCCTATGTTAGGAACCTTAACATTAAAGCATCTCGCATTATGATATTCATATTCCTCATTATCTTTTGCCTTACATGCCACATGGTATTTCAATGATTTATCATCTTGATGATACTCTGTAAGTTTATCTACAAATGTTTCATAACCACCATATGCACCTGGAATACCTTTTGAACCTACTATAAATATATGTTGCATTTCACACCTCTATTATCTATTACTATACATTTTCTCATAGTAATTCTGATACTCTCCAGAAATGATTGTCTCCCACCATTCCTTATTATCAAGATACCACTGAATAGTCTTCTTTATACCATCTGCAAACATTGTTTCTGGCAACCAGCCAAGTTCATTGTGAATCTTAGTTGGGTCGATAGCATATCTCATATCATGACCCTTTCTATCTGTCACATATGTGATAAGACTCTCTGGTTTACCAAGCTCTTTGCAGATAATCTTTACGATATCGATATTCTTCATTTCGTTATGACCACCAATGTTGTAAACCTCTCCTACCTTACCCTTATGGATAATAAGATCGATAGCCTTACAATGGTCCTCTACATATAACCAATCTCTTACATTAAGACCTTCACCATATACAGGGAGTGGCTTATCATTGAGAGCATTAGCTATCATAAGAGGAATAAGCTTCTCTGGAAAATGATATGGTCCATAATTATTTGAACAACGGCTAATAGTTACAGGTAAGCCATATGTTCTGTGATAAGCTAATACTAATAAATCAGCTCCAGCCTTTGATGAACTATATGGGCTGCTTGTATGGATAGGTGTCTCCTCTGTGAAGAAAAGGTCAGGTCTATCAAGTGGTAAATCACCATAAACCTCATCAGTAGATACCTGATGATATCTCTTAATTCCATACTTTCTACAAGCATCCATAAGTACTGCTGTACCCTTGATATTTGTATCAAGGAATACCTCTGGATTCTCAATTGAACGGTCTACATGAGACTCGGCTGCAAAGTTTACAACCATATCTGGATGCTCTTCCTCAAATAACTTATAAACAGCTTCTCTATCTGTGATGCTTTCCTTAACAAATCTAAAATTAGGGTTGTCCATCACTGGAGCAAGTGTAGATAAATTACCTGCATATGTTAAGCAATCAAGACATACGATACGATAATCTGGATACTTATTTAACATATGAAATACAAAGTTACTTCCAATAAATCCTGCTCCACCTGTTACTATAATATTCATAATTCTTTTCCTCTCTTTTCGTTGATTTATATCACAACAATTCTGAGCTGGATTTAAAATTCTTCGAATTTTAAATCGGTCGGTAGATTCCGGCAATACACAGATTAACCAACTATCAATATTAAGTAAACTTAATATTGATAGTTACTTAATCTATGTGCAGCTCAGAATTGTTGGCGCCTAGTAAAGGTTTTCCTGATATTTACCATCTATTACATCCTTAAGATACTGTCCATACTGATTCTTCTTGAGTACTTCGTATACCTTAAGCACATCTTCCTTTGTTATCCAGCCATTCAGATACGCTATTTCTTCAAGACAAGCTATCTTACGATGCTGATGTGTCTCTACTGTCTTTACAAAATTAGTTGCATCTACTAAACTCTCATGTGTTCCTGTATCAAGCCATGTAAAGCCTTGTCCAAGAAGTTCCACATTTAACTTATTATCCTCGAGATATATTCTGTTAAGGTCTGTTATCTCTAATTCTCCTCTAGCACTTGGCTTAAGATTCTTAGCATACTCTACCACCTTGTTATCATAGAAGTAAAGACCTGTTACACAGTAATTACTCTTTGGTTTTTCTGGCTTCTCTTCGATAGATATAGCCTTACCAGCCTTATCAAACTCTACGATACCAAATCTTTCTGGGTCATCTACATAATAACCAAACACTGTAGCACCCTTGCCATTTTCAGCATTCTCCACTGCTGCCTTAAGTCTCTTCTTAAGACCATGACCTGCAAATATGTTATCACCAAGTACCATAGCTACTGTATCATCACCGATAAATTCTGCACCTATGATAAATGCTTGCGCTAATCCGTCAGGACTTGGCTGTACAGCGTACGAAAGATTAATACCATACTGACTTCCATCCTTCAATAACTCTTTAAATCTTGGTGTATCCTGTGGTGTAGATATAATAAGAATATCCCTAATACCTGCATTCATAAGTACAGATAATGGATAATATATCATCGGTTTATCGTAAATCGGAAGTAACTGCTTAGAAGTTACCATTGTGAGTGGGTAAAGGCGAGTGCCTGAACCACCTGCTAAAATTATACCTTTCATATTTTTCTCCTTATATTTATCTATTTATTATTTAAGTCTGTCTTTATCTGTGTTGTACTTATTTCCGGTGTTCTTGACAGATAAACAACTTCAACACCTTCATCCTTAAGATAATCAAACTTACCTTTCCAATCATCCCCCATAACAAATGTGTCTATATGATATTCATGAACGTCTGTTTTTTTCTGTTCCCAGTTTGTCTCTGGTATTACCAAATCAACATATCTTATTGCTTCTAATAATTTTTTTCTCTGGTCATATGTAAAATAACACTTTTTCTGTTTTTCATTCCAGTTAAATTCATCTGTTGATAAAACAACTACAAGATAATCTCCCAATGCCTTAGCTCTCTGTAGTAAATTAATATGTCCATAATGTAACAAATCAAATGTTCCATAAGTAATAATTCTCTTCATAAAATAAACCTCACTTATTTTCGAATAATAAAACATATAAAAATCCGCTTTAACTTATTTATTATACATTACGCCTAATAAAAAGTAAAGACATTCTATTTATTCACATTTTACTATATATATCTACATTATTTTTTCCAAATATTTTTCGTTAAAGACATATTTTTTTGTATAATTGAACGAAACAATTTAAAAACATACCTAATGCCTACCGAAAAATAATACATAAGAAATAAAGTCCAAACAAGAATAAACAAAGGATGTATTGGCAAATACGCAATCCACTGTATTGTCTTATTAGGAGTGAAGAATAATCCATGCAAAAACCACATATTTGTACTCTCTTTTGATAGACAAATTAAAATAGAATTAATTACTTTGCAATTAATATAATTTAATATATACGTGACCGCATAAATAAATGCTGGAGTATATATTGCAAAATAAGACATTCTAATATTATCAGTTTCATATATATATATCTTACCTTCATATGTCCAAAGATAATAAATATGACCTACTACAAAAACAAGCAAAATAAGTATCACAATATCACTTAAATACTTTGTTAATATACTATGAATAAAATCAAACACACTATATTTAGCAAAAAGAAAACCTATCATACCGATATGTCCCCATGTTGCAAATGCAGTAATCAAAACCTTAATTATCGAAAATCCATCAGGTAGTATAGTATACGCCAAAGAATTGATACCAAATAAAACTCCTGTAATCAAAAAAAGATCAATAATAAAATTAAATCTACATATTTTTGCCAACAACGGGCTTATTACTAAAAACAGAATATAAAACGAAACATACCACGCAAACACCGGATGTATGGCATTAAAATAATCCCAATTAAATCCTGTTGCTGTAGAAACACCAACACACTGCAACAAAAAACGGTCAATTGGCGGAAATGGTTCATTAAATATAATACCAAAAAGTATAAACACAAAAAAAATCACCCAATAATTACTCAAAAACGAAAATATACGTTTAATTAACGATTTTATGTTTTTAGCATTAGAATTCTGTACAAACAATGCATACCCAGAAACAAATGCATATATAGCAACACATATCTTACAAAAAGCAGCAATATCACTCTCTATGAACCTTCCCCCTATATGCGTATGAACAAAATAGCTATCTGCTGTAAGCCATGTTGAAAATCCAAAAAAATGATGAAAGAACATGGCAATGATTGCTACACCTTTAATTAATTGAGATTCTTTTTTTCCAAAAGTATATTTCATATATATCCTTTCTTATGTAAATAAAAATACAATACACAAAAAAGTTTATCACAAAATTATAATAACTACAAGTATACACAAAAATCACTACTTATAGCATGTTTGACCTCATCAAACAACTTTACAAAAAATCATATATACATCAAAATATCTCTCCTAAAAAATTAGAAGAGATATTTGTATATCACCATATATTTAATAAATTTCTCACACTAATAGCGTATGCACTTAACTATTAACGTGTCCCTATAATTTTGTTTGCTACGGTTTCTATCATATGACTTCTATCAGCTCTCTCTGCACATTCAAAAATAACCATATCTGGCTGATATCTTTTAACATAATATGGCATATGTTCACCATAATCTGCCCAGATCAAAACCACCTTATAGAAACTTTCCGCTATTTCTGGAACAATATAATCACCAAAATAACTATCACACATCAACAACAATGTATCTCTATTATCCACATTCTCATTAATCCATATCCCGCACCTAGTATCTTCAAACGTTTCCACTCGTTTTGAATGTTTTTCCCTAATCTCAAACTGTTCCAACATGTCTTTTTCATGTATTACGTTATTCAATGTAGTCCCCTGGTCTACAATATTTATATTGTAATCATCATCTGATAACACCTTATATACATTATTATTATCTTTATTAATTATATCCATCATGTATTTATAGCCAATAACAGCTCCCCTTGGACTCCAATGTGATGGATCACCCCAATTACTATACACTTCATATTTATTTTTACTATCTAGTAATACTTCTTTAAAGGATATTACATTTACCGTAGTTTTATCTCTCAAATATGTAATAATTTGATCAGTTTTTGACACATTACCTATTTGATTTACAGATGTCATAAACTGTTCTGGATAAATCGAATGTTTATCCCAACATTGCATATAATAAAACTGTATTTCTTGTTCCATTAACCAATCACTAACTATTTGATAACTCTTACCAATTTTTTCAATTTCTTCATCTTTTCTTAAATTCAAATGCGCATAATCTAATATCATCTCATCTGTTGCATAATTAAGTTCACCATTTTTGCCTAAATGATAATCTGTGCCATCCTGTATTCTATCAAACAAAGTATAATGCATTAGTGCATTAATACCTATCATATGTTTTCTATACCCCATATGATCCATAAACCAAGTTTCAACTTCAGCCGTAAACTTATCATTGAACCTTCCATCTGTAATTAACTTTGGTGCTTCTGCAAGATATCTATTTTCATCCTCAGATATTCCACCACTTGTCCAATTAGCTTTTATTAACGGCAATGTAATAATAGCCATAAAAATAACAATAAATAATATATTATAAATCTTTTTTACCATTATTCACATCCTCCTCTAAAATTGAAAATAAATAAATGCCGAATATGTATTAGATGCAACCTGTAATACACATAACATTAACATTGCAATCAAAACAATATATTTAATTAGAATTAAAAAATTCTCATGTATTTTTGATTTTATAAATTCATACACTTTCTTTAAAAGCGGCGTACTCATAAGGATACCCATTACCATAATAGGAAATGTCCATTTATCAAGATATAATCTGACATTATATACTGAAACTTCTGGATTATGTAAGCCAAACATTGATAAAATATACTTAAAGGCATGTTTTAAACCAATTGCTCTAAACATTATCCATCCAATCAAAACAACACTTAAGGTATATACTCTCTGAATAATAGAAACTAATATATACTTAACATTAATCTCTTTTGATTCATCCATCTTTTTCTTCGAATGTGACCTTATAAATTTTTCAATAAAATTAAAAAATCCATGCCATATTCCCCATGCAATAAACGTAAATGCAGCACCATGCCATATTCCTGTCAGCAAGAAAACAATCGCTACGTTTAAATATACTCTCTTTCTATTTCCGCCTAATGGAATATATACATAATCTCTAAAGAACGAAGACAGAGATATATGCCATCTTCTCCAAAACTCTGTTATACTCTTTGAAATATATGGATAATTAAAATTCTCAAGGAAATGAAATCCAAACATTCTTCCTAATCCAATTGCCATATCACTATAACCTGAAAAATCAAAAAATATCTGTAATGAATATGCTATTATTCCCAACCATGCCATCGATACAGAATTCAATATCGGGTCTCTATCAAACATAGCATTAGCAATAATAGCCATTGTGTCTGCTATAATTATCTTTTTGAATAAACCCACGATAAATCTCTGAATACCATGCGTGAAATCATCCAATGTCACCTTTCTATTATCAATTTCTGCAGCAACATCTTTATATCTAACGATAGGTCCCGCAACTAACTGCGGAAACAAACTAATATACATCGCCAATTTAAATATATTCTTCTGCACTGGAACATCTTTACGGTATACATCTACCACATATGATAAACCTTGGAATGTAAAAAATGATATACCTATTGGTAAAATAACCTTAGCAAACTGAACATTTTTATCAAATATCTTGTTAAATGTTTCTACTGCAAAATTAAAATATTTAAAGTAAAATAATAAACCTAAATTACCAGCTACAGTAAGAAACAAAGCAATTTTCTTATAAAATTCTTTTTTTAATAACTCTATACAAAATGCACCTACATAGTTCAAACAAATGCTTCCTAATAGAATAATTGTGAACGAAGGTTTATTCCATGCATAGAAAATAATACTTACTAATAACAACCAATAATTTCTAACTCTACCTCTTAATAGATAATATCCGAGTATTACTATAGGTAAAAAAATGAATAAAAATACTGCATTACTAAAAACCATAATATCTACTTCCTTTTTTGATAAAATTCCTAAACACTATATCAAAAATTCATTTATTAGGCAATAGTTTATATATTGATCACTACTCGTATAACTCATAGTATAATAATAAAAGATAATAAGTAAGCTATCACTATTTTTACTTATTATCTTTCGATTACTAATTTATTTAATTGTAAGTCAATCTATCTGCAAATACCACAACAACTTTGCTCCTATCTACTCGGTTCACACATTCAAAAATAACATCTCTTTCTATTTTATCTTATGCAGCTCCTTTACCCTTTCTTCCTCTCAAAATGTTCATCAAGCACATTCAAAATATTACTAGCATTCTTTCTAATCACATCACTAGACAAATTACTAATTGTCATCGCACTAATCATTTTCTTCTTTCTGAAATTACCCGCTTCTGAAACCTTCTTGCTATCTTCAATTGTTCTTCCAAGATATACTTCCTCTACATCATGACAGAACCACACGAAGCCATAATCATTTGCATCGCAAAAAACTTTTATATCATCGAACTGTTTTTTATGCTCTGGATTTCTCTCATACATATCAGTGTCAATAAAATAAACAACCTTAGTTTCACCAATTGTAAAATCTTTTGTCCAGCTTGCAATCTGCTTTATAGTTTCTTTATCATTATATTTTGATTTTGAACCTAAATAAATAAATTTTCTACTAATTTTGTTAGTTTGCTCATAAAACCTGTTTATTGTTTCTGTAATATAAATGCTATCTGTATTTGCCTTCTTATTCGTTTCTACACAAAATATCATTTGTACTGCCATTCAATCTACTCTCCTAAAATCCCAACAAAATCCGATGCCTCAATATTAAATGGAGAATTTTCTATCATGCCATTTTTATAACAATTCTCTGGCGAAGCATTTCCGCGAGTTACCCATGATACCAAATGGTTATCACTTGATAAGAACTCTATTGAATTCTTATTTTCTTTTAAAACAGACATAGGATCTAAATTATGTGTTGTAAAACATAATTGTCCTCTACCATAATACATAAAATATTCAATAATTTTACATAAATATACATCATTAAGATTAGAGTCCAATTCATCTATAAATACAATACCTATACCACTAGCTGCATCAAAACAGTCAAATAATCGAATAAGCTTCTTTATTCCTGTACTCTCAAATTCTTTATTTACCAAATAATCACCATAATTTAAGTTCAAATCACAAACATAAACATCACCATTATCTTTTTTATCTATATCAATTGAAACCAAGTCACGTTTAAATAATTTGATAAATTCTGTCAATCGCCCTATCTTAGACCTATATTCTGCGTAATCTTCTTTTCGTATATATTTTTCATTGACGCCCGATATCTTATCTAGCTCATTTATATATTCTTCAAAATCAACACCAAATGTTTCATTATTAATATTTCTTTCCTTAATATTTTTTCTCATAAAATATAATTCATGCTGATCTTCTTCAGCCATATAAATCTTAAATGTCGCTGCAAATATTATAAATAACATAATATGTGCCAATAAACTATTATCTGTATTTTGTTCTTTAGTAAACCTCATAATATATAAATATGCAAATGAATTCGTTGATAAAAGATTAGCTGTCTTCTTTTTTATATCTCCTACATTGCCTTCACAGGAAATATTTGTCAACTCGCCATTCTTGCTTTCATATATATTGCTATAATTGTTATTAGGATAATTTCCATTCTTATAGCTCAACGTTTCAGAGTTAACAACAAACATATTATTTTCATTTAGTCCGATTTCCAAAGTATATCTATATACCAAATTATCATCACTTAAATTAACTAAATACTCAAATGCGATTGTAAACTTTTTAGTTTTTTTATTTATAATTTCAGCTAAAAATTTTTGATTTTTTGTCTCATTCAAATAATTTCCACCAACTATATAATCATAAAAAATCTTTATCCCTGTAATTATAGCGGACTTTCCTGCACCATTTTCACCATAAATAGCCTTGATTCTATACGAATCAGGATTAAAATCCTTATCTATAGTTTTTTTATAAAAATTAAGTCGTATCTCATCTTCAATACATTTTACTCCCGAAACACTTACATTTAATAAATATATCATTCTATCCATCTTTATTCCCTCACGAATTTTTCTTATTTTGTTACAAAATGTATTTTTTTATTGTTACATTGAATTATATAACTATTTTATACTTATTGCAAGTAAAATATACTCTCAAATTATATCTATATATCAGAATTAAGTCATTTTCCTCCACCCTCCTCACATATACTATCCTAGGAGGTATAACATCATGCACACTTTTAATTTCACCAACTTAAAGTCCCTTTTAAAATTCATCGCTACTCCACTTCTCGTAGGTGGTCTTGCTGCTTTATTGACACGGGAAAGTATGTCCACCTTTAACGCACTTGATAAGCCACCTTTATCGCCACCAGGTTGGCTATTCCCAGTTGTGTGGACTATTCTTTACACTCTTATGGGCATTTCAGCTTACTTAGTTACAAAAGGCAATGCAGCCCCTTTCACGAAAGCAAAGGCTCTTGCTGTATATACATATCAGCTAGCGGTTAATTTCCTTTGGTCCATATTTTTCTTCAATTTTGAGTGGTATTTATTCTCATTTGCATGGATTATTTTATTATGGATTCTTGTATTTGTTATGATAAGACAATTCTATGGAATTTCTAGAGTTGCTGCGTATTTAAACATTCCATATTTACTGTGGATTACATTTGCTGCTTATTTGAACTTGGGAATATGGGTTTTAAATAGTTAGTTAAATTATTCCCCTCCTAATCTAGGAGGGGAAATGTTTTTGTATTAAACGTTTTTTATTTGACGCGCGTCAAATATTTTATTATTTTGAGATACATTTTCTGATTTTAATGTCTAACTAGAGGAGCCTCACAAATAATGTCGCGTATCTCTTCTATTATATCCACACACCTCTGTTTCTTCATCCCTGCTTGCATACCTACCTTAACAAGCTCCTTTTCACCAGGATTTGCACCATTACCATCCACAGAAGTAGTATGTTCTCCATAATACGTATTACTATATGTCAAATCATAAGCAGGACTAAGCTGCCACTCCGCCGACGCCTCATCATATAGAAACGAAAAATTCTTCGCATGGTCGTCTCTATTATGCGCAAATACATTAAAGCACATTCTACGAAACATACTTTCCACCTCTATCTTATTATCTTTTGTAAGAATCTTAGTCAATTTCATAAGTGTATGATAATCCATACAAGGTGCACGAAAATCCGCTTCTAACAATGCAGCTGCAGTAGCCATATGCACTTTAATTTTCTGACCATCTTTAACAATCCTGTCAAAACGTACTGTTCCAAAATATCCTTCACAAAAATCCGATTGAAATAATCTAGTTTCTGTCATAGGAATTCCACATTTTCTGGCACACTTTGAATACTCATATTCTTGTTTGCCTATATCCTTCGAATCCATATGAGAAGGAAATTTTATTATCCAATCTTCATCACCTATAGCCGTCAGTATCTTTGGTCTTGCACCACCACTACTACCACCCATTCTATAAAGCATATCCAAGTCCTTTGAATATTCTGTGCAAAGTATCTTTCTACATTCCTTAGATAGATAATCTAGGTCATCTGTCAGCTTTATACTTCCAAATTCATAATTTGGTTCATATTCCAATGCACCCATGCCATTTTTGCCAACTAATGCCAATCTATCTAAAACTGTCACATCACTACCCAATCTATGTTCTTGTAGCATCCTGTCAACCAAAAGTCGTCCCCAAGCATCTGGTAGACTATCTGCAAATATACCAAATAGACCCTCAAAATTATAATTAGATGGCACAAACACCTTCTTTTCTAATGGCAAAGAAAATGGACTAATAGAAAAACCCTGTTCAAGCCACTGGTCATCATAGGCAAATGCCACCTTTTTATTATCAGCAAGTGCCAACACGCCCACAAGCTCATCCTTATATCTCACCTTCAATGAAGTTAATCCTAAACACAAATCACTTTTGCTCATTAATTACCTCCTGTATAGAATTATACGGTACTTCCGCAAATATATTTTTAATGTCTTCCGTGACATCCAATGCCTTAGCTATCTTAGTTAATGACAATAAACTAATATTTCCAGTTTCTTCAAATCTTTTGATAGAACCGTAGCTAACCCCTGATAGTTCGCTTAACTTTTGTCTCGATATCTTCAATCGTTTTCTCAATTTTTTTGTATGCTCAGCTACAACTATAATAACCTCTTCTGGTGTTTCCCACACATATTTATACATAAAACGATAC
>JAFQOW010000009.1 GCA_017412055.1 Lachnospiraceae bacterium | reverse complement strand
TAAAGTTTCTAATAGTGCTATAATATTCATGAGAGTGACTCCTTCTTGGTGTTTGTTTTTAGCGAAACCATTATATCACTAAGGATGTTCACTCTCATCTTTTATTTTCTTATTCAACCAACAAAATCTTTACTCCGTATTATATTGCATTTGAAGAATAAATAAATTTTTCTATTATTATATTGACACTTACATGTACTAATGTTATATTAAGTGTACTAGTCGACATAGTACGCCTAGTATATAAAGGTGAAAGGAGGTTATTAATGTTTCAGATTGATTCCTTTTCAAGAATACCTGTTTACGAACAGATAATTAATCAGCTTGAGCATTTTATATTAACAGGAGTCCTTGAAGCAGACAACCAGATACCTTCTGTTAGAAATCTGTCAGTAAGCCTATCTATAAATCCAAATACTATCCAGAAGGCTTACGCAGAATTGGACCGAAACGGTATCATATATTCAGTTCCCGGCAGAGGCTGCTTTATTACAAAAGATGCAAAAGATATCTTAAGTAATCAAAAAATTAAGAAGCTTGCAAACCTTAAAGAGCTTGTAAATGAATTAAAGCTAGCTGGACTACCTATGGAAACTGTCATAACTACAATAAAGGAAGTTTATACATCAAATGGTAGTTTCAACCCAACTACTATTAACTCAAAGGAGGATAATAAAAATGATTAAAACTGAGGGTTTAACCAAAGTATTTGACACCTACACTGCCCTTGACAATGTATCTTGTACAATTCCAAACGGGTGCATATGTGGCATTGTCGGTTCAAATGGTGCAGGAAAATCAACATTATTAAGACTGATAACTGGTATCTACAAGCCAGACAAGGGGAGTGTCTCTATAGATGATTTAGTGCCATTTGATAATCCTGATATTAAATGTAATATCGCTTATGTACCTGATGATTTATACTTTACACCAGGTGCAACTATTAAGAAAATGAGCACTCTTTACAAAAGTGTATATAAGAATTTTGATGATGCGCGTTGTAAGGAATTAGTAGAAGCCTTTAAGCTTGATATGAATCGTCCGATTACTACCTTCTCTAAAGGTATGAAACGACAGGCTGCTACTCTACTTGCACTTTCCACAAAAGCAGAATACTTGCTTTTTGATGAAACCTTTGACGGCTTCGACCCAATCGTTCGAAACTATGTAAAAAGTATAATATGCGAGGATGTTATGGAGCGTAAGTCTACTGCCATCATCACATCTCACTCACTTAGAGAATTGGAAGATATATGCGATAAGCTAGCGCTTTTACATAAGGGTGGATTAATATTACAAAATGATGTAGAAAATCTAAAGACATCACATTTTAAGGCACAGCTTGCCTTTACTTTTGATTATGATGAGAGCTTATTTGGGGATTTGGAATATAAACGCTTTACAAAATGTGGTTCTGTATGTTCTATGATTATAAAGGGCAACGAAGAAGAGACAAAGAACTTCTTTAATAAGCTTAATCCAGTTATCTGCGATATTCTTCCCCTTACTCTTGAAGAAATATTCGCTTATGAAATGGAAACCTTGGAATACAGCTTTGACATATCACTTACAGGCATGGAGGATTAATTATGGATAAGAAAAAATTTAATATAAGCAATTATTTTAATGGAAAATTATTTATTGAAGCCTTCAAGCAGGTAAGAGTTGTGGGACTTACAGCATTTATATGTTTAAATGCATTAGCTATCTTTTTACCTGTTCTTAATTATATGGAAATGAAAGAAGAGATGGAACACTATGCATATCAAATTTTGTTCGAGACAACTACAATAATGTTACCTTTAGTTGCCACTATATTTATAATAACACCTATAATGTATCTTATGTTATTTAGTTTCTTAACAAAACGAAGCGGAAGTGACTTCTATCATTCTCTTCCAGTAAAGAGAACTTGTATGTTTGTTTCTTTCATAATAGCTATTATTAGTTGGTTATTAATTATTACTTTTTCATACACTTTATTATCAATAGCCTCCGCAAATATTTGTTATAGTAAATTTATAATAGATTATACTGCAATAACAAACTACACTATAAATATATTTATAAGCTGTATTGCTATATTAGGAATATTTTCAATTGGCACAGCTTTGACTGGAACAATAACATCAAATATTATCTTTTCCTGCGGGTTATTAGTATTCCCTAGACTTATTATAAACACATTAACAAATCTGCTTATTAATAATTCTATAACACTTACTCCCAATTCAGGACACTTTATATTTGATAACTTAATTAACATACCATATTCATTTTTAACAGTACTTTTTGAAGGTAGCTATAATGTTGTATCCAGATTAGTAATTATTGAAAAGCATTCACTTTATACTTTATTACTTGGTATTATATATTTAATTATAGGTATGAAACTATTTGCATCAAGACCAAGTGAAGCATCATCAAAAAGCTTTAGAAATAATAAAATATTCTCTGTCTTAAGATTAGGTACTGGTTTTGTGTTAAGCTTACTTATTATAACAACAATTTATCCTCTCATATACGAAGAACAATTTTATGACTGCATAATGGATGAAAAAGTACCACTTTTACTTGTACTTCTTGCAATAGTATTATCTATGTTTGCCTTTGAAGCTGCCAATAAAAGGTCAATAAAAAACGGATTAAAAGCGATACTTTTTACTCCGTTAATAATTTTAGTCGATATAGCAATTATGTTTTGTTTGCATGGCATAACAAAAAACTATAATAATGAAATAATCGATAAAAAGAATGTTGATTATGTATATGTAGGTGACCTTTTTTCTTCATATCTTAATCTAACAGATGAGTATTCTTATGACTTTACAAGCTATTGTAATGGAAATATTGCTAAAACAAAGATTACTGATGATTATATTATAGATTACTTGCTAAATATATATAATTCAGATAGAGTAACTAATTTTAATGCTCCATCATATTATACATTTTGCGAAGTAGAAATTACTTTCGATTCAACAATAGCAGACAAAACAAGATATGTATACTTAACATCAAATGAAATAATGCATTTAGGTGAAAAGCTAATTCAAAATGAAGATATTATAAATTGTTTTTACCAATTTCCTGATAGTGATAAGAGTTTAATTGCGTGTCCAACTTCTCCAGAAAATAGTGCACTGTTTTATAACACACTTATCTCTGAATTAAAGAATTTACCGTTAGATATACTTATAGAGGAGTACTGTAGCTACGAATATTCAGAAAACTATGATAGCTCTGGTTACATAATCATATCAACATTTGTTAACGGTTATCCAGAAGATTTCACTCTTAATGTAACCTCTCTTACACCAAAGACATACACTATGCTAATTAATTATAGCAACGAAGAAATCAAAGATACTACTATTGATTTCCTTGATATGACAAAAGAAGATTTTTCAATACCAAGCATAAATTTATACTGTGATATATATAACGTATTGCCAGATGGAACATCCGATATAGAATATTCTTATAACATAAATGATATTTATTCGCAAAAAAAAGAAACTATCAGTATGGTTTTATCTCTTATGTCAGACGCAATCAAAAACAATTATGTTTTTGACGAAGAGAACATCCATAACGATAATATACTTATATGCAAGATATATTATTCTTATCTGGATACATATGGTTCATATTATATACCACTTTCTGTAAATTCTCCTTTATTGGAATTTATAGAAAACATTCCTGATTCGGATGAGACAGAAGAATACTAAAACCAATAAAACGGCGCCTAATCAGCGCCGTTTTCATTATTATCTTCCACTACTACTTCTTTATTTTTACGTTTCAAGGCCAGAAGCTTTAATCTCTTTTTATTATACTGCTTATTTTCCTTCTTAAGCTTTTTTCTGTCTCTCATCTTGTAAAAGAACAAAACAGGCTTTTCAAGGTATCTCTTAAGAACTATCTGTATCTCTTCCTTATGATGAATTGGACGGACTAATATGGTATAAAGGCTGGCTCTATTTCCACCGAACACATCTGTAAACACCTGGTCACCAACAAATATGGTCTCATTGATATCAGTGCCGATAATCTCCATAGCCTTATTATATCCATCTCTAGATGGCTTATGTGCATCAAAAATATAAGGAGCACCTACCTTATCAGCAAAGGATTTAACTCTCTCTTCCTTATTATTGGAAATAAGGCAGAATTTGAAGCCTAAGTCTCTTAACTTCTGAAAGAATTCTATAGCTTTATCATCAGCAGCCTCTCCATGTGGCACAAGAGTATTATCTATATCGAATAATACGCCTCTATAACCATTCTTATAATACTTTTTAAAATTAATTGAGTATGTGCTTCGCACTACCTTCTTTGGAAAAAATTTATTAAAAAACATCTCTAACCCTTTACTTATCTAAAATCTTCTTTATTTCATGCATAAATGTATTTACATCCTTGAATTCACGATAAACAGAAGCAAATCTTACATATGCAACCTGGTCTACGTCCTTCAATTTATCCATAACAAGCTCACCGATAGTAGAACTTGGTATTTCCTTCTCTTCCATATTGAAAATCTGATTCTCAATATCTTCAACCATCTCACTAATCTGGTTTGCCGAAACTGGTCTCTTATGACAAGAACGGATTATACCACCCTGAATCTTTTCTCTGTCGTATGGTTCTCTATTATCATCCTTCTTTATAACAATAAAAGGAATCGTCTCCACCTTCTCATATGTAGTAAATCGCTTACCACATACATCACACTGTCTTCTTCTTCTGATAGAACTATTATCATCTGCTGGTCTTGAATCTATAACCTTAGTATTCTCTTTTCCACAAAATGGGCACTTCACTTATGCATCCTCCTCGTTGTTAGCTATACCTTTATATTACCTTAAATCCTTATATTGTCAAGTATTCCTTTACAAAACTTAACAATACATCCATTAATAAGAAAATTTTTCTGCATCAATACATACTAACACCACATCTTCCCCCACCTGACATATGCATTTATAAGGAATAATGTATTCTTCAGCCTTTCCAAACATATTGCAAAGGCGCATCTGTCCTGGAATAATTACACTTTCTATACATCCTGTCTTAGGTTCAAATATAATATCTGTGATATTCCCAAGTCTTTTTCCATCCTTCTCATTTATAACTTCCTTGCATTTAAGCTCACTAAGTCTCATATCTATTCTCCTATTTAATCACATTTTTACACTATATGAAAATGAATTTGACTTAATACTGATATTTTGCTAGATTTGAATTAACATTTATAAAGGAGCTTTTAACAATGATAAAAATAATTATAATTTATGCTGTTATTATCAATATCATAGGTTTATTTTCAATGCTTATAGACAAGCGTCGCGCTATTAAAAATAAATGGCGCATCCCAGAAAAGACCTTGTTTTTAATAGCCGTTATAGGTGGCTCAGTAGGTTCTATTGCTGGTATGCGCCTTTTTAGACACAAGACAAAGCATTGGTACTTTGCGTACGGTATGCCTGCTATTTTAATTGTTCAACTTGTTATAATTTCCTTATTGCTTGGTAAATACTACCTATAGGGAGACCAACTACATTATTGTAATCACCATTTATGCCACTGATGAACTTAGCACCAATTCCCTGAATTCCATAGCTTCCGGCTTTATCTGCTGGTTCTTTAGTGGCGATATATTCTTTAATCTCCTCATCACTCATTGGATACATTTCTACATCTGTATCTACAGCATAGCTGATAGTTTCCTTGCCATCACCTTTGATAACTATAAGAGCCACTCCAGTGCTAACCATATGCTTATGACCCTGAAGCTTCTTTAACATATTAAAGGAATCCTCTTCGTCAACTGGCTTACCCATGATTTCGCCATCCTTTGATACAACTGTATCTGCGCCGATAATCACCACACCTTCGAAGCCTTCCTTAGAATATTTGGCAAATATATCGCCATCACATTCCTTAAGAAGCATACGCTCTATCTCCAGTGCCTTTTGAAGTGACAATTCTTTTACCACTTCCTCTGGAATTGTGCTTGTGATTATCTCTTCTCTCTCACTTATCATCACTTGAAATTCGATGCCAATCTGGTTCAGCAATTCTTTTCTTCTAGGTGACTTTGATGCCAGAAAATACTTAAACATAAAAATAACCTCCCATATGGTATTTTTTATTACATTTATTATGAATTTTTGGTTTACACTCTAACTATATTATTGTACAATATTTTATGAATTTGTAAAGACTTACAAGGCTTTTTAGCCATTTCAAAACTATAAAATGTGAAACGGGGAACAAAATGGATACTAACAAAAAAACTATAGATATTATTGTCCCTTGCTACAATGAAGAAGACGTATTAAACCTTTTTTATACAGAGTCTTCCAAGGTAACAGAGGCTATTAGTGACTATAACTGTCGTTATATTTTCGTAGATGACGGCAGTCGCGATAAAACATTATCAATATTACGTGAATTAGCAGAAAAACATAGCAATGTTAATTATATTTCATTTTCAAGAAATTTTGGTAAAGAGGCAGCTATGTACGCAGGCTTAGATAATTCCACAGGAGACTATGTAGTCATTATGGATGCGGACTTACAGCATCCGCCTAGTATGATTCCGGATATGATTGAAGGTATAAAGGAAGGCTATGACTGCTGTGCCGCCAGAAGAACAACACGAAAGGGTGAGGCTCCTATAAGAAGCTTCTTCTCTAGTATGTTTTACAAGGTTAATCAGAAGATGACTAATATAGATTTAGTTCAAGGCGCTGTAGATTTTAGAATAATGACTAGAGATATGGTAAACTCTGTCCTTGCTTTATCAGAGCGTCAAAGATTTTCAAAGGGAATCTTCGCTTGGGTAGGCTTTAAAACAAAGTGGCTCCCTTATGAAAATGTTGAGCGACCACTTGGAACTACAAAGTGGAGCTTCTGGGGCTTATTTAAATATGCCATCAGCGGTATAACAAGCTTTTCCATTACACCACTTAGAACGGTTACAGGTATGGGCTTTTTTATATCTATATTTGCATTTATATATATAATATTTACACTTATAAAGACCTTAATATTCGGTATAGATGTGCCAGGATATGTGACAACACTTTCTGCTATTCTTTTCCTCGGTGGAATAATCGAATTATCTATTGGAATATTAGGTGAATATGTAGCAAACATATATATGGAAGTAAAAAACAGACCTATCTATATTCTAAAGGATACAAACCTTCCTCTTGGAGGTAAGAAACATGAATAAACTGATAAGTAAGCTTCTAAATCGCGAAACCATCATTTACGTCATATTCGGTGTACTTACAACTGTTGTGGATTTTGCGACCTTTGGAATATTATATTACAGTCTAAGCATAGGCGAGCTCATAGCCAATACATTAGCATGGGTTTTAGCTGTAATATTTGCTTTTATCACAAATAAATTATTTGTATTTGAGTCAAAAAGCCTTGAACCTAAGCTTATAGCAAAGGAATTTACAACCTTCGTATCATCAAGAGTTCTCACACTCCTCTTAACAAATGTATTCCTAGTATTCGCTGGAATACTAAAGATTAATATGATGGTCGCAAAGGCTATAATCTCTGTTGCAGTTATCGTGCTCAACTATATATTTAGTAAGATATTTGTTTTCAATGATAGAAATGCTAATAACATAGATAAAAATAATCACATGGAGGAAAAAACGATGAAATCTTCATCACGTATGTCAGATAAGGTAAAATTCCGAATTGGATATGCTTTATCCTTTATCATACCTGTAGCTATCTTAGCCGGTATATTCATAGGAAGAGATGTATTCCCATTTGGTGATAATATTTACCTTCGCAGCGACTGTTACCATCAATACGCTCCATTTCACAAGGAGCTTTACAGAAAGCTTACAGAAGGTGGAAGCCTTCTCTATTCTTGGAATATCGGTATGGGTGTTAACTTTACAGCACTTTACAGCTATTATTTAGCTAGTCCTGTAAATCTATTACTTGGCTTAATCGCACCTACTGGAAATATTCTTGTAACTATCGATTTATACATTCTCATTAAGACGGGCCTTTGCGGTCTTACATGCGGATATTATCTTCACAAAAGATATGGTGGTAAAAACCTTGCATTTGCAGCTGTTGCTGTATTCTATGCATTATCATCATATATGGCAGCCTTTTCTTGGAATGTAATGTGGCTTGACTGTCTTGTACTTCTTCCACTTATCGTTCTTGGAATGGACCAGCTTATAAATGAAAATAAATATTTCCTATACACTATAGCATTGGGATTATCCATTTTCTCAAACTACTACATTTCGATTATGATATGTATATTCCTTGTGTTCTACTTTATAGTAAGAATACTTGCTACATCTCCAATAGAAAAATGCCATGAATTTTTATTCCCTAGAATAAAAAGCTTCATCATCGGCTCTCTTATCGCCGGTGGTATAGGCGCTTGTATGATTTTACCTGAAATTGCAGCATTATCATACACTGCATCAGGCGAGTTCAATTTCCCTAAGGAATGGCAGAATTACTTTTCTATCTTAGATATGGCTTCCCGCTCACTTATGAGTATAGAGGTATCTATATTTAATGCCCACGAGCCAAACTTATATTGTACAGTAGCTATATTTATGTTTATACCGCTCTATTTCTTATGTAGTAAAATAAATATTAAGGAAAAATATGGAACAGGCTTCCTTATAGCCCTCTTCCTTATTGCATTTAACACAAATATACCAAACTACTTATTCCACGGAATGCATTTCCCTAATAGCTTACCTGCCAGAGAATCCTTTATATACATCTTTATACTTGTAACTGTTGTATATCAGGTAATTCTCCACATTGACAGTTTTACAAAGAAGCAGCTTGCCGGCTCATTCTTCGGCGGACTGGGAGTTATGCTCTTAATCGAAGAATTATATGTAAATGACTCGTATCCATTCGATATCGTATATATGAGCATGGCATTCCTTTTATTCTACTTCCTTGTAACTATTGCATTTAAGAATAAGAGATTAAATAAAACCTTTGTAGTTTATATTCTCTTTGTAGTTTGTATAGCTGAAGCTACTATAAATTCAGATCATATGGAGTCATATAAAACTACACGTTATTCATCATATTTAGAGGATAATAAAGCTATAGATAATATTTTAGATACCATAGATGATAATTCTTTCTACAGAGTTGAAAAAATCAATAGAAAGACAAAGAATGATGCAGCTTGGAACAATTACCATGGCGTATCTATCTTCTCTTCTACAGCAAATGGTCATTTCACAGAATTTTTAGGACGCTTAGGCTTTGAAAGATCAACAAATGCTTATTCGCACTATGGTTACACACCATTTACATCCGCCCTTCTTTCTGTTAAATATATGATAAGCGGCACCATAATAGATGACCCTAATTATATGAGCTTATATAGCTATGATGATGAAGGAAGAAAGTATTTATATAAACAGGAATATACATTACCGCTTGGTTTTATGATTCCTTCAGATTTTACAGCTAACTGGGTATGCGAGGGTAATAATCCATTTGCTGTACAGAATTCATTTGTAGAGTCTGCTACTGGCTATAATGATATGTTCACTCAGGTTTATGCCGCATGTAAGGGTTCTTACACAACTATTGAACCTACTGAAGATTGTGACTTATACATTTATGTAACAAACTACCTTGATAATATTTCATGGACAATAGAGAATGCAGATGGTACATCTGGCAAGAGCGGTTCAGAATCTGATATGAATCATCGTCAGATTGTTCACATCGGCGACGTAACTGCTGGAAGCACCATTACAGTTTCCTCAAGCGATTCTGTATCATCTCTTCAGCTTTATGCATATGCATTCCAGCATGATGTATTTGATATAGCCATAAAGACATTGGCTTCACAGGGCCTTGAAATATCAGAATTTGATGAAACTTATATCAAGGGTAATATCGATGCTAAAGAAGATGGACTTATGTACACTTCAATCATCTACGACAGAGGTTGGAAAGCATATATCGACGGCAAAGAGGTGGAGATTTCTTCAATAAACGAAGCTTTACTTGCCATCCCGGTACCAGCTGGTTCACATACCATCGAGCTTAAGTTCTTCCCTGAAAATCTTGCAGTTGGTATAGTAATCACAGTAGCTTCTACTCTCTTACTTATAACATTAATTGTTTTAGATATAAGAAAAAAGAAGGCTACTAAAAACGACGATAATGAAACCTCTGTAGAATCTGCAGATGATACAGCAGATAATGATAAAAATTTGTAAGATAGCTTTCAATTACAATTAATAACCAAATAGGAGCAAGCTAAAAAGCTTGCTCCTAATATTTTATTTAACATATTCATTATAGACATCATATAAGCTCTGTGTCACCACTTCACTATAATCATCTAATTTAACCTTATCCCATACCTTATCGTTAAATTCAAAGGTCTGTTCGGCTTCAAATGGCTTATATTGCTTTGCGTACTGGTCTCTCTTATAATTATCTACAATTGTAAGCTTATTAGCTTCTGTCTCTGCCTGCAGATAATCCTCCACACATAAGAATATATAATAGCCATCCTGATTTTCGATAATATTGCTAAATTCTCCCTTTGACAATGAAAAGAGCTTTTCAGCAAATTCATCTGTTACATTATCTCTTGATAGCTGTATTTGATTATTATCACTTTCTGAATATTTCTTAGCAACAGTATTGAAATCATTTCCGTCATTAAGAAGCTTTCTTACCTCTTCAGCCTTAGCCCTAGCTTCTTCCTTATTTTCTGATGCATTTATAAAAACATACTTACACTTTATCACTCTGGCTTCTTCATCACTTACCTCCAAGGTAATATCCTTTGTAAGCTTTGAATACACCTTATCAGCATAGTAAAATGATGAATATAGCTTTTCCACATCATCTTCTTTAAGTTTAAGAAGCTCTATCTCTTTTTCAGTCAATGACTCATAATATTTCTTTGCAGCCTTTTGTATTAATGCTACCTCATCTTCTGAAAATTGAATCTTATTCTCTTTTGCAAAAAGCTCTATAGTTTTTAATTCAGATAACTGCTTTTTCACCTTATCCTTGATCTGTTTCTCCAGATTAACATCCAGGTTTTTATTTTCATATGACCATATATCACTTCCGAAATCTTCCTCATAACGATTTTTTTCAGTCATAAGCACAAGCATCATCTGACCTAAGCTACAAGCTTCACCAGATATTTTAAATATCTCATCACTTTTAAGTCCAGTGGTAATATAAACCTTCTTATCACAACCGCTTAATATAGCTAAAACCATAACCATGGATAAAATGTATAAACATATTTTTTTAAGCTTCATTGGAATACATTACTCCTCGCTGTTAGCCTTCTCAACCTGTACAATTGCCTGCTTCTGCATTGGAATACGACAATTCTTATTATTACCAAACTCTACGATAACAGTATCATCTGTAAGGTCGATAATTACACCGTAGAAACCTGCTGTAGTAAGTACGCTGTCACCGATTTCAAGGGAAGATAACATAGAAGCCTGTGCTGCTTCCTTCTTCTTCTGTGGACGTGAAACAAAGAAATACATAAAAAATACAATAACTGCAACATAGATTATAATAATCCATAATCCACCGCCAGGCTGATTGCTTCCGCCATTTGCTGCTCCATCAAGTAATCCAAATAAATTGTTCATAATTTCCTCCTAATTATTACTTTTCGCTATTAAAGCCTTCTAACTTAGCATTTTTATACTCTTTATAACGACCTTGCTCTATGGCTTCTCGTATCTCTTCCATCATAGTATTGTAGAAATAGAGATTGTGAAGCACACAAAGTCTCATTCCGAGCATCTCCTTAGCTTTAAGAAGATGTCTTATATAAGCTCTGCTGTAATGTTTACAAGCAGGGCAACCACAGCCTGCCTCAATAGGCTCGCTGTCAGTCTCATATTTTGCATTAAAGAGATTTATTTTACCCTTATTGGTATAAACATGTCCGTGTCTTCCATTTCTCGATGGATATACACAATCAAAGAAATCAACACCTCTGTCTACAGCCTCTAAAATATTGGCAGGTGTTCCCACACCCATAAGGTAGGTTGGCTTATCAACTGGCAAATATGGAACTGTAGCTTCTATAATTCTATACATATCTTCATGACTTTCACCTACGGCCAAGCCACCGATAGCATATCCATCCAAATCCATATCCGTTATGCGTTTAGCATGCTCGATACGTATATCTTCATTGATTCCACCTTGATTTATACCAAAAAGCATCTGCTTCTTGTTTATTGTATCCTCCAAGCTATTAAGTCTGGACATCTCTTTTTTACATCTTTCAAGCCATCTAGTAGTACGCTCTACAGAATTAATAATATATTTTCTATCTGCTAACGCTGGTGGACATTCATCAAATGCCATAGCTATAGTAGAAGCAAGATTTGACTGAATCTGCATACTCTCTTCAGGACCCATAAATATCTTTCTTCCATCTACATGGGAATTAAAATATACGCCCTCTTCCTTAATCTTTCTAAGACCAGCAAGAGAAAATACCTGAAATCCACCTGAATCTGTAAGTATAGGCTTATCCCATACCATAAATTTATGAAGTCCGCCCATCTGTTTAACTATTTTATCACCTGGACGAACATGAAGATGATAAGTATTTGACAATTCTACTTGGGTTTTTATCTGTTGTAAATCCTCAGTAGATACTGCTCCCTTTATAGCAGCTGCTGTACCTACATTCATAAATACAGGAGTCTGTATCACACCGTGTACTGTATGAAACTCGCCTCTTTTAGCAGCTCCATCCTTCTTAATAAGCTTGTACATATTATCTACCTTTCAAAAAATCTCTTCATACCATCAACTGTAGAAGTCATAGATATCATAAGCATGTCAAGCACTGCAATCGCTGTCATAGCTTCCACTACAACTACAGCTCTAGGCACTATTATAGGGTCATGTCTTCCCTTTATCTCTATACTTATATTATCTAAATCCTTATTGACAGTTTCCTGCATACGATAAATAGATGGTGTCGGCTTAAATGCTGCTCGAAGTACGATTTCCGAGCCATCTGAAATTCCTCCTAATACACCACCTGCATTATTAGTTTTCTTGATAATATTTTTGTTTTCATCTGTAGTAAAAGCATCATTGTTCTCTGAGCCACTCATATGCGCCACTGCGAAACCGGCTCCTATCTCAAAGCCCTTTACTGCGCCTATGGACATAATAGCCTGGGAAAGTCTTGCGTCAAGCTTGTCAAAAACTGGCTCACCTACGCCTGCTTTCATTCCCTTAACAACGCATTCTACTATGCCACCTACAGAATCCTTTTCTTCTATCTTTTTATTTAATAATTCCTGGGCCTTTATAGCTGCCTCTTTATCAGGCATAGCCACAGGATTATTATCTCTTTCTTCGATACAAAAACGTTCCTGACTAATATTTATTTCACCTATAGCTTTAGCATAAGCTGTCACACTTATACCGAATTGCGCTAATAACTTAACTGCTATAGCACCGGCTGCTACTCTACCTATGGTCTCTCGTCCTGATGAACGTCCACCACCTCTATAATCTCTAAAACCATACTTTTCATCAAAAGTATAATCTGCATGACCCGGTCTATAATAGCTAGCTATATCAGAATAATCTGACGACCTTTGTGTCTTATTATATACGACCATTGATATAGGTGTCCCTGTAGTCTTGCCCTCAAATACACCAGACAAAATCTCTACAGCATCATCTTCACTACGCTGTGTAGTGAATTTGGACTGTCCGGGCTTTCTTCTGTCAAGAAACTTCTGAATATCTTCTTCTGACAAAGGAAGTCCGGCAGGACAACCATCAACAGTAACACCTACAGCCTTCCCATGGGATTCTCCCCATGTAGATACTCTGAACAATGTTCCAAAAGTAGATCCTGCCATATCTTCTATATTCCCTTCTTTGGTTAATTAAAGTTCCTATATAATTATAATCTAGTAAAGTGGATACTTGTCTGTCAATGACTTAACAAGCTCCATAGCCTTTTCCTTGTTAGCTTCTGCATCTGTTACAAGCATATGGATAGCTTCTGCGATTATATCCATATCAGCTGGCTTCATTCCTCTTGAAGTAACAGCTGCTGTACCAAGACGGATACCAGATGTAACGAATGGAGATGCTGGATCCTTTGGAATAGCGTTCTTGTTACATGTAATGTTAGCTGCATCAAGAAGCTTCTCACATTCCTTACCTGTTACGTTCATATTTCTTAAGTCAACGAGCATTAAGTGATTATCTGTACCACCAGAGATAAGGTTAAAGCCTCTGTCTGTAAGACCCTTTGCAAGAGCTGCTGCGTTATCCTTAACATCCTTCATGTATGCCTTATATTCATCAGATAATGCTTCCTTGAAGCAAACAGCCTTAGCTGCGATAACATGCATAAGAGGACCACCCTGGATACCTGGGAATACAGCCTTATTGAAGTTAAACTTAGCTGCGCTTTCCTCGCTTGCAAGAATCATACCACCTCTTGGTCCACGAAGTGTCTTATGTGTTGTAGTTGTAACTACATCAGCATAAGGAATTGGGCTCATATGTAAACCTGCTGCTACAAGACCAGCGATGTGAGCCATATCTACCATAAGGTATGCACCTACTTCATCAGCGATTTCTCTAAACTTCTTAAAATCAATTTCTCTTGGGTACGCACTAGCACCAGCTACGATAAGCTTTGGCTGACATTCCTTAGCGATAGCTAATACGTTATCATAATCTATAAAACCTTCTTCATTTACACCATAAGATACGATATTAAAATACTTACCAGAAATATTAACCGGTGAACCGTGTGTAAGGTGACCACCATCTGCAAGGCTCATACCCATAACTGTATCGCCTGGCTCTACCATAGCAAAGAATGCTGCAAGGTTAGCCTGAGCGCCTGAATGTGGCTGAACATTTACATAACCACAACCGAAAAGCTCCTTAGCTCTCTCAATTGCAAGTGTCTCTACTACGTCCACATGCTGACATCCACCGTAATATCTCTTTCCAGGATATCCTTCTGCATACTTATTTGTAAGTGGTGAACCCATAGCAGCCATAACAGCCTTGCTTACAAAGTTCTCAGATGCAATAAGCTCGATGTGGTCTCTCTGTCTTGAGAGCTCATCCTCCATTGCGTTTGCAAGTTCCAAATCGTAATTCTTTACTTCATCAAATGAATACATAACTTCCTCCTAAGTCCTACTTTCTTATTTCTGTTTTTCCACCCATATAAGGTCTTAATGCTTCTGGAATCTTAATAGAACCATCTGCACATAAATTATTTTCTAAAAATGCTATAAGCATTCTTGGTGGCGCTACTACTGTGTTGTTAAGTGTGTGTGCGAAATACTTCTCGCCATCTTCACCCTTAACTCTTATCTTAAGTCTTCTAGCCTGTGCATCTCCAAGGTTTGAACAGCTACCTACTTCAAAGTACTTCTTCTGTCTTGGTGACCAAGCCTCTACGTCGATTGACTTAACCTTAAGATCAGCTAAATCTCCTGAACAACACTCTAATGTTCTAACTGGAATATCAAGTGTTCTAAATAAATCGACTGTATTCTTCCAGAGCTTCTCAAACCACATCTTGCTATCCTCTGGCTTACATACTACTATCATCTCCTGCTTCTCAAACTGGTGGATACGGTATACACCTCTCTCCTCGATGCCGTGAGCACCTTTTTCCTTTCTAAAGCATGGTGAGTAGCTTGTAAGTGTATGTGGAAGCTGCTCCTCTGGAATAATTGTATCAATAAACTTACCGATCATAGAGTGCTCACTTGTTCCGATTAAGTACAAATCCTCGCCCTCAATCTTATACATCATAGCATCCATCTCAGCAAAGCTCATTACACCTGTAACAACCTCGCTTCTTATCATAAATGGTGGAATGCAATAGGTGAAACCTCTATCAATCATAAAGTCTCTTGCATATGAAATAACTGCTGAATGAAGTCTAGCAATATCTCCCATAAGATAGTAGAAACCGTTTCCTGCTACCTTTCTAGCCGAATCAAGATCTAAGCCATCAACACTTTCCATAATATCTGAATGGTATGGAATATCAAACTCTGGAACTACTGGCTCGCCAAACTTTTCAAGCTCTACGTTCTCTGAATCATCTTTACCCAATGGCACGCTAGGATCGATAATATTTGGAATAACCATCATAATATCTGTAACCTTCTTAGAAAGCTCTGCTTCCTTAGCCTCTAATTCTGCAAGTCTTGCAGACTTCTCAGTTACAAGCTTCTTTGTCTCCTCAGCTTCTTCCTTCTTACCCTGTGCCATCAATGCACCAATCTGCTTAGATATTTTATTTCTATCAGCACGCAATGCGTCCGCTTCCTGCTTTGCAGCTCTGCTCTCTGCATCAAGGGCAATTACCTCATCTACAAGTGGAAGCTTGCTGTCCTGAAACTTATTTTTAATGTTCTGTTTTACAATGTCAGGATTCTCTCTGACAAACTTTAAATCTAACATCGCATTTCCTCCTATAAAATAAAAGCTATCATTTCTATTCTATTACAAATGTCAGCCATTTACAAGCAATTTTTACTGGAAGCGTACGATTTCGCGATGTAAACGCCCTATAATTTTTTTCTCTAAACGTGATATGTAGGACTGTGATATTCCAAGCATATCAGCCACTTCCTTCTGAGTCATTTCATTGCCCTGATTTGTGCCTATTCCATAGCGAAGCTCCACTATCTGACGTTCACGCCTTGAAAGCTTTTCCATAGCCTTTTTTAGAAGCTTTAGCTCTATCTCCTCCTCCACATTTTTTGACACCACATCCTCGTCAGTTCCAAGGATATCTGATAACAAAAGCTCATTGCCATCCCAATCAACATTTAGAGGTTCATCAATGGATACCTCCATCTTTGTTTTACTGTTTCGGCGAAGATGCATAAGTATCTCATTTTCGATGCATCTAGACGCATAAGTAGCAAGCTTTATATTTTTATCTTTATTATATGTATTGATTGCTTTTATAAGTCCTATAGTTCCAATTGATATTAAATCCTCTACTCCCACTCCTGTATTATCAAACTTTTTTGCAATGTAAACCACAAGCCTTAGATTATGCTCTATAAGAATATCTCTGGCCTCCTTATCCATATCAGTTCCAAGACCTTCTATAGCACAGGTCTCTTCATAGGCCTCTAAAGGCGGTGGCAATACTTCATTGCCTCCTATATAATGAACTTCTCCATCTCCACTGGAAACAAACAGACTTCTAAGAGATGAAATCAACTTTAATTTTCCTTTTTTCCTAACTGACACTTTGATAAACATACTCATCCTCCTAAATTTTAACACTTTTATGTAGCAGCATTTCGTAATCACCATTTTTAGATAAATATCCTTCATAAATACCTATAACTGGTGATTTTTCTATATAAATTTCTTCTTTGGTGTCCAATTCATTTTCATCTGCCCTATAGACAATTAACTCATCAAAGGTTAACGCCCTGATTAAGCCATTGCTTTTTCCCAAAGAACGAAATGGTATAAGCTTAAAACCATGTTCATATATATTTATGCCATCAAGTAGCTTACTAATAACACTAAAACATATAATATGTACACCTTTTCCCATATAAGGGTCGGTTAAAGAATTTCCTGAATCAATCAAGCCTTTAACATTTACCCTTTGTCCGTTAAGTATAAGTACTGCTTCTACCATCATATTTCCACCTTTGATACGTTTCCAAAATCCATGTAAAACATTCAGTATCATATACGAAACAAATGTCGCACCTATCATCCAAATCACATTGATTCGACTGTTAAAGCCACGAAATATGCTTTGTAACAGATAGCCAAAATATGTGTAGCTATATAGAAAATTAAACAACCCTCCCATAAAAATCGTTATTACATATAAAATGGCGCTTCTTTTAAATATTTCCTTTATACTACTTCTTCCAAAGGTTACAGTCACCATCGCTATAGCTGTAAATAAGTAAGAAATAAGCATATGAAGGGTCATATTTTCATATGATATGAGAAGTGAAATCACACTGAGAAGACTTCCACATATAGCACCTATTAAGCACCTTATACTAGTGGTTTGTGGTTTTATATAAAGTGCTGTTAATTTGAGTAATATCAAGTCCATAACCAGATTTACCAAAAAAAATACATCTAGATATACAACGTACTTCATATAGCCTCCTAGTCTTCGACTTGTATAAATAGGTTATATCATTTTACATTGTAAACTAAATGTACAAAATGTAAAAAATGTGTAAGGTATGACTACCTTACACATCATTAATTCATTATTAATTCTTTCTATTCTTCTGTAAGAATGTAGGAATATTGATTGTCTTTTCCTGAATTGAACTCTCAACTGGCTTTGTGTTAAAGCTGATATTTGGCTTAGCACCCTGTGCATTAGCCTGATATGAAACACCAACGCCTGCGCCAACTGGCTTAACTGAAGGCTGATATGTAAATGGCTTAGCCTGTCCAAATGCTGGAGTTGTCTGAACCTCTTCAAGACCAGTTGCAATAACTGTGATTGTACACTCATCCTGCTTTGTATCATCATATCTTGCACCGAAGATAATGTTTGCATTCTCACCTGCGAGATCCTGAACGAATGATGCAGCTTCATTAGCTTCCATAAGTCCGATATCACCAGAAATATTGATAATAACATGTGATGCACCCTTGATTGTTGTCTCAAGAAGTGGACTTGTAACAGCGAGTCTAACAGCCTCGTTAGCCTTATCATCACCATGTGCACTACCGATACCAATATGTGCGATACCCTTATTTGTCATAACTGTCTGTACATCCGCGAAGTCAAGGTTAATAAGTGCAGGTACATTGATAAGGTCAGTAATACCCTGAACTGCCTGCTGTAATACCTCGTCTGCCTTCTTAAGAGCATCTGGCATAGTTGTTCTTCTATCTACTATCTCAAGAAGCTTATCGTTTGGAATAACGATAAGTGTATCTACGTTAGCCTTTAACTTATCGATACCACCTGCAGCATTAGTCATACGTGTCTTAGCCTCAAACTTAAATGGCTTAGTCACAACACCTACTGTAAGGATACCCATCTCTTTAGCGATTCTCGCAACAACTGGAGCAGCACCTGTACCAGTTCCGCCACCCATACCACATGTTACGAATACCATATCAGCACCCTTGAGTGCTTCTGTAAGCTCTTCTACATTCTCCTCAGCTGCCTTCTCACCAACCTCTGGCTGTGCTCCGGCACCAAGTCCCTTTGTGAGCTTCTCTCCAATCTGAATAGCTGTTGGAGCCTTACAAAGCTTTAAAGCCTGCTTATCAGTATTTATACCGATAAACTCCACTCCACATATATTCTCATCTATCATTCGATTAACGGCATTATTTCCAGCACCGCCGACGCCTACAACTATAATCTTTGCTGCTGCTTCAGCCTCATTTGTCTTAATTTCAAGCAAGGTTTTATCCTCCTTCATGTCCAATTTCATTGTTACCATTTACAAAAAGATGTTTTTTCTCTTCAGCAAATCACACCTTATTATATAATATATTCAAATAGAAAAAATATCAACCACATTTTGATTTTTTTTCATAGTTTTTTAGTCCTATTTTTTACTTAATCCTTTTTAAGTGTGTATCCATTTCCGTTTACATCAAGTATTTTCATATCCAATACACCACTAACGTCTGATAAATTAGGCAATATATCCTTTAAATCCATAATTTTCTCACTTAAGTCTTTCTTATCGCCCAATTCAACTCTTATCTTCTCAAGGTAAAGTCTTATCTCCAAATCCTTGGATATAAAAATCTTCTCCACATCTATCTCATATTTATTGAGAAGCTGTGTTATATCAAGAAGCAAGTCGAATACCTTATCATCCTCCACAGGCAGCTTAGAATGTAGCACTATATATTCCACGTCAATTCCTGTGACAAAAGGAACTCCTTCTATAAGTCTGCTTGAGCTTTCTACAACTATACCATCCTTGTCAAAATACTTGTATGAGCCCATATATTCTACATAGCCCACAAGACTTTTCTCATAGAAGGTAACATTAAAATGTGATAGTCCATCAAGCTCTACATCATATTCCTCGATAAATGGAATCTCCACATGGTCCTTAAAGCGACTGGTAAACCAAAACACAAATGGATTGGCGCTTTTTTTCGTAGGAAACAAATACTCCGAAAGTTCCTCATCTGTATATTTTTCAGAGCCTGAAAATTCTACCGTTATCCCACTATCACCATCTAATCTGCCACCTTCATCAAATGAAAGATTAATCCTTCTAGTTGCACAAAAGAATACAAAGCCACCTATAATCGACATAAGAATAAGACATATTATCACTTTCTTCTTCATCTGTCATTATACCTCCCGTCCTCTTACCGAACGTCTAGCAACTGATAAAACTAATCCCATCTCCATAAGCAGGAACACCACTGATGTTCCACCGTAGCTTATAAACGGAAGTGTTACACCTGTATTTGGCACTGTATTTGTAACAACTGCCACATTCAGAATAACCTGAACTGCTATGTGGGCCATTACTCCCACAACTATCAATGAACCAAATAAATCTGGGGCATTGTTAGCAACTACCATAAATCTCCATATGAGGAATGCAAATAAAAGCAATACTGCTATTCCACCAAACAAGCCAAGCTCCTCACATACGATAGTAAATATCATATCATTTTGAGCTTCTGGAACAAATCCAAGCTTCTGTACACTCTGTCCTAATCCCTTGCCAAACAAGCCGCCAGAGCCAATAGCATACAAGCCCTGAAGCACCTGGAAACCACCTTCGCTGGAATACTGCTCAGGATTTAGCCATACCATAATTCTTGTAGCTCTAAATCCGCCGAATGCCAACAGTGCCACTACTGCCAGGCCAAGTAATGTGATAATAAGTGCGATAAATCCCTTATTATTCTTACAGGCTACAATAAGCATAATAGCTCCAATAGCTGCAACTATAATGGCAGAGCTAAAGTTGTCAGTTACAAAGAAAATAATGGCTGTAGGAATGAGTGTCACCATGTATACACAGATAATACCCATAAGTCCCTTTATCTTTCTTACATTGTAAGATAAAATAGCTGCCATAGTTATAATTACACCGATTTTTGCAATCTCAGCTGGCTGAATAGAAACCACCTTAAGGTCTACCCATCTCCTTGCACCGTTAGCCTCTATACCCAATGGGGTTAAAACCATGAAAATCGATAACACAGAGCCACCGTATATTATCCAGGTGAGCTTCTTATACACATTATAATCTATAAATGTCACGAATATCATAGCGATAATACCAAGAGCCGTAGCGAATATCTGCTTTTTAAGATACCAAGTAGGATCATTAAATTTTAGACTTGCACTATAATAGCTACTACTATAAAGCATCACAAGACCAAATCCCAACAAAAAGATAACTACAACCAAAAGACTGTAATCCATCCCACCTCTAGTAGTTTTATTTCTTTTTCTGCGTCCTCTTTGCTCTGGACGTTCCATACGCTCCGGACGTTCTCTTCGTTCTACTCGTTCTCTTTCCATGATATTCCTCCAAATTCTATACTAGTATAATATCTTTCTACAAATTATTCAATGGTTTTAATATTAAGATAAGGTAATATATTTTCGTACAACTCTCGAATCACTGGAGCTGCCACTGTTCCACCATAATATATCCCCGTAGGCTCATCTATAATGCAAATAGCTATAACCTGTGGATTTTCAACAGGCGCAAAGCCTATAAAGGATGAAATATACTTTCCATTACCTCTGGGAAGCTTCTCTGATGTGGCCGTTTTTCCTCCCACTTCATAGCCTTCCACAATAGCCTTATTACCTCCACCTTCGCTAACTACCTTCCCCATAATAAAACGCATAATATCTGAGGTTTCCTTAGAGATAACATTTTCTTCAATATCATATAGTAGCTTTTCCTTCTCCACACCTTCAAAATCAGTTATACTTAAACCAAAATGAGGTGTTACAAGCCTTCCGCCATTAATAATAGCACTGGCAGCTCTCAAAAGCTGCAATGGCGTTATCTGAAAGGACTGACCAAAGGACATAGTAGCTAACTCCACATTGCCCACATTATCTATTTTATGAATAATAGTCCCTGCTTCTCCTGGTACATCCACACCAGTTTTTTCAAGAAGTCCAAGCTTTTCCATATATTTATAATAATTTACCTTTCCCACGGACAAGCCTACGGAAACGAACGCGGGGTTGCACGAGTTCATCGTCGCATGGAGAAAGTCCTGACTTCCATGACCATTAACCTTATGACATCTAATTCTTCTATCATCTACAATACAGTAGCCTGGGCAGTAAAATGGTGTATTTATATTGACCAGTTTTTCCTCTAAAGCCGCTGTGGCAGTTACTGTCTTAAAAGTAGACCCTGGCTCATACGTATCATTTATGCAGTTATTTCGCCACATTTTATTAAGTAAATCCTGCTTGTTTGCAGGTTTATTGGCACTTGTTTCCTCTGATTTATTATCATTTTCTTCTATAGTAATAAGCTGAAATGGATTATTCAAATCAAATTCCGGCTCATTTACCATAGCATATATCTCACCATTATTTGGATTCATAACAATAATAGACACATAATTGGCCTGCTTTGTCTCCAATACCTTACTGGCTGCCTGAGATGCATACTTTTGAATGTTTACATCAATAGTAGTCACCAAATTATCCCCTGCCACCGGTTCAATTCTATTTTCTGCTACTCCCTCAAGCTCAATACCTCTGGCATCTGTGACAGTAAGAATCTTTCCAGAATCACCCTTTAGATAATTTTCATATTCAACCTCTAATCCTATAATTCCCTGATTATCAGCACCGGTAAATCCTAATACCTTAGATGCCAAGGTTCCATATGGATAATATCTTTTATAGTCCTCGTCTACCTTGATACCGTCTAAATCATAAGCCCTTATTCTATCCCCTATCTCCTTATCCACATTACTTTTAATCTTTTCTCTAAGACTAACCTTTTGGACCTTTTTAAGAATTTCATCCTTTGGAATATCAAGCTCCTTATGTAATACATCTATAACCTTCTCTGGTTCTTTTATCTGATTGTGAACCACCGATATAGTACACACTGTTTTATTATCCCCTAAAACCACGCCATTTCTATCAGTAATAAGACCTCTTGCAGCCTTGATAGTTCGCTCTCTTTCCTGAACCTTTATAGCTTCTGTTCCATAATAGTCGCATTGATATATCATAAGAAATATCAATCTTCCACATACAACCAGAAATCCTAACATATAGCAAAAAAATATAGCCATATGTGCTTTCTTATTATAAATCTTAAATATTTCCATAAAAATAACCCCAAAAAAGATTCCACTATAAATATATTAATTCTTTTTCAGGGTTATTCCTCATAAACTAATGCCTATATACAATTATTCTGTCAAAACTTCTTATTGATTATTCCCCTCTGTATTATTTCCTTCAGAATTATTTTCTTCGGTATTATTTCCACCTGAATCTCCACCTGAATTATCTCCATCAGGATTTTCCTCTGGCTCTGGTTCCGGTTCTGGAGCAGGTGGCTGTCTGTCTGGTTCATCCTGCGGTGTACTTCCATTACCCGCATTTAAAGCATCATTATATTCATCTTCAAATAATGAACCATCCACATCCCCTGGCTCAGCATCTGGACTAATCTCCTGAACCTCTTTAAAAATATCAAGATAAGGCAATACCTCATTCATAATAGCTGTCCACACTTCAAGGACATGACTAGTCATCTGCTTTCCTTCAACCACAGGATTATCAAGGACTACGTAACATACCACTTCCGGATTATCATATGGAGCAAAGCCTATAAATGATAATAAATATTCCTCTGTTCCTCTAGGAAGCTTTTCCGCTGTACCTGTCTTACCAGCGATGGTGTAACCATCTATGGCAGCCTTTGTACCTGTACCAGACTCTACACACATCTTAAGACCTTCCTTGACGATATCGCATGTCTCGCCAGTCACAACCTGCTTTACAAGATTCTTATCAAAGGTTTCAACTACGCCACCGTTCTCATTTACAATCTGCTTTACCACATGTGGCTGATAATAATATCCTCCATTGATTACTGAGCTAAAGCCAGCGGCAAGCTGAATCATAGTTGTATTGAAGTTCTGACCAAATGAGTTAGTCGCTAAATCCGCATCGCCCATTTTCTCATCTTTAATAAGGTTAGCACAGCTTTCTTCACCTGGTAAATCAACTCTTGTCTTAGTACCAAATCCAAATCTACTCTGATAATCTACAAATACGTCCTTACCCTCTGCCACTGCCGTCTGCATCATAGCATCATTACAAGAAAATGCAAGGGCCTGCTGAATAGATATAAGACCATGTCCACTCTTTTTATGACACTTAATATTCCAGCCTCCTACATGCTCAGCACCATCACAATTAAACTCAATACTACTTCCAATCTTTCCCTCTTCTAAAGCTGAAGCTATGGTAAATGGCTTAGCTGTAGAACCTGGCTCAAAAGTATCAGAAATACAATAATTTCTCCAAATTTTATTCAAAGCATCAAGCTTATCATCATCTGTCATAGCTGCAATCTGCTCTGCAGTATAATAAGAAGATAAATCTCTAGGATTATTCAAATCATATGAATTCATGCCTGCCATAGCGATAATCTCGCCATTTCTAGGGTCCATGATTACTACGCCAAGGTTCTCTGGCTTATAGTAATCTGTATAATACTTAATCCATTTTTCTACGATAGTCTGTACATTGAAATCAATGGTAGAGACGATATTATTGCCATTTTCAGCAGGCTTTTTTACAGCCTCCATAACGTTATTGTTATTTACATAACCATATTCTCTACCATCGACTCCATTAAGATAGCTACTATAATATTCTTCAATTCCCCAAACTCCTACATTTCCTGAAGAAGTAAATCCAAGAACATTACATGCCAAAGAAGAAAATGGATATTTTCTCTCGTATTCCGATTCAAACCACACACCCTGTATATTAGGATAATTATCAGTGTCCTTTTGCATATCTAAAAAGACTTCCATCTGCTCATATGTAAGCTTTTTAGCATACACATAATAGCTTCTCTTGCTATTTTCATTTACAAGCTGACGAAGCTCATTTATATCATAACCAAAACAGGCATTAAGCGCTGTCAAAGTAGGCTCAAGATACTTTCCCTCGTCAGATAACATAATCTTAGGGTCTAAAATAAGATTATATACCTTTATGCTTGTAGCAAGTACTACACCATTTCTATCTACAATGTCTCCTCGCTTATATGGGATAACCTTATTGGAATAATTCTGCTGCTCAAGTACTTTTATATTGTACTGGTCTCCATATTCCTTATGTAAATATATAAGTCTTCCACACAAAACAACCAGTCCAATTACAACAAGAGAAAAGACGAATACCAATCTATTCGTCATTCCTCTTGTGAATTTTACTGGTCCTTTTTTTCCTCTAGTTTTATCCATAATCAACCTCTTTAATCCTCTGGAATATCATTTAACTGATTCATATATTCGCTTGGTGTGTTGTCATAGAATGTCACCTGATCCTTACCAGCCACAACCATTCCAAGCTCATTTATAGCAGTATTAATAATATAATCCACATCTATAAAGCCGTCAATCTCATATTCCATAGCATCATTCTTTGTCACGAGTGTGTCAAGCTTAGCCTGAAGCGTAGCAATCTTTGCATTATTATCACTACTCTGAGCATTCATATCAAGATACTTAACACATGATACAACTATCATGACAACCATAACCATAAGGAATGCCACATAAGGCAGACTCATCTCAAGATTATCTGCTTTGCGATAGCTTCTTCTATTTTCTCTGCGAGACGCTTCTCTACTATTAGGTGTACTCTCCGGACGTTTCGGACGCTCTAAAGGCGCTGCTACCTTGCGTACTGTGTTACCTTCTGTATAATAAAGTTGTCTCTTCCTCTCATTCTTTACCATTAATTTGCCCTTCCATGAACCAACTTACTAATAACCCCTGTTTTAGAAAATCCATTTCCTAAAACTGTTCTATAAACTCCTCCTTGAAATGCTTCTTAATTAATATCTTCTTAATTAATATCTTTTTACTGATATCTTCTCTCAAAGCTTCTCAATTTAGAACTTTTCGAACGCTTATTAGCACCTATCTCTTCTTCGCTGGGAACGATAGGTTTTCTAGTCACATTCTTTCCTTTCGATTTCTTACCACACACACATACCGGAAAATTCTTCGGACATGTACATGGATTTTCATTATCTCTAAATTTATTTTTTACGATTCTGTCTTCCAATGAATGAAATGTTATAATGGAAAGTCTTCCACCGTCATTTAACAAATCAATCATTCTATCAATAGAGTCCTCTAAAACTTCAAGCTCTTTGTTTAACTCAATTCTAATAGCCTGAAATGTCTTTTTAGCAGGATGTCCACCTGCAGCCTGTATCTTAGCAGGTATCGCAGCTCTAATAGCTTCAATAAGCTCTCCTGTAGTCTCTATTTCCTTCTTCTCTCTAGCTTTTACGATATGCTTTGCAATATTCTTAGCAAACTTGTCCTCTCCATAGTCTCTGATAACTCTGAAAAGCTCCATTTCACTATAACCATTGACAATATCCTTAGCTGTCATAGGATTAGACTTGTCCATTCGCATATCAAGGGGTGCATCGACCTTATATGTAAACCCTCGCTCCGCATTGTCTAACTGATATGAGGAAACTCCTATATCAAGTAAAATACCGTCGACTTTCTCCACACCAAGGCTGATTAGTACGTCAGAAATCTCATGATAATTACTTTTTACGATGTCGATTTGCACCTTATCCTTGAATACGCTGAGTTTATCCGTAGCTGCTTTAATGGCGTCTGTATCCTGATCTATTCCGATAAATCTCCCCTTGCTACTAAGTCTCTTACATACCTCATAACCATGTCCTGCCCCGCCAAGGGTTCCATCAACATATATGCCATCCGGCTTAATAGCAAGGCTTTCAATTGTCTCTTCCAACAAAACTGACTTATGCTTAAATTCCATTTTGAAATCCATCTCCTAAATACATATTCTTAATTCCACGGATTGCTACGTGCTTTGCACTCTCGCAATCCTACACACTATTCGCATATCGCGGTGCTAACGCCCCACTTTTATGCTCATAGTGTGGCGTGTCAACAAGTCATTAAACCACATATGTGCAAGCACATGTGGTTTATGAACTTTTGACACTGGAATTCTAGATGTTAAGCCCAAGGTCTGCCATATGCTCCGCAATCTCATCCATATCATCAAATGATGTACACTCTTCCCAACGCTTCTTGTCCCAAATTTCCACTCTACTACCAACACCTACAAGAACTACATCCTTCTCAAGTCCTGCAAACTGTCTAAGAACCGCTGGAAGTAATATTCTACCCTGCTTGTCCACCTCTGCTAATGCTGCACCAGCAAGAAAGAATCTAACAAACTTTCTGGCATCTTTATTCGCCATAGGAAGCGTCTTAAGCTTCTCTTCGAAGTTTTTCCACTCTTCATTAGGAAATACAAATAAACAACCGTCCAAACCCTGTGTTACTACAAATGTTTCACCAAGCTCTTCTCTAAACTTAGCAGGTACAATCACTCTACCCTTAGCATCTATGGAATGACTATATTCGCTCATGAACATAAGTAACACCTGCTTTCCTTTCCCAAAATAAAGAGTAATAGAGTAGCAAATCGTGAAATCTACCACTTTGCACCACTGGATACCACGATTCACCACTTTTCACCACTTCTTACGACGATTTTATACTAATTATTAGAGAAAATCAAGTACTTTTTAAAAATATTTAAATTAAGTTTTCTTTGAAATTGCTGGGTTTTTCCAAGTTTTTCTACATAAAAAATGAGATACATGACATCTTTTCAGAATATCTTGTATCTCACTTTTAAGTCCGCACTATATATTGTGTTTTTTAATTTTCTCAGTTGTCAAAACAATAATCTCAACGACAAAAAAATATCCTCTAGTACTTTAGTACCAAAGGATATCTTTTATCATTTTGTTTCGTCAACAAACTCTGTATAATCGTCCTCTTTCTCCACTTTCCATACAGACTTGCCGCCTTTATGCTTAATACCATTATATATAAGAAGAGAACCGCAACCTACTGCCAATACACCAGCCAAAAGCTGTGATGCAGGTATACCAGTATTTCCAATAATAAGCTGGTCTGTTCTAAAGCCTTCAATAATCACTCTTACCACACCATATCCAGCCATATACCAAAGGAACACTTCTCCGTGATATCTCTTCTTCTTTCTAAATGCCAAAATAAGTAAAAGAACACACAAATTAAGGAATGATTCATAAAGGAAGGTCGGTTGAACCTGGATAAATTGTCCTGCCTCATCAAAATAGCTTACCGCTTCAGGTACAGCTATTCTATCCACAGTAGAATCCCATGTATTGATTTTCATAGCAAATAAACCATTAGAATCCCCACCGAAGGCCTCTCTGTTAAAGAAATTGCCCCATCTTCCTATTATCTGACCTAAAATCAATCCAATACAGCCTGTATCAGCCATCTGAAGAAAGCTTAGCTTTTTAACTCTTGCAAGGATGAAGCATGTAATCACTGCAGCTATAACGCCACCATATATAGCTAATCCACCTTCTCTAAGATTAATAATCTTAAAGAAATCACCCTTGTAATATTCCCATTCAAATATTACATAGTATAATCTCGCTCCAATAATAGCAAACACTATACCATACAAAGCCAAATCAATATAATCTTCTACATTCTGTCCTGTAAGCTTAGCCTCTCTAAATCCAATCATCATACCAGCAAGCATACCAAAACCGATAATCAAGCCATAGAAAGCAATCTCTAGGCCAAATATAGAAAATTTGTTAGGTAAATTATATATGTCTATTCCTAAGTTAGGAAAACTGATACTTAAATCTAATAAACCCATAGTTAGTCTCCTTAATTATTATATATAGCATAACCTTTTGATCTTGGTATCTACACATTGAATCTAAATAAGATTACATCCCCATCTTTTACTACGTATTCTTTACCTTCAAGACCTACAAGACCCTTGTCCTTTGCGCCTGAATAGCTACCACAATCAAGTAAATCCTGATAATTTACAACCTCTGCACGGATAAAGCCTCTCTCAAAGTCTGTATGAATCTTACCTGCTGCCTGTGGAGCCTTTGTACCCTTTGTGATAGTCCAAGCTCTTGTCTCCTGCTTACCAGCTGTAAGATAGCTTATAAGTCCAAGTAAGCTATAGCTTGCCTTGATAAGCTTATCAAGACCAGAATCCTTAATTCCTAAATCTTCAAGGAACATAGCCTTCTCTTCATCATCAAGCTCTGCAATTTCCTGCTCAATCTGAGCACATACAACAAATACCTCAAAACCTTCGCTCTTAGCAAACTCTCTAACCTTAGTTACATTTTCATTAGATGCGCCATCATCAGCCAAATCGTCCTCTTCTACATTTGCTGCAAAGATAACTGGCTTTCCTGTAAGAAGATTGTACTCCTTAAGCCATAACTTCTCATCATCATCATCTGTCTCATAATGCTTAGCAAGCTTACCATCCTCAAGAAGAGCCTTAAGCTTAAGGATAAGGTCTCTCTCCTTAGCCATAGTCTTATCATTATTAGCAGCTCTGCCAACCTTCTGAAGTCTTCTATCAAGAATCTCTATGTCAGAGAAAATAAGCTCTAAATTAATAGTCTCAATATCACGAAGTGGGTCAATGCTTCCCTCTACATGAATAATATTTGAGTTATCAAAACAACGGACAACATGTACAATAGCATCTACCTCACGGATATTTGCAAGGAACTGATTTCCAAGTCCTTCACCCTTAGATGCACCCTTTACAAGTCCTGCTATATCAACAAACTCTATTACAGCTGGTGTAATCTTGTCCGAATCATACATAGCTGCAAGCTTATCAAGTCTCTCATCTGGTACAGGCACAACACCTACATTAGGGTCGATTGTACAGAATGGGTAGTTAGCCGATTCAGCACCAGCCTTTGTCAATGAATTAAATAAAGTACTCTTTCCTACATTAGGAAGTCCTACGATGCCTAGTTTCATAATATATATCTCCTTTGAATATCATTATTGTTAAAATAAACCATTATTTAATATAACACGAAGGGTGGGAAAAGTAAATTTATTTCTTTTCCTATGCTTTCATATAAACAGTATTGCCCACATCTATATGTTTCACCCATACAGTACCACTCTCATCTTCAAATAGATAATTCAAACCATCAAATACTTCAAAAGAAAGGTTTGTTATCCCCTTTTCTTTTACAATCTCATTATTCTTCTGAATAATAGCATCTGCAATATCAATACCACAAACTGTCGATTTAGGAAATCTTTCCGCTAAAGGAAATGCCAAATACCCCGTTCCAGTTCCAATATCTAAAATCCTTCTATAATTACTCTCTTCTATCAAGTCCATTATTTCTAAAAGATGATTATCATCTTTTATAATATTCGCATAAGTTTTATTATCAATAATACGATTAAAGCTTTCTTTAGCTTGTTGTACAATTTCTATATCTTTCATTAAAATCCCCTCTCTTAAACTTATTATAGATTGCTCCTATGCCTTTTCACTTATCCATTTCACTATATCACGAAATCTTTCCTCCGTCATTGCATGACCACCTTGATAACGCTTATGATATAAATTACCCAATGCATTACTGTTCTTATACACTTCACTAACCTTTTCAACTATTTCTGGAACATCTTTCGAATACTTATCTTCCTCACTTGAAACTATAAGTAGCTGTCTTGGTGCGATGCATGCTACCACATCATCAATATCATATTTTTGAATGAATCCTGGAATCACACTTGCCATTTCAATTCCAACACCATTTTTCATTCTATTCTTATATGTACAAGCACTGCCACTAGCACAACTATATGAGATTCTCTCATCTAACGCCGAAAGAAATAATACCGTATTACCACCATAAGAATGCCCTAGTGTACCAATTCTTTTGTTATCAACGAACTCAAGATTAGATAGTAAACTAATTCCAATCATTGCATCATCAAGTACTTTCTTCATCAAGTATTCTCCCTTAAGAATTCGATAACACATTTCATCAAAGTGCTGCCAAAAATCAAATCCTTCTACTGTAGAATCCTTGCGTCTATCTTCAAAACATATAGAATCAGGTGCTAATACAACAAAACCTCTCTTAACTAATTCTACTCCAAACGCTTGCAATGGATTTCCTGCTAATCCACAAACTTCACTTTTCCCTAAATGGTGTTCTCTATTATGTTGATGGTTAATAAGTATTGCAGGATTATTGCCAAGCACTTCAGGCAACAACAAGAATGCTCTTACTTTATCGCCGCAGGAATCATATTCAATTAAATGCCTTGTATATCCTTCTTCCTCTATCGTTTCCAATACACTGTATTTAATCTCTGTATTAGAATCTGATATATTAATTCCAATTATTTTTGCTATCTCACTTCTTAAATTCATCATCCCAATCACTTCCCTTTTATTTTCAAAAACACTTCATCTTTTAACCAATAATCAATCTACATTGTATTCCCTCTCTTCTAACTGTTCCATTATTACATTCATAAGGAATATCCTTTTCATAACTAAATCCTAGTTTTTTCATAACATTACCCGACGCAGGATTTTCTTTTGCATATCTACCAACAATTTCTGATATCTTTAATTGTTTGCCTGCAAAATCAATAACTGTTCTCATTGCTTCAGTTGTATAGCCTTTATTCCAGTACTTCTTACCGAGATTATAGCCTATTTCCCAACATTCAACTTCCTCTTCATAATAAATTAGAACTGTTCCAATCAACTCATTTGTTCCTTTTAATACAAGAGCAAACCTATACCAATCTTGCTTTTCTATTTGCCCTAATTCAAACGCTATCCATTCTTTTGTTTTCTCGATATCATTGTGACTTGTCCAAAACATATATTTTGCCACATCAGGATCACTTTCCCAGCATTCAAATACATTTATCGCGTCATCTTCCTTAAATGGACGTAATATCAATCTTTCTGTTTCCAATTTAGGTGTCTTCATATTTCTTTCCCTCAACTTAAAATTAATCCTCAATCCAATTACTTATTTGCATTATGTTTTATCCCTGTCAGAAAGCACAAAACAGGTATTCGTGCACTTATTTCACAACAAGCAAAAGTAGCTAAATAAGCTAATAACACTGTACCTATAAATAAAACCATAGTTTTATTACCGACAAAACCATACAGTATATACTGAAACAAAACAACCCAAACAAAATGATAAACATAAAATAGGAATGACCTTTTATTCATATAATCAAAAAATTTATTACTATTATTTAAATATTTTTTCACAAATCCAATCAAAGCAATTATCATAATCCATTCTGATACATATTTTGTAACATTGTTAAGCAAAACAAATTCCTCTTTTCGCCAAATAAAGAGGTATACATTCAAAATTGTAGCTATCAGCCCAATGCAAATTAATAAAACACTGTTCTTCTCCACTTCATTCACTGTCTTTTCATCAGAAAATAAATAATACCCCGCCATAAAAAGATAAGTATACTCCACAAGGCTTTTTCCTCCTACAGATAGCAACTCACTTAATATTGGCAATGGTAAGCCCAAAAGAAAAATCATCCAAAATGAAATTGTTTTATCTGTTTCAAATCTCTTTAGTAAGGTTATTATGCCAGTCCCAATAAATGAAATAATCAACAAATACAACAAGAACCAAAACTGTCCTAACGAAAAACCACCATCTGCACCTATTAAATCCGTATATTTTGTAAAAAATACAACATAGTGCTCAAAAAAGCTACCATCATAAGAACAATTAAACTTATCTGCAATATATGCCATAATAGGCATTAAAAAAATTGTTCCAAATAAAAATGGCACTAATAATTTTTTTACTCTCTCAATCAAATATTCCTTATTTGTTCTCTTTTGTAACGCATATTTTGTACTTATACCTGCTAACACAAATAGCAACGGCATAAAATAAGGACTAAAAAACACAACGACACTGCTAATTAACCTATTCCCTTCAAAGAAAACATAATTAGATTCACCCCAAGTATTCCACGCCATTGCTGCATGATATGGTATAAGAACCAAAAGTATTATCCATCTTAAATTGTCAATATAATGCTTTCTCATATTTAAAGTCATATCTTTTCTCCATCATATTATATTTCAACTTCTTCCAAACAGTAGATATATCTAAATTCAATCTTATCAGAAGAATCATTTTCCTGGCCCTCTAATTCTTCTTTTAACGAATTACTTTTATCAATAATAAAATAAATACATTTGCATCCATATTCTGCTGCCGTAGGCATAAAATATTCCACTACCCACTTGGTATCCTCAGGAATATTCTCAAATCCATTTCTAGTATCTGCCACATAATTACAATCCTTATGATTATTAATAATGTCTAATGCATATTCCAAGGGTTCTCTATAATCCTGATTACAACAGAATTTTTTCCATTTCACAAAAACCACATTATACTTTTCTACGTAACTAACTTCACAGTATTCTGATATATACGTATTGCGTTCCTTTCAGCAATGAATTTTGGTTATCTCCCATTACATTTTTCCAAATATACAAATTTCAATTCCGGCGATACTATTTCTTCTTTATATTTTTTATCAAAATCCCCAAAATAAAAATATGTTGCAGTCAATTTTGTCACTTTATCTCAACGAAGGCAGACTTTTCATCCACAAATTGCATTACTTGTTTCAATATATCTATGTTTTTATCTAGTTCTCCTTTGACTTCCAACGAATGGTCTCCATCTTCTATATATAATGCATTTATATTATACTTCTCACAATGTTCTTTACAAACCGAGTATGCTTCATCTCTAGTACCTATAACAACATTGCTGGCACCTTTAATATACGGAATAGCACTTTCGATAGGAGTAAGAAAAATCTGCGTCACTTTTATTCCCACTTTTTCAGCAAGAGCTCCTGCCTCTGCAGTTCCGATACTTTTGGACAGAAAAACAACTTCTTCATACTCTTTAAAGTCAATCCCTCTTGCTTGTTTAAAAACATATTCTCTTACCTTAACCTTTTTTTCCTCAAGGGTTAATTTTTTATCCATGCAAATATCCTGATAGCTCATATATTTTCGTTCATAACCTTTTGTCTCATACAACAAATCAGCATAATAGAATAAAGGATGCTTAAATCCATACCCCACGCCTGGAAAAAACACCACCAGCTTTTTCATAATATTATTTCTCCTCCTAATTACATACCACACATCATTTCATAAAATCCTGGAATTGCAGATGTTGCTAATATTTGCATAACTGTAGCCACATCAATAACAGCATGTCCAACCATAATCGGAAGTGGATTTCTGTTTTTGTGATACCACCAACATAAAATAATAGTTAATGGCAAGAAAGATATAAAACGATATACTGTATATCTAACATCATATAATGTTGGTATAAAACTATGTTGTAATGCAAAAAACAATGCCGGAACAATGATTGCCACATACTTATTTTTAATTGTATTTACACCACATCCTAAATACAAACCATCTTCAGCAAATGCTGTTGATATGGGCAAAACAACCACATTAATTATTGCAAGCCATAAAGGTATAGGCGCTATAAGCATCGGTGCCGCATAAGGAATAACACCATAGCATATGTATCCTGCCAAGTACATTCCTACCATTCCGATAACTACAATAATTGCCGACATACCTACAATTTGTTTCCATGTAGTCTTTCCTTTTTGAAAATTTATCAATTCCCAATAATTACTATTCTTCTTTTTTGTTGTAAATACGAGCACTACTATTATAAGCACATTAACTATACTCGCAATCACAGACCACCAATTACTTATTTCTTCTATTTGTTTCCCAACAACTGCTGCTCCAATTACAAACGTAAATAAAAAAATAACACATCTAATTGGCAATAAATAGTACATTCTTTTCATACGTTCTCTCTACATCCTTATCTCTGACTTAAAATATTGTTCCTGAAAATGCACCTGTTTCTCTATTTCTTCCCTAGTAAGCATCATATCTTCAGGTGCAACAACCCACTTTTCTTCAACATCATCAAATCTATGTATAATCGCAACAACAATTCCTGTAAATTGCTGAACCGGACCATCCACGCCCAATACATAAGCATCTTGCTCCTCTCCATCTGGAGCCATAATTCCTTCTATATAACCATAGTTTATTGGATAATATATATCCTTATGCTTCGGATGATAACTACCCATTGGCCTATCAATCTTTACTGTCACTCTACTTCCAATCATTTTAATACCCTCTCAATAAATCATATTTATTACCAATTATTCTTCATTAATAATATGTTGAAAAACTTGACAATTTAAATTGTTAATTATTTGCATTGAACACTCTGGTTGAATCTTAACTTTATCTAATTTAGATATATCAAACCATTTATAGATTCCGCTCGAATTATCTTTTATCTCTCGTTCACCTTCAAACAAATCCAATTCTTCATTATCATCTTTTAATATATAGAAAAATAAAATCTCATGCCATCTCTTTGCATTAAAAACAAAGAAGTTTTCAACACAAGCTGCTAATCGTTCCACTTTGATATTAGCCCCTGTTTCTTCAAAATACTCCCTAACAATTGCTTTTTGTGAATCTTCTCCAAATGCTACCTTTCCTCCAACAAATGTCCAAAAACCATCACTTTTTAACCTATTAAGCAAAATTTTGTTATCTTTAATAACCACACCTGAAACCCTATAATTAAAAGCTGTTTCATTATCTATTATCTGAATATCTCTCATTTTCACCTCTACAAATACAAGTTTTTCTACTTCTTACACCTCCAAAATTCAGCCACTTCGTGTCTGTCGTGCTTCGCACTTATAATTTTGTCGGTATCGCGCCAGAAAAAGTAAATGTCTGCTACGCAGCCGCTTCCTTTTTCCTTGAGCGCGATAAATTCAAGTTTTACGCTTTTCTAATCGGATGTCTAATAACCGTTTTCCACTTTTCTGCTGCAACCTTTCTAGCATCAGATAAATATATCTCATGATGCAATCTATCATTATTTATATCATTAACATATCCATTCTGCTCTAAATAAGCATCCATAAGTGCAACTGTTGCTGGTTCATCATCAAACGAACCCAAATGCATAATTTGAACACACAATCCTTCATCAATTGTAAGATACTCTGCTGACGAACAGTCTAGCTTTTTCTTTTTTGTTGCAGTTTCCACCGCCCATTCAAAATGTTCCTTAGTCACAAAATCTGGTAAACGAATAACTGAAATCCAGTTAAATGCCGATTTGTTAGTATAATCCACACCCTGAACATCATCCTGCCACCAAAATCCCTCAAGTGGTGGAACAACATATTCAAAAAAACCCTCTATTTTATAATCACTCTTATAGCTCATTTTTAATGTATATGCAACAGCATATAAAACACTAATAGCCTGCTGATATGTACCACCTTCTTCATTTGGATTACCTTTACCTCTAACAGCAATATAATTAGCTTTAGGAACATTTACGATCTCAGGTTTATTCTTTGGCATATAAAATTCTTTATATTCCTTCTTAAAATCAAAAGCCATAATTACCTCCATCTACTTATGAACAACATAAATATATCTTGCCATCTTTTTCTTAACATTGATATTATACCTTTATTATTTTATTCTTACCACCAGAAAAATAATATTTTCATATAAACACAAAGAGATTGCTCACTAAACAACCTCTTTGCAAATCACCATATGCTGTTTTCTATTATTCCAATATCACTGGTTCACTCTCCACCAATGTACCTTTATTAATGGAATATGCTCCTGTCACATAATTGTCCTCTGAAATTTCTCCATTATATTTTACGATAACCACATCTCCAACCTTAACGATTTCATTATCTATACATCTTTTTATACGCAAATCGCTAGTATCTATTTTATATACTATGCCATCTTCTTTGTTCTTACAAAGAACACTATCATCAATTACAATATAACCATCACCCACTTCAACTAATGTTCCTGCCACAGTAAGCTCATATGGTTCAACTATTGTTGCTACTGAATTTTGCTCTGCATACTCAATTATTTTTTCCGCAGCTTCAGCACCTATATAATATATATAACTATAATCAAAGATATTAGTTGCAAAATAGCCGTCTTCTGATATATATACCACCCTTTTATATACACCAAGTGCATCTGATGTTGCAGTAAAACTTAAATACTCACGATTGCTTCTATCAAAAGAATCGGCTGTATCATCCAAGGTAGCTCCCTCACATTCTAAAAGTATCTGCCATATATAAGCATCATCATTAACAGTATAATATCCCTGTTCTTTATATCCTTCATATTCTGTAAAATTCGCAAACTGCAAATTATCATCAAGGCTATACAGTTTCATTAATTCCCCAAATGTAGCTGGTCTCATATAATCTTCCGAAATTTGATATACATAATATTCCCCAACCATTCCAGCAGCAATTAGTTTTTCTGATGAAATACCGTTAATTTCATATACCTCAAAAGATTCTGTATATTTTTCTCCAGTATATAAATCTACACCTGTTGCTTCACCTGTCCCCAATTTACCTTTTATCACTTCCTGGGATATAGGGTAAGAACTTTTTATGCTATATTCTTTTCCATCATAATTTACTGTTCGATATTTCTCACTAAGTGTCATGTATTCCCAAGGCCATTCTTTAGCAAAGCCTTCCTCATTGACATAATACTGGTATCTTACTTGTGACACATTACCTTCATTACTTTCATTATCAACATCTTCTTCACTAATTAACATTGGTAGGAATTTAATGCATCCCAAAACAAGCAAAGCAAAACAAGCTACCATTGCACCCCACTTATACCAAGCTGATTTCCTAATATTATTTTCTTTTCCCTCATAAGATGCCGCTTCATTTACATATTTATCATTGATATTATCTATTACTTCTGATATTTTTTCTCTACTCATAACGAAACTCCTTTCCTACTAAGATATTTCTTCAATTTCTCTCTTGTACGTGAAAGTCTTACAGATACATTATGCTTACTTGTACAAAATAGCTTTGCTAAATCTTCAATCGAATCGGAATACCAGTATCTACGAACAAACAATATCCTATTTTCTTTATCAAGTATTTCAAGAAACATATTTATATGCTTTGATATTTCCATAGTATCAATCTCATCCTCTACCGATGAAACAGATGGAATACAATTTTCCAACTCATCTAACGCTACATCATATATACTATTTCTTTTTTCCGCAGTATTAAAATGATACTTCTTTATAGCAATATTGCGCACAATGCGACATACATAGCTTATTAACGGATTTGGATTCTGAGGCGGTATTGTATTCCAAGCACCAAGATATGCATCATTCACACATTCCTCTACATCCTGCTTATTATTAAGTATATTATCTGCAACTTTTCTACATACAGAGCCATATTTATTTGATAGTTCAATGATTGCCTGTTCTGAGCGCTCATAGAACAATTCAATTATCTTTCTATCATCCAAATTACTCACCTTCTTTCTGCCTCATCTATATACTACGGTTTTTATGTAAAATATCTCATCTATAACAATAAATTTTTTCAAATTATTTTCTCAAATTATACCACACAAGCTAATCTTTCACTATAAAAGCACCTACCACTTGGCAAGTGCTTTACACAAATCAATTTCCTTAAACAACTCTCCACTTTTTTTAATTCTCAATTAACTTGTCATCTCCCAAACATTGAAACGGCAGAAACAACTGATTTAAAGATACTGATTTCGACCAATCAATTTTAGAAATGAACACACCAAATGACCTCATTGCCTTTTTAGGATATCGAACACTAAAGAAAGTTCCTACTGTAGCTTTATTAGCATTATTTATCTGATTTAAATCCGGAACCAGTTCCACTTTCAGAGCATCAATAAACTGTTCCACTTCCCCCATCAAAGCAGTTTCTTCCGGGATATCATTCAGCGCATCAATGATTACTCTTTCCAACGCGCCTTTTTCATTTGCTGGGATAATTAAAAGATATGTATTTATATTCTTCGCCTGTCCAAATGAATCTTGAATTACGTTCTCTTTCCAACGATTGCTCTCGACAGATATCTGTTAAGAGCAGAATTAATTTGGTTTCTAATCTTCGAATCCGTCGCTTCATCTCTGTCAGTAACAACCATAAGTGAAGATATATCTTTCTCAACGACCATATAATTTATACGATGTTGTTCTACGAAATAAGCAAATTTACCATTACCACCGACACCACATAAGACAACTTGATTTCCATTCTTAGAAAGGCATTCAATATGCTCATGCTCATCAAGTGGCTCTATTCCAAGCATATTGTCTCTCTCGTGCTTCCATCCATACACATTCTGCAAGTAATAGCTTATCAATTGTACATCTGAAACACCTTCTACAAGTACTAATTCTGTCATCATAGGCGCACCTCGAATTCAAACACCTTTCGGTTCTCGTATACATACTTGCCCGTAACATTTCGTGCAACTATATTACTACCGTTATTATCATCAACCTTTTTAAGTGTAATGACTTTTATCGGATCGTTGCTAACATTACTATTTTCATAATTACCATATCGCAGAATTGCATCAATAGCCTCTATGCTATGTGTAGCAATAAATAATTGGACATTCAGCTTGTTCGCCAACGCAAATACAACAGGGAACAATATATCATAATATTTTTTGTGTAACCCTGTTTCAATCTCATCAATCAACAATATAGAATCTGTAGCATTAAATAATTTATTGAGAATATACAATATCTTTTTAATGCCATCACCATAAACAGAGAAAGGCATATTCACGCCGTCCTTAGTTATAATAGACTCCAAGTAAGTTCCATCATCTGCTTTGGTGTAACAAATATCTGCGATAGAATTGTCAAACTGCCTTAAAATATCAATTGCTAACTTTTTATATTCTGGATTATCTACAATATTCTGGAGCAAATCATAGCGTAAGTGACCAAACGATGGTATATAATGTACCTCCTTCTTTACGATAGGACCCGGAATTACCTTATCCAAAGATGTACAGCAAACTTCTTTTTCTACAGGTTTCTTTCCTGCCTTAGTAATAATTCTTCCCGTAAATACCTTTGCAGATTCTGGAATAACGCTTGTACTTCTCTTATACTCGCTCTTCTGTCGTGCCGACAATGTTGATATATGAAGAGCATCCTCTCCAGAAACTGTCTTTTCACTACCGTTCAGTTCAAACTCCAAAGGACCTTTATTGCTAAGTGCATAAATATCAAATTCCAAAAAATCGTTGCCCTGCTCCTTATTAAACATTTTGATAAAAGAAGTATAAAAACTACTATTAGAATTAAGTACAGTTCTTTGATTAATTACATTTTTTATAGAACTTAACTGCGATTTAGCAAATAACAACTGTATCGCTTCCAAAAATGTTGTTTTACCGCTATTATTATCTCCTACAATAAGATTGATATTAGAAAACTCCGAAACCTCTAATTTCTGAATACCTCTAAACTTGGTTATGTCAATTGATTTAATAAATGCCATTGTTATTCATCTCCTTCCATACTCTCGAAACTTATAACGAGCCTTGTATGTGTAGCTGCAGCAATTTTCTGCAGAGTTTCTATCCTAGGAACAACCTTACCATTTTGTATCTTACTGATATTTGACTGAGACATATTTGTAATTCGGCACAAATCTTCCTGTGTAAAATTGTTCTCGTCCAATACTCTTTGTATTTCCTCTGATACACTATTTAACACTTCTCTCAAAGCATCCTCTGATGTATCTACATTGGTCTCTGTTGATTCAGTGACTGGTTTCTTTAGATTATTAATTTGCTCAAATATAGAATTTATATCTCCGTTATTCATATGAACAGCCTCCTTTTATGTCAAGTATGACATATTTTTATTAAAATATACATCAAATTGTTATTTATGACATATTCAAATCATTAAACATTATATGTTATTAATAACATATTTTTAAGAATTTTGCAATATAATTGTCACGAATGACATATTTTATTCTGTATAACTGAGTAATAACCAGTTTCAATTTAGTCATTTTCAACCAAATGACTAAATTGAAATAATATTTGACGCAGTAAACATATTCAACATTATCATTCCCAACCGGCATTCCTATAGGCAAATTTTGCCGTTTGAAACTTCTTAACTTGCCGTTTGAATTTCCGCCTTCTTATAAATCAAATTCAGATACCTATTCTTATATGAGTTTTGCAAAAAACATTCCATACTGGTATTCCTCCAATAAAAAAAGACAGATTTCCACCTATCTTCCTCTCACACCATATGCTCGTGAAGGCATCATCATATAACACCTATTTTCACTTTTTTCCAATTTCTTCAAAACTCTACGTACCAATCACGTACCAATTTTAAGAATAGTTACATAAAAAAATATCGACTTTTATGCCTTTCAAAATTCATTCTAACCCTTAACATATCAAGTCTTATCTAACTTTATGGAGTTATATAAACATACATCTGAATCGTCAATTTATAACGATACCGAGCTTCATAATATATATCTCCTTTGAATATCATCATTGTTAAAATAAACCATTATTTAATATAACACGAAGGGTGGGAAAAGTAAATTTATTTCTTCCCTTTTACATCTTGTTCATTAGCCATTTTTGACATTTTTTCATTTTTAACTAATAGAATTATGAACTTCCAACATCTTTGTTCTTACAAAGAACACTATCATCCAATAATATATAATCATTCCCCTCTAGTATTTTCTATAACACTCGATATATTTTCACTATACACATCAAGAGCACCTACTATATCATCAACAACTGTCTGATTCCTCATCGCACTTGTATGCATATCACTCACCTTGCCATTAAGCTCATCAAATATATTATCAATCTCTCTTATACTATAATTCTGCTCCTCTATATTTACATACAACGATTCAAACTGTTTGCTAAGTCCACCAAAGCTTTCTGTTAGCTGATTCATAGCATTTACAGAAACATTCATAGCTTCCTTACTGCCCTCGAACTTCTCTGTAGTTTCTCTTACACTAGTTATAAGTTGCTTTATAGCTTCCTCTACCTGTTCTGAAAACATATCACTCTTTGCCGCAAGCTCACGCATATTATTTGAAACCACACCAAATCCTGCACCTGCTCTACCAGCACGACCCGATTCCACTGAAGCATTCAATGAAAGTATAGTCAAGTTGTAAGATATATCACTAAGCTGCTTTGCTATACCACTTATCTGCTTCATCTGTGCTTCCATTTCATTAAGCACCACATTTGCTTGCTCCATAGTACTATCAACCATTTTAAGATTCTCATTCATAGAATCCATATTATCCTTATTCTCAGTTAAAGCTGTCTCAAATCTTCCCACAGCTTTATTCATAGCTTCTATCTGACTCTCTGCTTCTTTTATTCTATCATGAACCACCGCACAGCTTTGCTCAGCATCATTAGCCACATTCGCAATAGTCTCTGAGCCATGCTTAAGTCCTATAGTTCCCGTCTTTATCTTTTCAGATGACGTATTAAAATCCTTCTGTAACTCATCACCCATTTCCCTCATGGCATCAAGAACATGCTTTGATTCATTTGCTTTCTCATCTGACAGGCTAATAAATGCCTGTCCTCTTTTAACCACATTATAATATAACCATGCTGCCAGATTATAGCATGCATAACACAATATGTACTGTCCAGTTCCACCTGCCTTTTCCGGATGAATGGCCCACATAGCAAGCAACAATACATCTACAAATACTATCTGAAACATAGTAATAGACGGCTCTAAAAACAATCCTACAATAGCTATAACTGCCAAATACAATGAAAAATCATCACTATAAGATGCTCCACTAAACAATGAAATCATAAATATCAGCAATGGCAGTGCAAATGACAAAACAGTTTCCTGAGTTTTCAAGCTAGGTTTCTTTTTCTTTATGATAACAACCATTACTGCAAATAATGCTTCACAAATACTAATGCATACAATTCCAGGCATATTTCCTTTAATAATATTAATTATAAGAAATACCGCTGCCACTGCTAATGGCAAATACTGTATTACCTTTACAATCTTCTCTGGTTCTATAGGTTTTTTAGCCACTTTTTCTTTCACGCTCATAAGTTATACCTCTCATTATATAAAATTAACATTTACACCTACCATATTTTAACGTATATAATTTTTTAACATACAGTCCGGTCACATATCTGTCTATTAATATACCATATTGAAAAATAAATGTAAATTTGATATATAATTTTTCACCATTATTTCACATATTATTATATCAAAAGACTAAGCACTCCTTGATTTGACTGATTTGCCTGAGCAAGCATATTTTGTCCTGCCTCCTAATGATATTATTCCATTTAATTTATCGACAAATTCGCTATAAATATGAAACTTTGTACTATAACTTTCTATTTCTATTTTCTATTTTTATTCTTTTTTTATTTCTAGATAATTTCTAATAATATCTTTATCCAATACGCATACTAGGTTTCATATTTTTCCAATTCAATATATGGCTACACACTCTTATTTTCCTTGTCATTCCCACCATTTCATATTTTACATCTTTTGGTGGGGTTACTATTACTTCTTCTATTCTCTGCTTCTCCCACCTTTTCTCGTTTTTAGCCTTTTGGTGGGATTCAAAAGAAAAACTCCAACAAAAATAGATATTCAGACCACGTTAATCGTCTAAATATCTATTTCTCTTATCACCTTATCTGTTATTTCTTAATCACGAAGGCTTGTTCCACTATAATTTGTTCCGCGAGAAGCTGACGCATCATAGCCTTGTCCATTATATTCATTACCGACATAATTTTGTCCTGAATATCCCGAATAATCTGGCATACCTTGATATCCTGATGTTCCCTGATAATCCGACACACCTTGATATTCTGATGTTCCCTGATAATCTGGCATACCTTGATATTCTGGCATACCTTGATAATCTGGCACACCTTGATATCCTGAATATCCTTGATTCATCTGCGCTGCTTGCTCTTTCTCAGCCTTAGCTCTCTTTCTACCCTTAACTATCAGTATAATGCCTGCTAATGCAATTGCACCACCTATAAGACCAAATACAATCTCGACCGCCATCAGTACAACTCCACCCTCACCTGTTGAATAACCATATATCTTTGTTGGATTTTTAGGGTCAATAGTAAGTCGATATTTATCACCGATTTCACAAGCCTTACTTCTTTCTTTAAAGGTATATGATGTAGTATATGTTTGACCTTCAATCTCATATTCCAGTACAACTCTGCTATCATATACAGTAGTTTTATAAGAATCTCCATCAGAATCTTCCTTCCACACCACATCACTCTTAACAGATAAAACTTCTGTAATATAAGCATCATATTCTTTTGCATCACCTGGTATCATTTTCTTAATCATTGACGTCCTGCAGCTCATACTTATTGAAGATAATGCAAACATCAAACCAAACATAATAAGAAAAATACCAAATATCTTTCCACCTGCTGAATTCCCTGTAGAATAACGTCCTGCTCTTACTCTCATTCTCATAATTTACTACCCTTTCATTATAAATACACATTTGCCACACCAGCCTAAACAAACCGTTTCAACCAGCGTGGCACTATGTGATTCCTTATGCTCTAAGCTCTATCTCAAGCTTCTTATTTAACTTCTTAAGTATAGTCTCTACAAATCCGTCTACTGAATCTGCTCCAAATTCTTCATCCTTTGGTGTGAATACAACTGTAAATGCCATACTCTTCTTATCCTCTGGAATTGGCTTTCCTTCGTATACATCGAACAGCTTTACGTCTGTTACATATGCACAAGCTTCCTTGATGCAATCCTCTACCTGACCGCATGTGATTTCCTTGCTCATAACAAGAGCTAAATCTCTCTTCTCCTCAGCATACTTTGGAAGTGGCTTGAATTTTGGCACATTGCCAAAGCTATCACTTAGCTTTTCAAGATTAATCTCCATTACATATGCACCTGTACGCATATCCTCGCTATCCATAATCTCGTAAGAAACCTTTCCAAGATAACCAACTTCCATGCCATTGTACATAATAGCAGCAGTCTGATATGGATGTAAGAATGTCTTAGTGGTTCTTTCATATGTGAACTTAATGCTAAGTGTATCTGCAACCACTTCTGCCATTCCCTTTAATGTGAAGAAATCTTCTTTATCACCAAACAAACCTACACAGAGAACATTCTGCTCCTCTGGGTACTCTGTAAGCGGAAGTGCCTTTGGCACGAAGATGCTTCCCATCTCATAGAGACGTCCTTCTAAGTTACCTCTTTTCTGATTACGAGCCATAGCATGAATCATAGATGCAGCCAATGTAGTTCTCATAATTGAAAGACCTTCATTGATAGGATTGATAAGTGGAATAGCCATTCTCTCCTTCGCATCCTCTGGCAACTTTAACATATCTAAATCAGCAGGTGAGAAGAATGAATAATGAATACACTCATGAGCACCTGTTCCACAGAGAGCTCTTTTAAGTCTCATATCAGTCTTCTGCTTTAAGTTACATCCACCTGTAGTAACCTTTGCAGTTGGCATAAATGTAGGTGTTACATGGTCGTAACCATACATACGGATAACTTCCTCTGCCACATCTGGATAAGATTCCATATCCTCACGGTATGCTGGAATCTGAAGTGTAAGCTCATCACCATTTACTACTGGTGCAAAGTTAAGGTTTGTAAGAATTCTAATGATTTCATCAGTTGGAACCTGGATACCAAGAACTCCATTAACCTTCGCAATGCTTACCTTCATTTCCTTAGGTTCTACACTATTACCAATATTAGCATCTACTCTTGTAGATGAAACCTTACCACAGCCTAACTCCTGGATTAAATGAAGAGCTCTGTCTATAGCCATAACTGTAGCGTACTCATCTACGCCCTTTGAATAACGGCTGCTTGCATCTGAGATAAGACCCAATGCTCTAGAAGTCTTTCTTACATTGTCTCTAGCAAACTTAGCACACTCAAACATAACCTCTGATGTATTATCACGAATCTCAGAATTAAGACCGCCCATAACACCTGCTATAGCTACTGGCTTTACACCATCACAGATAACGAGGTTAGATGAATCTAATGTATATTCCTTTTCATTTAAAGCTGTAATCTTCTCGCCATCATTGGCACGTCTAACATTGATAGCATTTCCCTCTAAGAAATTGCAATCAAATGCATGCATAGGCTGACCTAATTCCTTGAGAATATAGTTAGTAATATCTACAACATTTGAAATAGCTTCACAACCAACTAATGCAAGACGACGCTTCATCCAAGCTGGCGACTCTTCAATCTTTACATCTGTCACATAATGAGCAATATATCTTGGGCAAAGGTCTGTAGCATCTACATTTACTGTAAATCCATCCTTCTTAGCCTCTGTCACAGTATAATCAAGAGCAGGTGTCTTTAATTCCTTACCTAATACGGCTGCAACCTCTCTAGCGATACCAAAGATACTCTGGCAGTCAGCTCTGTTAGCTGTGATAGAGATGTCAAACATCCAATCATCAAGACCGAGAAGGGGCTTAACATCAGCTCCGATTTGAGCATCCTCTGGCAATACTAAAAGACCATTGTAGCCAGCACCTGGGTACATATTCTCAGTAAGACCAAGCTCTACGCCAGAGCAAAGCATACCAAATGAATCATATCCACGAAGCTTACCCTTCTTAATCTTCATTACACCTTCTACTGTCTTGTGGTCCTTTGCTGTCATATAAACAGAAGCGCCCACTAAAGCAACTGGGAACTTTCCTCCAGCCTTTACATTATCTGCGCCACAGCAAATCTGTAAGCTTTCAGCCTCACCAACATTTACCTTACATACATGAAGATGAGTCTCTGGAATAGGCTCGCACTCCTCTACAAGACCTACTACTACATTTTCAATATCCTTACCAATTTCGTAAAGCTCCTCTACCTCGAAACCACACGAAAATAATTTCTCTTCTAATTCCTTAGGCTGAATGTCAATATCGACATAATCCTTCAACCAACTAAGTGGTACTAACATATATTATTCCTCCTATTCACTCAACTGATTTAATACGCGTACGTCTGATTCAAATAATAACTTGATATTATTGATACCATACTTAAGCATCGCAAGACGCTCAATACCGATACCAAATGCAAGTCCGCTATACTTCTCTGAATCGATACCACATACCTCAAGTACCTTCTTATTTACGATACCTGCGCCAAGAACCTCTATCCAACCAGTTCCCTTGCAAAGCTTACAACCAGCTCCGCCACACTCGAAGCAGCTAACGTCTACTTCTACAGATGGCTCTGTAAATGGGAAATATGAAGGTCTAAGACGTGTAGTTGTACCCTCACCGAAAATCTTCTTTACAAGAACATCAAGCATACCCTTTAAATCACAGAGAGTAATACCCTCATCAACTACAAGACCTTCCATCTGGCTAAACATTGGTGAATGTGTAGCGTCATCATCTGAACGGAAAACCTTACCTGGTGATAAAATCTTAATAGGTGGCTTAGTATTCTCCATTACGTGAATCTGACCAGCTGAAGTCTGAGTACGAAGTAAGAACTCAGGTGATAAGTAGAATGTATCCTGCATATCACGTGCTGGATGATCCTGTGGTGTATTAAGAGCTGTGAAATTGTAGTAATCTGTCTCAATCTCAGTACCTTCAAACACCTCAAAGCCCATAGATGCAAATATATCAATTAACTGATTGCGGATAAGAGTGATAGGATGAAGATTACCTGTCTCTACCTTATTAGCTGGCATAGAGATATCAACCTTCTCGCTCTCATATCTGGCAGTTAACTCCTTCTCCTTCATAAGTTCATCAAGCTTTTCAAACTCTACAAGAGCCCACTCCTTCAAAGCGTTAACGCTCTTACCATACTCAGCTCTATCCTCTGGAGCAATGTCCTTCATACCCTTCATAAGCTGACCAATCTTACCAGTCTTAGAATCCATGAAAGTCTTTTTAAATTCGTAGACAGCCTTAGAGCTCTCTAAAGTTTCCATACCGCTTAAAATTTCCTGCTTAATAGCATCAAGCTGTTCATTTAAACCATTTCCTTGCATTTTCTCTCTCCTACTTTCTTTTATGTGTTAACTATTCAGAGCCATGCGAATTTATATAACAAGACCGAGTAAGCCTGCTTACAAAGGTCTGTTTATATAAATTCATATGGCAAGAAACCACATGAGCAAAATAACGTGCTTATAGCACGGCTTTGCGAATGGTGTCTGAATAGTTCGGTTAAGGGTTAATAAAAAACGCGGAACACTCGTCTACAGGGACGAATATTCCGCGGTACCACCCATTTTCCTTATAATAAGGCTCTTAACATGCTTAACGCGCATCAACGACACTCTCTACTAACATATGTATATATTCAAGAATGCAGCTCCTATGTGAAATTCATTGTTCTTATATTGCTCTAAGGGCTTTCAGCCGGCGACCCTACTCTCTTTCAAAGTTATAAGACAACTACTGTGCATAATCAAAGCTTTTATGTATTTTATTATTTAGTGATTTTAGCACAAGGATGTGAAATAAGTCAATAATATTTTTAATATTTCTCTACTTCTCCACATAATCAACCTTCAACCCCTCCAGCAACTCCACCAGCTTATTATACGCCTTTATAGATGCCTTATCTTCCTTTATCTCCACAATCTTCTCGCCCTTGGATTCCTTAAGCATCTTCTCTATATCTTCAAGGGCCATCCTATTATTATCATAGAAATAATCGTTTTCAGCTACAGTAATCGCATATACCGCACCATTATACTTATCTTCTGTTTCACTACCAGAAACATCTTCCACTGCTGCAACAGTCTCTTGTCCTGTACCATTTCCATTACCCGTTCCATCACCTGAACCATTACCATTTCCCTTGCCCCAACCAAGGCAATTACCTATAGTCAATGCACCAGCTATAATGACTAGCACTATTATCATACTTATTAGCTTTTTCATTTCCCTAATCCTCTCCTACTGACAAATCTGTTTCTGAATAATAAAGATACTTGTACTGCTCCTGCACCGTTTCCATCGCTTTAGTAATCTTTCTGTATGCCGAAACGGTTCCTGCTTGAGAACCATTATAGACAAAATCACATAAAATAGTATCTCCATAATTATATTCTGATTCCTTTAGAACCTTTTTTAGCTCGGATGCCACATTATCGCTGGCAGTGATTCTGCTTATCACTTCATTCTTACCTGAAACAATCAGCGTCCATTTGCCATCCTGCATTTCCAATATGAGCTTAAGATTTGTTCCCTTTGTAAATTCTATAATTTCCTCTACGTTATCCTTTGCTCTGTCGTCGGCATTTTCCACAATACCTAGCTCATATTCTAGTTTTTCCATCAATTCCTTAGCCTGACTTTCCCTCTCGGCCGCATCACTTAGCTGGCATTCCAGCTCAGCCTCCTTCTCCTCTGTCTTCGTCATATTTTGCGCATTGTCCATATGACTAAAGATAACAAAGAAGAATATAAGAATCAGCGTTACATCCAAAAGAGACGTAAAATCAAGCAAAATATCTCTCTTCTTCATATAATCACCAATTCGCTTTTTCAAATAATCTGTTACATTCTTTTACAAGCTTTGTAGACTCATCAATCTGCTTTGTAAAAAAGTCCTCATATACTGCATGTAAAATCTTAAACACAACGGAGAAAATGATTCCCCATGCTGTAGATGTGAGCGCCATAAAGAAATTATTTCTTATATTTGTCATATCATTAGCTGCCAAATCAAGCCCCAAAAGAGCCATAACAGTTCCAAACATACCTAATAAAGGAAATATAGAAATGCCTGTACAAAATACATTGTATAAGCTTATCAATGCCTTGTTCGTACATCTCTTTTTCTTATTTTTCTGCTTCTCTATTCTGGCTGAGGCATTCTTCGCCAATGAATAGCTGCATGTGAATAATATAAGCTCGATAATGGCTGCCCACAGTATATAGATATCATTGGATATAATACTTTTTCCTAATTTACTAAAACCTTCTAATAACATTTTATCTTACCTTTCTGGTGTGTATTATTACTTTACCAAATAACAAATTTAAGAATACATCTTTAGAAATTATATCAGAATATAATAAATGTGACAACAAAAAACAATCCGTCTATATACCACAAGAGCGCTAGGAATATTCCTAACGCTCTTATAAACATTACATATCATCTTACTTTTCACTATATTTTAAGCTCTTATAAACAGTCACGCCAATCTCTAAACAAGATATAACAAATATAAATGCTATGACAATATTACTAATTCTATCTGTTCCCCAAAAACGTAATATATCACCCTCTGAATATGCTTCTTTTCCTGTATAAGCTAATAAATCTTTAGCAAAGCTTGGATTCCATACATCCTTAAACTTAAAAATAACAACTATGCATCCAAAGCTTATAACATTACATATTATACTGCTATACATAACTGCCTTACAGTATTTACCATATATAACCTTTACTATATCGTCAAAAACTGCAATACCAAGTATACCTACAAACCATGGAACGATACTATTCCAGTTTTCCAAATTGAACACATTAGAAACACTTCTAAATCCGTTATCTGTTGATTCAAATACCCCAAAAATCTCTGGTACAAACACAAAAATACCGATTAACACTACATAAATAATAATACTTGCTATACTTTCACCTCTACTCAGCAATGCTTTCTTTTCTGGAAGTGCTGGCAATGATGATGGTGTCCACTTATCCTCTGGCTTTATATCTACCTTAACCTTTAAGCGTTCCAATACAACAAACACGATTGTCACTATACCAACTAATGTATATAGGCCTGATATACCAGCACTAATACCTTCTTTAAAGAATTCATTTATAAAATCGTCAAAACCACCAGCAGATAAAATACCGTGAATTATAGCTGAAATAATAGATGATATAACTGTTGCAAGTGCACCTATCTTCAATACCCATATATAATTATCATAATAATCTGGCCCAATTATATAATTATTTTCATCTCTATAACGCTTGGCAAACTCTGCTGGACTTCCAAGCTTCTCTAATACTTCTTCTACAGTTGCACCCTCTTCCTCGCACATATCTTCAATAAGAGAAGTAAGCTCCAATCTTATGTCCTGTCTCTGCTTCTCAGGCACACGTCTTGTTACATCATATATGTATCTTTCTATTATATCCTTATCATTTACATTTTGTTCTACATTCTTATTATTAACTTTGCTCATTATTCATTTCCTCCTATCAAGCCAGCCATTCCCTCTGATATCTTATTCCACTGCTCTATCATAATCTTATACACTGTATCTCCGTATTCAGTCCTTTTATAATACTTACGCGGCTTAGCTTCCTCTGTATTCCATTCGCTACATAACAATTCTTGTTTTTCTAATCTTCTAAGCAATGGATATAATGTATTTGCATCTATACTCATCCCCTTTTCCTCAAGGCTTTGAATCAATGCATAGCCATATCTTGACTCATCTAACTGACTTAACACACCTAATATCAATGTGCCTCTTCGCAATTCAGAAAGCAAGCTTTCTACTAAGTCCTTTTCCATACCCTTGTCCTCCATATAATATTGTGTATCATTACTATACTGTATAACACACACTATTGTCAAGTATAAAATATTATTTTTATATAACAAAGTTCCTTTTATAGACTATCACAGAACAAAGCGGACAAGTCCGCATCATCTCCCTAAATCCCTCTATCTAGAGGGACTTGCTCCGCTTTGCGAGCCGAGCACGGTCAGCGTTAGCTGACATATTCTTCTCGTGCGAGTGCTCATCCTCGCGGAGCGTTTTTTATGATATAGGAAGTTCAGAGAACTTTCCTATATCATAAAACAAAAAAGCTCTCCTAATGCTATATTTTAGCATTAAGAGAGCTTTTAACTTCTGCCCCTCTACATCATCCCTTCAAGTTCTTCCCTCTTCACCTCAAACGGATAATTCTTCAATTTATCCTCATTACTCATCATCCCAAAAGCGTTCTCTTTCATGATTTCCTCAGGTACTTCCACATCCCCAAGTAGTTCCTTAAGATACCCCTTAAACGCTTCCACACTTTCCATTCCAAGAGCTTCTAGCACCTTATCTACTGCTGGCTTGTCCTTCTCCCCATACATTTTCATATATCCGCCTAGATACAAGCCGCAGGCCTTGCCATGTGGTATTCCTAGCTCATATGTAAGCATATAGCTTAAACCATGTGGCAAACTTGTGCCTGTGTGCGCGATAGCCATTCCTGCTATCATAGCCATATTTGAAAGTGTCATATATACTGCTTCATCAGGATTCTTTAACTTATCTTTAATCTCGCCAAAAAGCTTCAAACCCTTTTCGCTATACATTTTGTTTAAGTCATCTGCCTTTGTGTTAAGGTATGACTCCACAAGATGTGCCAATGCGTCTGTTGCAGTATTTATAAGTACTTCCTGCGACTGTGTCTTTAAGTACTTATAATCTACAAGTGCAAGCACTGGATATATTCTATGGCTTATACTCTTCTTTGTACGCTTTTCGTGAATTGTAAGTATGGAATATGGTGTAACCTCTGTTCCAGTACCGGCTGTTGTAGGTACTGCCACCACAGGAAGATATCTTCTCATAGTATTTTCCCATAATATGCTCTCGTCGCACTGTGGATTTCCTATCATAAGAGCGATAGCCTTCGCAGCATCTATAGGCGAGCCACCGCCTACACCGATTATATAGTCCACCTTTTCCTGTATTCCCAGCTTTCTAGCTTCCATAACTGTCTCGATAGAAGGATTCTCTTCTACCTTATCAAATATAACGTACTGGCCTTCGTTTTCCTCCAAAGCATTTATTACGTCATCTAAGGAGCCATTAGCTCTAGATGAATTTCTTCCTGTAACGATAAGAGCCTTTCTTCCTGTCTTCGACATTATACGGCCATACTTTTTCACACAATCCTTCTCACTATATATAAGAGTTGGTACATATATATTCATATTTTCTCCATTCCGTCCTTTTGATTTTGGACTCATGTAATTGACTATTCATTTATATAGAATCTCGCCTGCGAGATTCTCCGCCTGCGGCGGGTTGCTTTAGCAACATTTACATCTCCGCCGCAGACATAATCGTAGTTGCATCGCAACTGCGATTAACGCGATCCTTAGCGGAGCGTTAATTTTATCATATAAGTAAGTTTGAAAAACTTACTTATATGATAATAAGATTATATCCCACCAATCTCATTTTCTCAAGATGATTTCATAAAATAAATGTCTTCAAAACCTTTTTACTATTCCAATAAAAATTTAATGAATAAGAATAACTTTTTTCATTGAACGAAATACTATAATAGTATATAATCCTAATCGTAGTTATGAAATATTGCGGTTAAGCTTAATCGCAGTTACATAATCCCACAAGGAGTTACTATGAAATTAGTTAAAAAAATATATAAACATTTGGATGATTTTTTTACCCAATTGACTAGAGACCATGTAAATGCATATGCGGCACAGTCCTCGTTTTTTATAATCATTGCTATATTTCCGCTGCTTATGCTTCTACTTACACTGATTAGATATACACCTGTAACAGAGGCTGACCTTCTTAAAAGTGTTCTAGCTGTTACGCCTAATTACCTTGATCCCCTTATGAAACAGATTGTTGGTGAGATGTATAGTCAGGCGAATTTTGCTATTATTTCCATCACTGCCATCACTACACTGTGGTCGGCTTCCAATGGTATCCTGGCAATTATCAGAGGTCTCAACTCAGTTTATGGCATTGAGGAAGAACGAAACTATATTATAGTTAGACTTATAGCTTGCTTTTATACAATCGTTATGCTAGTACTTGTGGTGCTATCTCTAGGTTTTATGGTATTCGGTAACAGTGTACTTAGACTTTTCTCTACGAAGATACCACTACTATATGAACTGGCAGAGTTTATTATTAGCTTAAGAGGTATATACATCCCTATATTCTTTACGGTTGCGTTCGTATACATATACAGAATTATACCTAATAAGGATTATGGCCGTTTCTTTGATTACCTCCCTGGCGCATTATTTTCATCCTTTGGTTGGATAATCGCCTCTTACGGTTTCTCTATATACATTGATCATTTTGCTTCGGCAACATATATTTATGGAAGCTTAACAACTGTAGTTTTCATGATGCTTTGGCTGTATATGTGTATGTATATTTTATTTATGGGCGCTGAAATCAATATTCACTTTAAAGCTCATTTTAAGAAAGCAGGAAGAAAAATTAAAAAAACCTTAAAGAATAGAAATAATAAAGCTTCGTAGGCATAACAACCTACGAAGCTTTATTATTTCTTAAAATATGTATCCTATATATTTAAATTACCCTAATACTTCTTACTTATCTCCACATCCTTATAGAAGAAATGCAATATCTCATCATATTTCATTCCAAGCTTTGCCATAGTATTGGCGCCGTTCTGACTCATACCTACACCGTGGCCATAACCTCCACCTACGAAGGTATATCCAGAAAGTAAATTATTTTCTGTCTCCTCATCTAGCACAAAGAAACCGCTTGGAAGCATAGACATAGTAGTCACCTCATCTCCTGTTCCTCGCTTTATGGCTATTCCATTTGGCGAAATCACCTTTCTTATATTATATTCCTTGTAAACTCGCACAGTTGCATCTGTTCCAAAGATTGTAATATATGAAAGCACACCGCCTGGTCCTCGCTCTCCAGTCTCTATCTTTTTCACCTGACCTACATTGGCGATAGTCTTATTTACCCAGTTACCCTTGTCATTGAGAATCTGCACATTTTCAGCCTTCATGGTACCTATCTGATCATTTATACTCTTTGTCAGCTGTGATAAGTCAAAGGTAACCTTCCATCTATACCATGGGTATTCGCTATCATATGTTTTATAATTCGTTCTAATAAATGAATCAAATATGGTCTCATTTGTAAGATTCAAATTCTGATTTTCCACATTTAATACAACTGAATGAGTATATGGATACTCACTTCCCCATACAGTTGAAGTGGTAGTCGCTCCACTGGATGTAGAATAAAAATAAGCCGATATTATGTCGCTTCCATGCATAAGCACCTGTCCGTATGTCTCATCCACTGCTGCATTGGATACTGTCTGCTCCTCGGAATTGTTGTAAACCTGGAAGGAAGTACTGTCATCTACGTGAGCTCCATACTCACTGTAGCTATTATTCATAACATGCTTATAAGCAAAGCTTCTTGCACATATGGCCTGCGCCTTCAATGCCTCATAATTATAGCTCCATGGCATCTCACTTGGCACTACGCTATATAAGTATTCCTCCAATGGCAATTCATTTATTATCATAAGCTTGCCATCTCTTAATGTTATCTCTAGACTTCCTCTATAATATGGCACTCCATATCCACGCTTTATAGTGGTGATTCCCACCTTTCCTTCTACTCCCTTTGAAATCACCCTTATTCTTCCGCTTTTAGCGATTTCACTATCTGCCTTGAATGTATATTCCTTATCTGGCTCCACCTCAAATGTCTCATTACCACAGGTAATTCTTAGTCCCTCCTTAGATACAACTGTCACTGTATCGTGGAACAAGCCATTAAAGCCCGAAGTATTTAAAACTACTCGAATATTTGTAGCCTGCACATCTCGGTCGATTATAACCGCACTTATCTTTCCGTCTTTATCCAATACAAATCTCTGAGCATCGTATCCTACTAAGACCTCTGACATATTGCACATAGTTATCTGGCCATATATTTTATATACCTTGCTGTCTTCATTTATAGTGTATTTTCCATAACCTTCAATATCTATTTCGCTTTTTGAAGCCTCTAGCACCTTGCCATTTACTGTATCTGTTTTAAATACTGCACTTATAAGCTTACCATCCTTAACCTTTAAGTCAGCTACCACATTGCTATATGTAGACACCTTATCCGTATATATAAACTCTCTTACACAGCCCTCCACATAAGCCTTGATGTTACCGGCAGACATAGATATTATCCAGCAGTTATTGTATGCTACTTCCTCGGTATATGTATCCACGATACTTAATATCTCACTATCTTTTACAAATACTGTCGCTCCCTTATCTATGTAATAGTCCATAGCCAAGCCTTCGAAGCCTAACTTACCATATGTAGTCGTAGCCATCCATTGTGGCAATGATGGGTCCTTTGATATAGTTCCTGACACTATAAGATTAACTGTCTCTATCCTGTCATCTATATCTAGCTTTTCCACCATCAAGGCATATATTTCCTGCCATTCCTTCAAGATAATAGGTGAATTCTTTCTATTATTTTTAACGTAAGACAATAGCTGTCTATCTACCACACCCATATTTGTATACAGCTTATCTAAGTCTCCGTATGTAAATGATGCTACTGCATCTCTCTCTATGGGCTTTATGTCCTTTGTGCTATAATAGCTATCCTGATACATCATATTCATATATTTATGATACCAAGCCTTTTCCTGACCTTGAAATTCATCCATCTCATTATCAGTTATTTCTTCCATATTGTGAAAAAGCATAGCTACACCTTTAGCTACCTGGGCTCTATTTATGACGTTATAATCTGGATTAACCACTTTCTCACTTTTTAAGCCATACCATATGAGCACTCCACATAAAATGAGAGCCAAGCTTATAAGGACAACGTATTTCTTATTTACTTTTTTGAAAAAATTTATCGCTTTTAATATAAAATCCATCTTTCCTCCAAGTATGGTTTTTGTATATTTTTAATTCCTATCAACTTTAATTTTATATGGAAAAAGCAGCATTCTCATGCTGCTTTTTTTCATATGTAACCCCAAAATGCCGGTCCTGTGTTTTTGAGTCCTAGCAAAGCTAGGTGGGCAACCGCATCTAATCCTCTGCCTTCCACTTATAGAGGCCTGACATCACATTAGAAATATAGGAATCCCTTTAAGAAAATGTAGGTTCAAAAATAAACAGGGTTATCGTGCATTCCAGGAAACACATTTTATCTGTAACCTTAGTATACTCTTTTTTTATAAATTTTACAAGTATATTTTTAAGATTATTTACATATTTTTACATTTATTTTTTGTAAAAAGCAGCTGCTCTGTCAAAATTGTATCTAAGCATACTCTGATTGTTCAGATTTTTCACACCATTTACTCGCTTGGTGACAAAATCATCCAGCTTCATCATATATTCCTCTGAGGTAATCGTGCCCTCTGCCACATATGTCAAGCCCTTCTCCCAGCTGGCTGTAAGCTCCGGATTAAGAAGTGACTTTATAGAAGCATTCACCACATCGAAGATTATCTCTCCAAATAACGATGGTGTAAGAATCTGAGTTTTCTTATTAAGGCATATATAATTAATATTTATAAGCTTCTTAAGTATCTCTGCTCTTGTAGCCGAAGTTCCGATGCCACTACCCTTTATCTGAGCACGAAGCTCTTCGTCCTCTATAAGCTGACCTGCATTTTCCATTGCAAGTATTATAGAACCTGAATTATATCTCTTAGGTGGCGATGTCTCGCCCTCCTTTACAGTGAAATCCTTCAAATTCACCTTATCGCCCTTTTTTAGTTTTTTAAGCATCTCTATTACATTTTCATCAAGCTTAACTTCTGCATCTTCTGAATTTTCGCTGTTTTCGCCATTTTTTTGCTGGTCTTCAGCATTTTCTCCATCAGCATCGGATTTAGCTGTCTTATTATCTTGGGACTTATCCTTATTATATGCATTAAGTACCTTCAAATATCCCTCATCTACTAAAACTTTAAAGCTAGCATGGAATAATTCTTCTCGTGTAGTTTCCTCCACTGGTGGAAATTCTGCATTTAAAACAAGGCTTACTTTTTGATATGTAGCAGGTGGGTAAAATATGCATAAAAATCTACGGACAATTACTTCGTATACCTTATTTGCCAATGGATTTAGTGCATTAAGCGCACCTAGGCCCTGACCTGTAGGTGTAATGGCATAATGGTCTGTAATCTGCTTATCATTAACATATCTTGTCTTTGCTATATTCTTATACTGTGTCCCATTTAACACTTCCTCTGCAAAGCCTCTAAATCTCTCATGCTTTGTAAGGCCACCTATGTTTTTGTGAATCTCCTTTGCCACGGCTGTTGATAGCACTCTGGCATCCGTTCTAGGATATGTGACAAGCTTTTTCTCATAAAGCTCCTGAACTATACTAAGAGTCTGGTCAGGACTTATCTTAAACATCTTTGAGCACTCATTTTGAAGCTCTGCCAAGTTGTAAAGAAGTGGTGGATTCTTTGTCTCCTTCTTCTTTTCTGCTGCCGATACTGTAAGATAATCATTTCCTAGCGCCTTTATCTCACTAATTAATTCTTCAGCTCTCTCTCTCTCCTTAAAGCCATTTTCCTTATATAAAGCTGGATGATTAAAATACTTTGACTTCTCACCTACACGCCACTCTGCATCAAACTTAAAATCTTCAAGATTAAGCTCTGCTAAAACTCTATAAAATGGAGTTTTTACAAACTCTCGTATCTCTCTTTCTCTTCGCACAATCATACCAAGTACACAAGTCATAACTCGTCCTACTGATACCACTGCTCTATCCTGCTTTAAATATGACGCTATACCTCTACCATACTTAAGTGTAAGAATACGTGAGAAATTTATACCCATAAGATAATCTTCCTTCGCTCTAAGATATGCCGCTTCCGAGAGATTATCATACTCAGATAAATCCTTGGCTTCAGCTATTCCACGATTGATTTCCTCCTCTGTCTGTGAATCAATCCACACTCGCTTTCTAGCCTTGCCCTTCATACCTGACTGTTGCTCCACTAGTCTATATATGTACTCTCCCTCTCGTCCTGAGTCAGTACATACATATATACATTCCACGTCCTCTCTATTTAGAAGTCCGCTCACTATGTTAAACTGCTTCTTTACAGCTGGTATAACCTCATATAAAAATGTATCAGGAATAAATGGAAGTGTATCTATGCTCCATCTTTTTAGCTTTTCATCATAAACCTCCGGATAGCTCATAGTCACAAGATGACCGACGCACCATGTTACCACATAGTCGTCGGACTCCAAATACCCATCTTTCTTTCGCATATTTTGTTTTAATGCCTTGGCAAATTCATTTGCCACACTAGGCTTCTCTGCTATAAATAGCTTCTTTCCCATAAAATATTACTCCTAACAATTACTTGCTCTGCTCATCAAGCGTTAAGCTATATGCTGGCATAAATACCTCTAAGAAATAATCTACCTCTGGCATATTCATTTCCTTTACAGCTTCATAAGTAGTCTTTTCAGCCTGCTCAAAATCAAGATTTCCCATTCTCTTTTCTTCCACGCACTTTATATATGCTGAAAGCTTATCTGCTGCCTTAACATACTTCCAAAGCTCCTTATCTTCTTCATTCTGAAGTATTATATCTCTATAAGATGGTCTAAGCTCTCTAGGTAGTGCTCTAAGCAAGCTCTCCCCTGCTGCCGCCTCCACATTCTTATAAGCTATCTTTATCTCTGGCGCAAAATACTTAATCGGTGTAGGTAAATCACCTGTTATAATCTCTGTAGTATCGTGATACATAGCAAGCACAGCTATTCTGTCTTCATTAAGGTGCTTACCAAAATACGTATTACCTATAATCGCCAATCCATGGGCTATAACAGCCACATCCAAGCTATGCTCTGCTATATTTTCTGTTATAGTATTTCGCATTAAGCCCCATCTGTTTATATATTTCATACGCGAAAGCATCGCGAAAAAGTTCCTTAACTTTACCATATTAGTTTCCTATTCTTATATTTTTAAATATATTTTTCAGTTTCTAAATTTATAATTTTAATTATAGTTCCAATTTTCACATTATCACTTATGAAAACATGTATATCTCTCATACAATTTACTGACTGATAAACTTATACACCGTCGTAGATTCGTACAGATCCCCAGCTCTAAGTATCGGCTTTTCAAAGCCTTCCACATTCATAGCATTTGGGAAATACTGTGTCTCTAAACAGAAGCCACCAAAGCCCTTATAAGTCACTCCAAACTTACAATGAAACTTCTCATGTAAGCCTGCTGCCGTATAGAACTGAACGCCAGGCATATCTGTATAAACCTCCATAGCGATTCCTGTCTCTTCACTTCTAGCCTTAGCTATCAATGACACTTCGTCTCTACTAGTTTTAAGGACATAATTGTGGTCGAAGCCATTATAAGCCTTTACCTGCTTATAATCATTATCCATAGCTTCCCTTATTCCCTCACCTATAGTTTTCTCAACAGTAAAATCCATAGGTGTACCCTTTACACTGGCTATCTCACCTGTAGGGATAAGAAGTCCCTCTACCGGTGTAAAGCTGTCACTATCTATCCAAAGCTTATGATTAAGTACATCTCCTGAAGCATGTCCAGACAAGTTAAAATAGCTGTGATTTGTAAGATTTACAACTGTATCCTCATCGCTCTCTGCCTCGTACTCTATGATAAGACAATTATCCTCTGTGATTATATATCTGACAACTACCTCTAGCTCTCCTGGAAATCCCTGGTCCATATGTGGACTTGTAAGTGAAAATGCCAATGTCTGACCTAACTCGTCCTCATAATAATCCACATCCCATAGTCTCTTATTATAGCCATCAGGGCCGCTGTGAAGATTATTAAGCCACTCATTCTTTTGTAGTTTGTACTTTTTACCATTTAACTTAAACTTACCACCTGCTGTACGATTGGAGTTTCTTCCAATAGTCGAACCAAAATAAGGGCCATTATAATAATAACCTTCTAAATAATCAAATCCTAATACTACATCTGTAGAATTACCATCCCTATCTGGCACTACCAGGCTCACAAGAATTGCTCCATAATCTGTAAATCTAGCCATCATACCATTGCTATTTGTAATTGTATAAATATTAGCTTCTATCCCGTCCTTTGTTGTACCGAAGCTTTCTTTTGAAAATGGCATATTCCCCCACTCCTTTTTCATAAAATATATATTTACAAGAATACCACATATATGAAATTTTTTAAAGGGGTTGTTTTGAATTTAACACATTGTCTCTTACCAATTCACACTTTTTCCTCACCTTTAGGAAGAGAAACCTAAAAAAGCCGCCTAGGACATATCTCTCAATATCCCAAGCGACTTCATCATCAACTCAACATCATCTGTTACACAATCATATATCCATATAAATTTTCTCTTCTATAACTTCTCCAATCTCTCAGGTAACTTGCAAAGCACAATATTAAGATTTCCATTTCTGCATCTAAGTGAATCTATAAATGCCTTCTCATCTACATCCTTCTTCATATCGATATTATATGTAAGCTCATACAATGTTCCTAAATTTGTAGTCTTAATCTGCTCAAGCTCCACATTAGTTGTATACTCGTTAAATAAATCATCAAACACTCCACTGAAATTAAGATTCTCTGGAACTGTGATTCTAAGCTGCTTTGTCACACATCTTCTCACACCGTACTGTAAGAAATTCAATATAAAATAGATAACACCTACAACCACAGTAAATACAATAGCAAGTGCCACATAACCCATACCACATGCAAGACCAGCTACCATTGCAAAAAATACATTTGTAATATCCTTTGAATCCCCTGGTACACTTCTAAATCTAACAAGTGCAAATACACCACCAAGGGAAATGGCTCTGGCAATGTCTGAGCCTACTATCATAATAACAACACAAACTACCACCGGAAGTATTGCAAGAGAAAATGCAAACTGTGACGAATATCTCTTCTTTTTATCACTGAATATGTATATAAGGCTTATAACTAAGCCAAGAGCTATTGAAAGTCCTATGCATGCAAGAGCTCCTGTTGTGGGAATTGCTTCACCTGCTGCTGTCTTAAGTATATTGGTAAACATAAATTATTATCTCCTTTAATCATATTATTTTTTATTAAATATTTTTTGTATTCATTTCCGTACTTGGAAAATGAAGTCGGATACGCCTCTACCTCTGTAAGTATCTTAGAAAACCATAATGGCACTGCCTCGCTGCTTTTCACTTCCATAAGCCACATATTATTATCAATAAGCAGCTCACCGTGATTGCCAGCTTCCAATCTCACATCTTCTCTTCTTGAGCGAATATTTGTGTCAAAGGTCACTCTAAAATCACTATTTCCATCCTCAAAAAACGCCATTCTGTCATATGCCAGATACACCTTAGGCTGCAGATTATAAATCTTAAGAAAATATTTTATCTCATTTAAAACCTGCTCATTCATATAATCCTTAAGTGTAGGCTCCACTCCATCCAGCGTCAGCTTATATGCCTCATCAAGAACCAGCTTCGTTCTTCGCTTATTTACAAGACCTTTAAACTTCTTTTTTATTTCCAGAAATACTTTATCCTGCAGCTCTGGCACACCATAGCTTCTAAGACGCAGTTTTTCTTTATATACCGGCTTTTCTATGGACGCTCTTATAAGTGCATCATCAGGCGTATCATAATAAATGTTGGCGATATTATATAGCTTATTATCTTTGTTATATTTGTCGGCAATCATTTTTCCCTGCATAGCATCAAGTATATATTTAAATTTTTCTTCATCTAGCAGGTACTTTTTTTCATACCGACTAAAAACCTCTATAGCCATCTCTTCCTCCTTTTCTCTTATGAACGTATAATAATGCTCCAATGTGACAGATTTATGAAGTAAATGAAACTTCTATATGAAGTATCTTATCAAAAATTCTTCACAACCTTTTTATTAATATATAGTTTGATTCAGTAAATTGATTATCACTTAACTATTATAATAGATAACCACTATGATATGCGTATCTCAAACCAGAAGCAGGTTCCCTTACCCACTTCACTTTCCACTCCAAACTGAAGCCTATGAAGCTTTAACACATTTTTAACTATGGATAAGCCAAGACCTGTGCCCATCACTGCACGCTTATGATTCTTATCTACCTTATAGTAGCGCTCCCACACATTAGCCAATTCTTCCTTTGCTATGCCCTCACCAGAATCGATTACCTCTATTCGGGCTATACTGCCATTAACTCTTTGACGTACGATAATCTTCTTATCATCCCCTGTGTAATTTATGGCATTATTTACAAGATTATAAATAACCTGATACATTTTATCTTCATCAGCTTCTACTACTATATGTCTATCATATTCAAAGTCTACTGTAAATCCATTTTGCTCTAAAAACTTAGAGTATCTAGTCAAAACTGACTCTATACTTTCTGTCAAATCGTACTGCTTTGCATTTAGCTCCATCACTCCTGCCTGCAATTTTGATACATCCAGCAAATCATTTACCAAGGTTGTAAGACGCTTCGCTTCATCGATAATAACCTGTACATTTTCTGGTGTATTTTCACCTGGCAAATCTCGCATCACTTCTGAATATGCTGTTATCATAGTAAGTGGTGTCCTCAAATCGTGAGACACATTTGCTATAAGCTCACGCTGCAAGCCTTCTGCCTTTGACAGCTCCACTGCCGCCTGATTAAGTGTTTCTGAAAGCTGAGCAATCTCCTTGTAGCCATCACCCTCAAAATGCACATCATACTCGCCCTTACCAAGCTTCTTTGCCGAATCATTCATCTTTATTATCGGCTTTGAAATCTTCAATGATATGACAATGGCTATAACAAGTGATAAAATCACCATAATAATGGATATATAAATAAGCTGAATTCTAAGGGTATGAACTGTTGCATCTACAGGTGTAATTATGGTGTTTATCATAATTACAAGCTCTCTGCCTGTAGCATCCTTTACCACATCTACTGCTATAATACTCTCTGCATCTGACATCTTAGGCATATTTTCATACTTATCTTTGCCTAATATGTTTTCCATATTAGTTACGCCTTTGTCATCTGTCATAAAGAAATCATGCTTTTTATTTTCTAATCTTGCTCGGTAAGAACCACCATTTAGCTTTGCCTCAGCAATCAAGCCAAGAATCTGGTCTCTTCTAAGCTTATGTACATTACATTGCATATTTTGCTCTGTAGCATATATATCAGTACCATATGTATTTACTACTCTTATACATATATCAAAGCTTGCACCTATAGCTTCTATAGCCTTTGTGTTCTCAATTGTACTATTATTCTCATCATCTATGACTTCTATAACACTTTCACAAGCATCCTCCAATTCATCAGTCTTTATCTTTTTGTAAAATTCATCAAGATAAACTGTCTGAAAAAGCCACAAAAGTCCCAGCAATACAGCAGTAAAACCAAGCATATATATAAATATTTTCCATTTAATACTAAGTTTCATAAATTATCGTCCTTCTAAACCGTCATACTACACACCGTCAAAACGGTAGCCAACTCCTCTTAGTGTGGTAACCAAGCTTCTATATTCTCCCAAATTTCCTCTAAGAAGCTTTATATGGGTATCCAAGGTTCTGTCATCTCCAAAGTAGTCATATCCCCACACCTCTGTTATAAGCTTCTCTCTTGTGAGTGCGATTCCTTTATTTCTTATCATATAAAATAGTAAATCGTATTCCTTAGGTGTCATACTTGCATTTATTCCATCTACTGTTACCATTCTGCTAGTAAAGTCCACTTCAAGGCCCTCATACCTATACACATCATGCTCCTGCTCATTTATCCCATTACTTGCCAAAGCATTATGGATATTTCTAGCATTCCTGGTAATTACCACATTCACTCTCATCATAAGCTCTTTGGGTGAAAATGGCTTAACCACATAATCATCTACACCTGATTCAAATCCGTGAATCTTATCATACTCCTCGCCTCTGGCAGAGAGCATAATAACTGGAATATCCTTAATCTTCTTTATCTCCTTACACGCTGAAAATCCATCTAGCTCAGGCATCATAACATCCATGATTATTAAATCAAAATCCTCTCTTTGACAAGCTTTTATAGCCTCCATTCCGTTGGAAGCTTCAGTTATATCATAGCCCTCAAATTCAGCATACTTTTTTATAATAATACGGATTTTATCTTCGTCATCGACTACTAGTATTTTTTTCATAGATGTCTCCTTACCTTTCTTTTTGCACTGATTATCTATCTTTACTTTTTCATTTTTTAACTACATAATCTTTATCAATCATACTTTATCTCACTTATGTGACAAGTACGTGAAATACTTATGAAAAAAACCGAAGTCCTAGAAAATCTCCAAGTCTTCGGTTATTGTATCTTTGTTTAATTCAATTCTTATAATCCCAAGAACTTCTTTACTGCATCTGTCATCTCGTCAACTTCTACTACAGTATCATGAAGCACTGGTGCTGTTCTGATTTCCTCGATAGCATTTGGAACTGCCACATTACCAATCTTAGAAAGTTCATCTACAAGCTCAAAATCTCCCATAGCATCATACTTAGGGTCGATAGCGTTCATTACGCTTCTTGTAAACTTAAATGGACTGGCTGTGGAAGCGATAACTGACTTTGTCTCATCCTTTGTAGCTTCCTTATACTTCTTGTATACCTTAGCAGCTACAGCAGTATGTGTGTCGATTATGTATCCAGTATCACCGTAAATAGCCTTGATAATATCAGCTGTCTCGGCCTCTGTAGCATAATTTCCGTAAAAGTCCTTAAGCTCAGCCTTCATATCCTCTGTAATCTCATACTTACCTTCTGTCACAAGTGCTGTCATAAGCTCCTTATTCTTTACATCATCACAACCAGCAATCTTATAGATAAGTCTCTCAAGGTTGCTTGAGATTAAAATATCCATAGATGGTGATGTAGTAAGGATAAACTCTCTATTCTTATCATAGCTTCCTGTCTCAAAGAAGTCATATAATACCTTGTTGTCATTTGATGCACAGATAAGCTTAGCAATAGGAAGACCCATATTCTTAGCATAGTATGCAGCAAGAATGTTACCAAAGTTACCTGTTGGAACTACTACGTTAATCTTCTCGCCCTTCTCGATTTCGCCCTCAGCTAAAAGCTTAGCATATGAATATACATAGTATACAACCTGTGGTACAAGACGGCCAATGTTAATAGAGTTAGCTGATGAGAACTGGAAGCCAGCAGCGTCAAGCTCTTTCTCAAGCTCCTTATTTCCAAAGATAGCCTTAACACCACTCTGAGCCTGATCAAAGTTACCCTTGATACCTACTACATGTGTGTTAGCACCCTTTTGTGTAACCATCTGCTTCTCCTGGATTGGGCTAACGCCTCCCTTTGGATAAAATACAACAATTCTTGTATTCTCTACATCAGCGAAGCCTGCCAATGCAGCCTTACCTGTGTCACCTGATGTAGCTGTAAGAATAACGATTTCATTCTTTACATTATTCTTCTTAGCAGATGTTGTAAGAAGATGTGGCAATATAGATAATGCCATATCCTTAAATGCGATAGTTGCACCGTGGAAAAGTTCAAGATAATAAGCGCCATCTGCCTTAACTATAGGAGCGATTTCCTCTGTATCAAACTTAGAATCATATGCCTTAGCGATACAACTCTTTAATTCTTCCTCTGTAAAGTCTGTAAGGAATTCCTTCATAACTAAGTATGCCACTTCCTGATAAGACATACCCTTTAATTCATCTATATCTACGCTAAGCTTTGGCAAAGTAACTGGCACAAATAAGCCTCCGTCACTTGCAAGACCCTTTAAAATAGCCTCTGAAGCTGTAGCAGTTTCATTACTTCTAGTACTCTTATACATTAATTCCATGATTAACCTTCCTTTCGTACTCAAACTTGAATTTATAATCAAACATTACTATAGCACAAGTTTTTTGCAGATACAAGTGATTTTATACGAAACTTCAAGCAGAAAATGCATTACATAATTTTCATTATCCGAACCTTAAGTGCTACTAGTATGATTTTCTGCTTGCAAGTTATGAAATACTGCTACGAATATTCATCTACTTTTCAACGCTGTTTTGATGAACCCGTGATTTGCTAAATGCCCCCTTGATACAAGTTTATTACTGTGTGATATTTCCGATAAAACACAACATTTAGCTAGGTGTTGTTCGCAGGGCAATGGACAACACTTGCAGATTTTCGTTAAGTTTTCAACATCCCGCGTCAAAGATAATGCCCACCTGCCGAAATACTGTTTGAAGAAGCTTGGCTACTCTCGCTACGCGAGAGTTAATCGGCCAAGCTGATGAGTTATGTAGGCAGGTGGATAATAAGCATTCTTTGATGCGGGATGCTGAAAATAGAAAATCGAAACGTTGTCCATGTCCTGTGAACACCACTAGCTAAGTTGTGTTTTTAACGGAAATACACACAGCCTTAGTATCAAGTGGGGCATATAAGCAAATCATCGGAACCCTCAAGAGGCGTTAAAAAATAGATGGATACTTCGTACGCAGTTTTAATATTTTGAGCAGAAAATCCTTATGAACATTTATGAAGGTTCGGATAATGAAAATTATGACTATATATTATGGTGGGAAGTTTCGTATAAAAAAACGCTCAAGAAATTTTGAGCGTTTTACGTTAATCTATTTATAAAAATAATGATCCTGATGCTTAAACAAGAACTGAAGGCTTGTATTGAACCAACTATTTGGTGATGTCTTCATACAGAAGTAAAGCGCTCCTTCTGAATAATCTTCACCGCGAAGTGCTCTATCTACGCACTCAATAGTAAGCTCATCTGCTGTAACCTTGTAGTATCTTCCACCTGGCTTAGTAGGCGAAAACTGATATGTCTTACCATTATTAGCAAATACAACCTCTTTAATTGTATTGCCAAACTTGCCTTCTTTTTTAACTCTATTAATGATAACATTAGCTACGAGAATTCTTCCCTTTGCATCCTGATCTCCAGCTTCCGCTTCAACTATAGTACATAATACCTTGTAGTCTTCCTCAGAAAAATCTAATACGAACTCTGGCTCTGTAGACTCTTCTACTTCCTGCTTCTCAGTCTGTACTTCTGTTTCTGGCTCAGTTTCTGGCTGTCCTACTACGACCTCTTCCTTAGTTTCAACTTCTGCTAAAATCTGTGTTTCTTTTTCTGTTTCATCCTTGCAATCAAAAGCAATTGTTGCTGACTGCACAAAATTAGTATTTACATTTGATAAGTATGACCCGGGGGCACTTCCATCATCAGATGATGTTTCCTCTGTAACAGTTGTTACATTCTGTGTACCTGTAACTGCCTTATCAGATGAAGTTAATGTAACTGCCACGCAAGCTACCATAGCTATTACTGCGCCACTTGCAATGGTTTTTATTTTTCCAATGTAATCCATTTGTTTCTCCTTTCTCCTTAAACAAAGCACATTATTGTTTATTTCCTTTCAAGCTTTGTTTAATTGCGACCTTCGGTTTCAAGATTAACACGGACATTATATTGGATTTTTTTGTTAAGTGTCAACAGCTCTTGTGCAATTTTGGGAGTATTTAACATCCACATTTTAGCAAATAAAAGTGAGGTATTTGTATATTCCTACAAATATGCACTTAAATCTATTCATATTTTGTGCATTATTACCACAATGTGCTTCGCATACTAAAGTGACCCTTATTAACTTTTTTCTTCTAATTTTTTCATTTTCGTGGTAAAATCATATTTAGTGTATGAATTTTCGTAAAATAGGAGCCATATTATGTACCCAGGAGTGTATTCTGCAAAGAAAAAAGATGGAACTATTTATTATCGTTCCTCATTTACTTGCAAAAGCAAGCATATAAGTCTAGGAAGCTTTGCCACAGAGAAGGAAGCTCATAAAGCATACCTTGAGGCAAATGATATAATGAATTCCAAGAAAAAAATTTTGATAACAGATTATAATAAGAAGAAACGCATTATAAATTTTGAGAAATGGGTTGTGCTTATTAATTATAAAGATAATGGAATTTACTTTAAAAATCCTATTTATCTATTCCCTAAGTACTTTGAATATTACTTAGACAACGATCCCTATGCGCCTCTTAAGTTTGATGTAGACGATTTATTCTTCTATTCAACTCACAAAATCATGCGACGTGGAGGTCATCTTTTTGTGGCTGATTACGGTATGCAGCTTAACATCCTAAATCGCTATGGTATAAAAAACTTTGCTGTGCCTGGAAAAGACTACCTATTTATAAATAATGATAATACTGATTACAGATACCAAAATATAAAGATTATCAACCGCTATAACGGTGTAACTAAAGAAAACAAGAATAATCTTCAAATTTTTGTGGCTAAAATTCACATTAATGGCGACTTTATAATAGGAAGATATAAAACAGATATAGAAGCTGCCGTTGCCTACAATAAAGCTATCGACACCCTTTACGAAAATGGATTCACTATAGAATATCAAAAAAACTACATTGACTCTCTTGATACAAAGGAATATCTTGAAATTTACGACCAAATAAAAATATCAAAAAAGCTAAGGGCTCTAGTCCCTTAGCTTTTTTGTTAACTTACTACAACAGGCTGAAAATCGTAAGCAAGTTTTTTTATATTTAGGAGATTTTTATCATGCTGCTTTATCTCAGTTTTATGATAACCTTAAACATATCATCATCAATACTTACTCCAAAGCTACCACCACATTGCTCTGTAAAGCTCTTTGCTATAGATAAGCCTAAACCATTACCCTCTGAATGTCTTGCCTTATCACCTCTTACAAATCTAGAAAGAATCTCTTCCTCAGTAAAGTCTATCTCAAATTCAGATACATTCTTTATGATAAATACAAATTCATTTCCAAACATACTGGTATTTATAAATATTCGTGTTCCTGGCATAGAGTACTTAAGTGCGTTTCCTATAACATTTTGGAATACTCTATAAAGCTTCTGTCCATTGCCGGTAATCGGTGCAGCCTCAACATCTGATTTAAGCTTTATCTCTCGTCCAGACTCTGCTATAGCATCTCCCATATCCGAAAGCACCTGATTTATAAGGATCATTCCATCCAGACTTTCAAGCTCAATTTCCTCTCCACTGGCTGCCTTTGCCAAATCAAACACATCTGCCACTATAGATTTAAGCCTGTCAGATTTATTTACCAATATCTTCACATAATCTGCCGCCACAGCAGGTAATTCTTCTTTTGATAATAAATCCACGTAGCTTATTATAGAAGTAAGCGGTGTCTTTAAGTCATGGGATACATTTGTGATAAGCTCAATCTGAAGCTTTTCAGCCTCTATCTGCTTAGCGACAGAATTCTTAAAGCCCTGTGACAGATTTACAAGCTTCATCATAATCTCACTGGCATCCTCTTTGTCTACATATTCATACATTCCATTATATATATAATCAATGTTTAAATTCACCTTATTAAAAAGTCTAAGATATTTGTACTCTTTAATACTATGATATATATAGAAAATATAAAATACTATCAAACCAAAGCCTATATACCTAATTTCACCCATATTAAACATACAAAACGGTACCAAGACGAAAACTACTATGGTAATTATCACATCCACCCAAAGCTTTCGGACATAACATCTCTTTATATCTTTGTCACTTCCGTATTTTTCGCGCTCATATGTTTCCTTGATTACATTAATAATATATTTTCCAATTCTAACTAATGCACTATCCTTAATTACACATCCTCTGTATAGCTTCTTAATATAAACAGCTACCATTATACTAAAAATCGCTGCGCATATAGTAACCTGAGCCCAAGCACTAATATGTAAAAAGTCTATGTTCTCATCACTTGTATAATATATAATATGACTAAAATAATAAATAGAATATATTAAATATGCTGCTGAAGCACCTGCTAATATAAACATAAGCTCTGTATTGAACTTTTCTACACTGGTACGTGTAGTATTTTCATTTACTTTTCTGTTTATCTTAGAAACTAAAAGTAACCACATGATTGCAAAAATAATACCATATGCAACTATATATGTCACAGCATTTTCAATAAAACAATTTAACTCATTATCAACTGATTCTTTTAAAGATGCTATATGCGCTTCATTATCTCTGTAAAAATAGTCCACCCCTGAAGTTGTAGCACACACTCTTATAGTAAGCTCTGGTGCTATGCTTTTTACATATTCATTCAATTCTTCATTTAAATATTTTTCTATACTGTTTTCTTTATAACCATATCTATCACATTTGTATAACTCAATAGCTCTGGCGATACGAACCTCTGTAGGCGCATCAAGATGTAGCTTCAAAGCCTCATCATGATTTAATTCATAGTTATCATTGTCCCTTTTTATTTTTTCAGACCAGCTGTCATACAGACCTTCTCCGTCTGCCAAAACCACATCAAATAATCGATATCCGTTCTCTCTACTTATACTTGGGTATGAATTTGCAACACCGACAATTCCTCCCTCTTTATACTCCTGTAATATTCGAACCAGATAATCCATTAAGGTTTCATTTAACCTATTATATCCAACGCTGGATTTATCGATTTCTTCTTTTTCATTTTCTGCCTTCTGATATTCTCCAATTATACCTAAGCCTTCCCAAGCAATTAATCCAGATAGTATAATAATGAATAATAAAAATGGTAATTTAAGTATTACATTAATAATCTTCTTAATCATCTGCTATTTCCCTCCTCTAATTTGTATCCTAATCCCCACACTACTTTTATGTATCTTGGCTCCTTAGGATTTATCTCAAGCTTTTCCCTGATATGCCTAATATGAACCATTACAGTGTTTTCAACCCCAAATCCCTCCTCGTTCCATACCTTTTCATATATTTCCTCTGCGGAATATATTCTTCCAGGATTTCTCATAAGAAGCTCTAATATTTTGAGCTCAGTAGCTGTCAGCTTCACGTGTTCCCCGTCCACTAACAGCTTCTTATCGTTCAAATGTAGCTCCAACCCACCAATCGCTAATACATCCTCCCTTTTCTTTGAGCGCTCATTTCCAATAGCTCCAAAGTGCATATATCGACGAAGTCCTGATTTCACTCTGGCCACGAGCTCCATCGGGTTATAAGGCTTTGTAATGTAATCATCTGCCCCCACGCTTAGACCAACCACCTTATCTGTATCTTCAGATTTCGCAGACAATACAATGATAGGAATATTTTTTGTCTCACGAATTCTCATTATAGCTGAAAGACCATCCATATTAGGCATCATAACATCTATAAGCATTAAGTGAATATCATTTGACATAACTGTATCTAAAGCCATCAGTCCGTCATATGCTTTATAAATATTGTACCCCTCTCGTTCTAATAATGCTGCTATGGCACCTACTATTTCCTTGTCATCATCAACTACCAATACATTTGTCTTAAATTCTGCACTCATTTTTATTTCACCTCGGTAAAAAATCACCCAACATCTATTGGGTGATTTTAATATAACATATAATTCTTAAAAAAAACTTGAGAAAATTCTTAAAAATTTCTTAAGATTCACACAAATCCCTCACAACCTCTGACGCCATAAGAAGCCCCGCAACAGACGGAGAAAATGCTATACTTCCTGGTACATCACCCTTATACACTGGTTTCTCCTTAGAGTATACCACCTTAAGCTTCTTAATTCCACGGTTTTTAAGTTCTCTACGCATAACCTTAGCCAGTGGACACATCTCCGTCTTATAAATATCAGCTATTTCAAACATCTCAGGATGAACCTTATTGCCTGCTCCCATTGCCGATATAACAGGTACGCCTGCTTCCTCTGCCTGAACGATTATCTGTAATTTCGCTGTAACTGTATCTACAGCATCCACGATATAATCATACTGACTAAAGTCAAATTCTATAGCATTATCTGGCAAAAAGAAACACTTTCTAGCATCCACATTTAAGTCTGGATTAATATCAAGCATTCTTTCTTTTAATACATCCACCTTATCTCTTCCAACTGTAGAATGCAAGGCGATAATCTGTCTGTTAATATTAGACTCTGACACTGTATCCTTATCTACTATAGTTATACTTCCAACTCCGGTTCTAGCCAGTGCTTCAGCCACATAGCCTCCCACACCGCCTACACCGAAGATGAGAACTTTTGAATTCTTTAATTTGCTTATAGCTTCCTCTCCTATTAAAAGAGAGGTACGCTCAAACTGTTCTTTCATATATTTGGACCTTTCTAAATACGCCAAATCATTCTTTACTAAACAATATCATTAATTATTTTCTACTTATATTAGTATTATACAAGCACTACTTTCTTAAATGACTTCTTTCCCTTCTTAAGAAGAACGCCTTCCTTTAACTGAGCCTCTGTAAGAACAGCCTTTACGTCTGTAACCTTCTCACCATCAGCAGTTACACCGCCCTGCTCGATAGCTCTTCTGCCTTCGCCTCTTGAAGCTACCATCTCAGCCTTTACAAGAGCTGAAATTACATCTAATCCACCATCTACAAGGTCTGAAGCTGAGATTTCAACTGTAGGTGCATTGTCACCATTACCGCCACCGAAAAGTGAACGTGCCTGCTCCTGAGCCATAATAGCATCTTCCTCGCCATGAACAAGCTTTGTAAGCTCGTATGCAAGAATTTCCTTAGCCTGATTAAGCTGACTTCCTTCCCAGCTATCCATAGCTTCTATCTGATCCATTGGAAGGAATGTAAGCATTCTAATACACTTAAGCACATCAGCATCTGCTACATTTCTCCAGTACTGGTAGAATTCGTATGGTGTAGTCTTCTCTCTATCAAGCCATACAGCACCTGACTGTGTCTTACCCATCTTCTTACCTTCTGAATTAAGAAGAAGTGTGATAGTCATAGCGTGTGCATCCTTACCAAGCTTTCTTCTAATAAGTTCTGTACCACCGAGCATATTGCTCCACTGGTCGTCTCCACCAAACTGCATATTACATCCGTACTTCTGGAATAACATATAGAAATCGTAGCTCTGCATAATCATGTAGTTAAACTCTAAAAAGCTTAAGCCCTTTTCCATTCTCTGCTTGTAGCATTCAGCCGAAAGCATTCTATTTACAGAGAAATGAGGACCAACCTCTCTAAGCACATCAATGTAATTTAACTGCATAAGCCAATCAGCATTATTTACTAAAATAGCCTTATCCTCTGAAAAATCAATAAATCTGCTCATCTGCTTCTTAAAGCACTCTACATTGTAATTGATTGTCTCTGTTGTCATCATCTGACGCATATCACTTCTACCAGATGGGTCACCAATCTGTGCTGTACCACCACCAATAAGAACAACTGGCTTATTTCCAGCCATCTGAAGTCTCTTCATAAGGCAAAGTGCCATAAAGTGACCTACGTGTAAGCTGTCTGCTGTAGGGTCAAAGCCAATGTAGAATGTAGCCTTGCCTTCATTAACCATCTTTCTGATTTCTTCTTCGTTTGTTACCTGTGCAATTAATCCTCTTGCAACTAATTCTTCGTAAATACCCATTTGTTTTTCTCCTTTTCTGATTTTATATTTTCAAGGACGGGTTATGCATTCGCAATCCGACCTATCGGTCTTCTTGCTCATTTATGTTGATTCACTTTTTCTGTGAATAATACGGATTGCTTCGTACTTCGTACTCTCGCAATCCTACATACATACAGAAAGCTCGTCCTTGTAAAAAGGACGAGCTAATAACCCGTGTTACCACCTTAATTCACACGATGCTCACGCATCATGCCTTAGCAAGTACTGAGTTGTCATTTTAATTATTCAACTCAAGACTCTGACACTGTAACGGTTGCCCTCCGTCGTAGCCTACTAACTAATCTGTAGCATTCGGTACGAAGCTCATGGATGTATTCATTTTAATGTTCCCCTGCGCCTCTCATCAACCGGCTACTTTCTGTAGGTTTGTAGTAAAATTACTTGTTCCAATCATAGCTTTTGTTTTTTATTAAATACATATTGCTAGTATATGCATTTTCATAGGATGTGTCAAGAGAGACTCTGGTTTTTGTTTTATTTTTCTGTAGCGTTACAATTGATGTGACACTTTTATATATACAAAAACGGTTAGGTCCTTTAAAATAGTTTCTACCACAAAACACTTTAGAAAGGAGTTTACCTAACCGTCATAAATACTATAACACATAACCAGAGGTATTTGCCACATAAAATTACAACAAAATGTCACGCTGTTAAGCTTTACAGGAATGGCAGCTCCGTTTCATTCGTATGCCGTGCTATGGACATAAGCGTTTTTTCACTATAGTCTCCACCAATAGCATAAATTGTTTTGAAAATTTCATTGACGTATTGCTCACACTCAAAATCATTTTCAACATTTAAAATATCTTTTACAATACGCATACAATTATTTCCTTCAATTTCTATTGGTCTATACATCTCATCATAAAAATGCAATTACAGGTAGAAGAAAGAGATATCTTTAATTATATCAGCATCCTCTTTATCATAATCTCTTTTCTTACCTTTGCTTATTTCTGAAAGTATATATTTAGTACTATCGGTATCTTGCATAGCCAATTCCACTAAATCATTTCTTTCATGTAAATATTTACAAACTAAATATTGTAAATTTTCTATCAACATTTTTTCATCCATATTTAATCATTTATTATGTCAACATTTTTAAAATAAATTTGTCCCTTATAAATAAATTGTTGACAACCTCCTTTCCCATATTCTGGATAACACCTTGTAAACGGTTCTAAACCTGGTCCTTTATCACCATATGCTTTAGGAACATACATTCCATCAATAACTTGTAATGTATCAAACTCGCCTCTTAATTTACAATTACTCCATTCAGGTGCTATCTGAAATGCATCTTGTGCAGCACTTGCAGAATCAAATTTTTCAAATCCGAAATATGAACCTGGTGCACTCATTGACTCCATCGTCTGTTTAGCATATTTACTATCCATATATCTATATCCTGTTGCAGGTACAACATCGCCACTAGGTGTCACATAAAAGTCTGTTGCTTTACCACTCTCTACCCCATTTCCCTTCGAACAAATCTTGCTATGTCCACTCGGATCCACATACTTCACCGGATTATTCTGCACGTATGCATACAGATTTAATCCATCTCCAAGATATGTATCCATCTGTGTAAAGCGTCCGATTACAGGATTATAGTATCTAGCTTTTAGATAATATTGTCCTGTCACTTGGTCGTATTGCTCACTTGTACAACAATCTATACGATAATCTTATGAAAGATAAGAACTATCTAAAAGCCTACCAGCATCACAAAGAACTGTTTGATAAATACGAAAATCTTGATTTACCATTAGAACAACGCAAGTTCTTTAATGACTTAATTGATGCCATTCACTCTCAGGAATGTACTTACACTGCAGTTTTATTTAGAATGGCTATGCAGTATGGATTTTCTACTGTTTTGGAGTTGATGGATATGAAATAATTAGTCCTACATTGTTTAAATTCACATTTAAAACGCATTATCTTCATAGAATCACTATGAAAGTAATGCGTTTTGAATATTTTTATAATTTAGGCATTAGAAATCACAAAATATAATCAACAACATTTTACCACCATTTATAACTCTTTTATATAAATTCTAGGAACAAAATCTGCTAACCATACCTTTTCATTTCCGTAATAGAAAGATATTCCATCATTCCATGCCTTCAATGCAGCAATAGCTAAAATGTATGGTTTATCATCATGTCTCTGTCCTACATTCTGAGCCGTTTCAATATCTTGTGAAAGATGAACATACTGCCTACTCTGTGGAGATAATCCATTATCCATAATAGATTTCATAAATCTCCTAGCTGTTCCATGATACAAAACCTCTGGTGGTCTACTTTTAATTTTAGAAATTTTCATAGGTATTGAATGACCATAAAATGCTCGAATTCTACTTCCAATAATTTCATATCTTTTTTTATCTGACACATCAATCATTTGTTGTATATCCTCTTGAGTTGCATTTTTCCAGTCATTCTCCCTATGCAGTGCATCTAACAACTGTTCAATAGGAACCCAGCCCTCTTCATCCATTTCCAATTCATATTCCCATGGTGCATGACGAAGTGCATATGAAATTTCTTTACTTAATCCTATATAATTCATCTTTCCTCCACATTAAAACTTTGTGCTAAAAATTGATACAATCCAACTTCATCCAAATATATTACATAATGCTTTGGTTTCCAATAACTACTTTCTTCTTCATTAACATTTTTATACTGTTCTATCCATTCTGAATCTTCAATTTCAATTATTTTATCATAAGCATTTAATGTTATAGAAAAACCAGCTAATGCGTATTGTAATCCAATTACTGAATCAAATTTTATTCTACATTCATGATATTCATCAATATCATCATATCCTTTTAATTCAATAACAATATCCATACCATCAAATACAATTTGCGGACTTTCTACTAAATTTGACGAAAACATCTTTAATTCATACTGCGTAATATTTTTCATTATTTTTTTCCTCCACTTGGTCTTACTGTTACAATTCCTTCTGATGTAAGTTTGTTTCTTGATAATTGTCCATCTAACATATCTTCAAAAACTATATTTCCTGTTCTATCAATTGCTTTCCATTGATTTCTAGGTATTCCAGCTCGAGTTAATGCTTGCGATGTTCTTGTATTCAATATTAGTGTATTCCCATCTCTTATAATATACTCAACTGGTATATCATTAACATTTACTTTTCCAACATTAATTGCATTAACCAAATCATCAATTGTATTAATTGGTTCACCTGCTATTTCTGTATATTTCTGTATGCCTTTTTCACTAAATCTATTTCCATACGTTTTTTGTGCATAATTAGCATTATCCAATACAGAAGAATTACCACTCTCTACCCCATTTCCCTTCGAACAAATCTTGCTATGTCCACTCGGATCCACATACTTCACCGGATTATTCTGCACGTATGTATACAGATTTAATCCATCTCCAAGATATGTATCCATCTGTGTAAAGCGTCCGATTACAGGGTTATAGTATCTAGCTTTTAGATAATATTGTCCTGTCACTTGGTCGTATTGCTCACCTGTAAACCTATAGATATTTCTTATCTTTTCTTCACTTTTGACAATATTTCCAAATGCATCATACTCATAATGACACTGTATTCTGTCTTCAAGTGGCAATAAACCATCTGTCTTATTTCCTTCTATGCCTTTATGTCCACCATTTACAACATAGCAGATACTTCCCACATTGTCACTTACATAATGATAATATGTTCTCGCCTTTTCGCTATCTGATGCTATTAAACGTCCATTTCCTCTTATATATCTTGTAGCACCATCATCTTCGTTTTCTTCTACTGCTATATCTTTACCTCTATAAATATACTTGATAAGGCGCTCATTTTCTTCTACTTCATAACGTAGTCCTTCTGCGTCATATCTACATATAAGAGTTTCTTTATTGTCTAGTTTTGCAGTACTCATATGACCAAATACATCATACTCATATATTCCTTTGCCGTCTGATGTAAGATTTCCATCTGCATCATAGACTAAATTCAATATATTTTCTGGCGCATTTATATCATTTACTGTTTCTAGCTGATTTAGACTATTGTATGTATAGTCCACATGCTTTCTAGATAATGCATCTGCCCCATCTACAATACTTGTAGCTACATCAAGACTCTTTCTATTTCCTGCCTTATCATATGCATAACTGTATGTTGATACGTTCTGACCTAAAATTAGTTTTTCACCTACTAATCTATTTAATCCATCATATGCATACTCTATATTCACATCATCGTATATGCCTTCATTTGATGTATTCTTTAAAATACAATTCCCTCTATCATCATACCTATATGACATATATGTTAAATTTTCTTCACCTATTGTTACCCTTATATCTGTACGATTGCCTGATAAATCATACTCATATGATGTCTTTACATCACCACATATGATTGTCGATATCTTGCCGCCTTTTGTATATTCGTATGTAGCTAATGTATTATCACCCTCAGCCACTGTTTGTAATCTATTCTCCAAATCATATGTATACTTTATCTCTTTTCCCGTGGCATCCTTTACTGTACTTACATTTCCATTTAAATCGTATGTATAAGATACAAGGCTACGTCCACATGCCTTCTTTTCTTGTAATCTGCCACATACATCATAAATATAGTTATATGTTATTCCACTACTCTTTGCAGTCTTTATTCGTCCCACCGCATCATATTCGTACTGATAATAATCAGTGTCTGTTCCATATTTTTCTACATTTCCAAAGCTATCATAGCTATAACTTATTACGTTACCAGACCTCTTTGTATGTGTCTTAACATTTCCTTCCATATCGTAGGAAAATATCTCTTTCTTTCCGTCTGCATATGTTAATTCACAAAGCTTGCCAAAAGTATTTACTTTATATCCTGTTGTTCTACCTTCTCCGTCTGTGGCTTCTATTATATTTCCTTTGTAATCATACTTATAACTCTCTGTAACACCCTCTGGTGCCATAATCCTTGTAACTCTGCCCCAGATATCATTTTCATATCTTGTGATTTCATGCCCCGTAGCAGTTGCTTTAAGATTTCCTAAAGCGTCGTAAGCATACTCTTGGCGTATGCCTTCTTTTGTTTTTGCTAATATAGGTTTACCTATTAAGTTATAGATATGGCTTATGCCTTCACCATCTGCAAAGTTTCTTTCTATTACTTTGCCATATAAATCATACTTATTTTCTACAAGCACTATATCATATGGCGATGTTACTTTTATAAGTTGTCCATTATGGTCATACTCTAGACTTGTTCCCTTCGTGCTTCCACTTTCATTTTCCTTAGGGCTTATTACTTTTATAAGCTTTGAATCCCAGTCATACTCATATATTGTTTTTCCACCATCAGCCTTTACTTCTTCTATTCTGTTTCCCTGAACATCATTTTTATATAAAACTACTATACCGTTTTTATCTTCTTCTGATAGATAACCATATTCATCATATTTATATGATACTTTATATTCCTTATTATCTTTTCCTAATATTTGTACACTTTCTTTTCTTCCCGCCTTATCATAGCTATACTTTTCCTTACTCCCTTCTGGATATGATACTATATCTACTTTACCATTTTTATAAGAAACCTTTACATATGTTACTTCTTTTATAACCTTTTCTTTTGTATTTTTCTCTTCTAGTTCTCTTAAAGTTACAAAACGATTTCTTCTTACTCCTACTACTTGTCCGTTATTTTTATTTTCACCTATAAATGCTTTCTTTTCTTCTAATGTTGCTTCCTTCTGTACCTTTGAGATAACTCTTCCTATATTATCGTACTCATACTCTGTTATCTCATCTTTTTCATCATATATTTTCTTTGTTTCTTTGATAACATTGCCTACTTTGTCATATTCGTACTTTATGCTTGCACCACTGTTATCACTTATCTGAACTAATCTTCCTATAAGATTATATTCTCTTGTAACTACTCTCGCCTCTCCATTTGGCTCCTCTTCATCTGTGTATGCATCAAGATATGTATATTCTTTTATAAGTTCTTCTTTGGCATTATATATGTAACGTGTAACGTTATATAATAACTGACCATTTTCCTTTATCTCTATAAGCTGTCTTTTTTCAGTCATTTTGCCCTGTACGTCATATTTATACAAGTCTCCTGCATTATCCTTTGATTTAATAAATGCGTTTAACTCATCATTCTTTTTATTAAAACTATGCTTATGAACTAATACATTACCTCTTTTATCATATGTATATGTATCAGTAATATATCCTTCTGGATTATATACTTCAATCACACGACCAGCTCTGTCTCTTTTGTATTCGAATGCTGCTCCATCATCTATTTTTATATCATAATCAGACGGTAAAACTTTTCTTATCATTTCACCATCTGCATCATAAAAATATCTCTCTGTATATGTTTTATCTTCCACATATATATGACGTCTTATAACATTAAAATCCTTATCATAATCATATGTAACCACTGTTTTTTCTGCTCTAATTTCTTCTGTTATATCGCCATTTGTATTTCTTATATAGCTTACAGTTCTTCCTGTTTCGTCTTCTATGCTAATTAACCTGTCCATATCATCATAGATGTATTTTTCACCTTTATCTTCTATGGTATAGCTCTTATTATTATCACTCTTTACTTTCTTAATAAGACGCCATGCATTGTCATAATAGAAGCTTTTCTGTTCTCCCTCACTATTCACGTACTTCTTTATTTTATTATATTCTGTATACTCGTATGTCTCTACGCCTTGTTCTGTCTCTATGCTAATAATACGCAAACATTCATCATATATATTTTTCTTAAATGTTTCTCCATTTTTACGCACTTCTACAGGATTACCATTTGCTTCCTCGTAGATATATTCTTCTTTTATTACATCATTTTCAGTTACTCTTAGTAATCTTCCCTTTGTATCATATGCAAAGTTCTTTATGAGATAAAGCTTATTTCCACTACTATTTTTTCCAGTTTCTATCTTAGAGATAAGCACATTTCCATTTTCATCATATGTGTGTTCTTCCCTTCTTCCTTCATTATCGCTTACTTCTTTTAAATTTTTGTTTTCGTATACATATTCTGTTATAAGTCCAGACGGCTCATCTTTCATTAAAATATGACCATACTCATCATACTTATATCTTGTTCTTGCTCCATTTCGCGATATCTTTTCCTCTATAAAGCCCTCTTTACTCATTATAGTCTTTATTGATGTGCCATCTTCAAATATTTCTTCTACTATATCTTTTCTTTCATCATATACATATTTTATTGTGATATTATTTACTTCATCTCTGTATGTATTTGTCCTGTTTACATCATCATACTCATAAGAAGTAAAGCTACCGTCTGTTAGACGCTGGCTTTTTACTCTTCCTTTTTCGTCATATTCATTATATAAATATGTTGTTCCATTTCCATCTGTTATATTTAAAATGTTATTATTATCATCATAACTATATTTTAACGTTGTGCCATCACATCTTACGACTTCCGTAAGTATTCCATTTTCATAATGGTATTCTACTTGTCTTCCCGTATTGTCATATACCTTACTAATCTTCATAGCTTCCCATTCAAATGTAAGACTTAATCCCGTAGATAATATCACTTGCTTTATTCCATACTCACAATGAATAAATCGTGTTGTATTTTTATTTTTATCTAGAATTTTCTTTATTGTTCCATATTCATCGTATATGTATGTAAGTCTATTTTCATTGTCTTCAAATATAAAATCATCTTTAGGTCTTTTAAGCTCGTACTTTTTATTTCCGCGCTTATTTATATAGTATCCATCTTTAAATTTAAACTCTATAGATTTACTATCTGGCAATATAACTATTGTGTCATCATCATATTGACATATAGATGTATCCACGCTAAGCATCCACTTATAGCCTATGCTTTTACGTCCTTTCTTGTCTTCCATTGAGTTGTATTGTCTTACGAATCTAAAATCATACGACATCTCTGGAAGAATAAAATCAGTGCCTTCATAAATGAATGCTCCAGACGCCATATCTATTGGATCTCCTTTTTTACATGAGCATTCCACTACATCCTGCTTTGTAGATTTTCCATTTCTTAATCCTTCTGGCGATTTTTGTTTATCTTGTTTTTTATTTATTAATTTTTTTTGGGGTTCATTTTCTTTTGATTCTAAAAATCTAGCATACTCACTATCTGATTTTGAATTTCTACTTTTCTTATCATTATCTTTTTCTATTGGTTTAAATACATAAACCGATAATTTTTGATTGCCCATTTTCCCTTTAATCCTTCCCTTATACATAATTTTACACTGTTTATATAAATATAAAAGGTCGCAAAAGATAACTCTTTTGCGACCGAACTACCGTGTATTATCTTACGGCTTCTAGCTTTGCGTCCCTACGTTTCCATAGGTTTGCCCTCCGTCGTAGCCTACTAGCTAATCTGTAGCATTCGGTACGAAGCTCATGGATGTATTCATTTTAATGTTCCCCTGCGCCTCTCATCAACCGGCAACTTTCTGTAGGTTTGTAGTAAAATTACTTGTTCCAATCATAGCTTTTAAATCATATTTATCATATTATTGTACATTATATATCACGTACACATTGTTAGTATATGTATAATAAAGATATATGTCAAGAATAAAATCCAATTCTCTTTACAAAATCTATATATGCAGGCGAGCTTAGTAAGTTTATTAATTGCCATTAGCTATATTGCAATTATGATAATAATTCGTTTGTAATGTAACTATTTACTTAACTACAAATGTACAACCATTTTCTTTTGCCCAAATTTCTGCATAGGAACCTGAAGCTCCATAAATGGTGATAGGTGGTATTTCAACAAATGCGCCTCTACTAAATGCATAATCCCCTATACTGTTCAATCCACTTGGTAACTCTATGCTTGTTAAGCCTTTACATTGGCTAAATGCATAGTCTCCTATACTAGCCAATCCACTTGGTAGCTCTATGTTCATCAAACTATAACAGTCACTAAATGTAGAACGTCCTATACTAGTCAATCCACTTGGAAGCTCTACGTTTGTTAAACTAATACACCAACTAAATACATAGTCTCCTATACTAATCAATTCACTTGGTAGCTCTATGCTTGTTAAGCTAGTACAGCCATAAAATGTACATTCTCCTATATAAGTCAATTCTCTTGGCAACTCTATGCTTGTTAAGCTGTCACACTCCCAGAATGTATTCTCTCCTATACTAGTCAATGTACTTGGCAACTCTATGTTTGCTAAAGCACTGCATTTATAAAAAGCACTAGTTCCTATATGAGTCAATCCACTTGGTAACTCTATACTTGTTAAACTGTCACAATCCCAAAATGCATTATCTCCTATACTAGTCAATCCGCTTGGTAACTTTATGCTTGTCAAACTGTCACAATCCCAAAATACATTATCTCCTATACTAACCAATCCACTTGGCAACTCTATGCTTGTCAAACTATCACAATCCAAGAATGCACTAGCTCCTATATGAGTCAATCCACTTGATAACTCTATTTTTGTTAAGTCATTACATTCCGCAAATGCATTATCTCCTATTTTTGTAACTCCTTCTTCTACTACTACTTTTTTAAATTTTTCATTTTTCCAAGGTGCTGTTGTTATTTCTTTATCCTCATCGAATAAATAATCCTCCATTTCCCCATTCCCATATATCATTAAAGTATCTCCTTCTAATTTCCAGTGAACTCCGGACAAATATTCTTCTGTTGTCATTTCTTCCTCTGTTGTATTTTCATTAACCATTGTAGTAACATCTTTTGTTTCTGTATTCACTTCACTACTTACGTTAACATCTGATGCCTTCTTACTTTCCTTTGTCATCCTTTCCCCGTTATCACCACAAGCTACCAAAGACATAATCATAATAATTACTATCAATGCATTATTTATTCTTTTCATATTAAATCCTCCTCGTTCTTTTTCTTTAACATTGATATATTATAGCCCACATACGGGTAATTGTCAACTCTTGGGCTACTCTGTATTATTGATGCATAATAATGAAAGAAGGTATCTAAAAACTTATGATTTCTTTTGATAAATTATGGATAACAATGAAAGAAAAGAATATTTCTCAATACAAACTAATTAAAGATTATAAAGTAAGTACAGGACAATTAGACAGATTAAGAAAAAATGGTAATGTAAATACATTCACACTAGACCAATTGTGTAAAATACTAAACTGTAGACTTGAAGATATAGCTGAATATATAGAAGATGAAGCATAGAAATTTTTGACAGCTTTCGATACAAAAATTTCTATGCTTCTATTAGTTTATGTTTTATTATTTTTTTACAATTGTGTATAGACTGTTAATTAATTTTACTCCACCGCCTTCAATGATTCCGCCATCTTTATTTTTCCAATTTGCCTCTTCATAAATACATTCACAATAAGAGCAAATATGACTGTTCCTAAAAATGCAAAAACAAAGCTTACAGGCTTGATTATTTCATTAAAATCAACCATATCTATCTTAACCATACTCATAACGAGCTTGTGGAAGCCTATTCCCAAAGGCATACCTATAAAGGCAGCGATAATGGATAACACTACATTTTCCCTTAACACATAGCTCTCCGTTTCCTTGGTGTAAAAACCGAGGACCTGCACCGTGGCTATCTCTCTGCTTCTTTCAGATATATTGATGTTTGTTAAATTGAATATTACTATAAATGCCAGTGTAGCGGAAAATAATATAATCATAAGTATTATATAATCAATACTTGCCAGTGCACTACCTACAGCATTTTTTGTAATAGAAAGCTGTGTCACACCATTGACCTGCTCAATGTCGTTTATTTTTTCAGCAACAGCCTCCTCATCCCCTTTTGTATACACTAGCGCTGTATTTTCATGCCACTTTCCAAAGGTTTGCTCATATGTCTCTGTAGATATAACTATATAATTGCTAATATGATTATCAAATATCGCGCTGATAGTCACCTTACAGGTGTTCATATCAGGGTCGCGTATTTCTATTGCATCTCCTACTTTTACATTCAATTTTTCTGCTGCCTTTGTATTGATAATCGCTTCATCCTTCCTTGGATACTCTATCTTTTTAGAACCATTATGAAAATCCCAAAATTGTGATAGATTTTCCAATTCATTAAAGCTTAGCATATTTACCGACGTCAGTATTTCATCGCTAAGCAAATCAACATACTCTGATGAACATACCTTGTACTTCTCTATATCCTTGATTTCATCCAGCTTTTCTACTACAGCCTCCTTGGAATCAGGCTCAAACACCGCTGATAAATTGTATTTTTGAATCTCACTATACTGAATATCAGCAATATTTGTCATGGAATCTCCCACTCCAAAGCCTGTAAGAAGAAGCGCCGTACAGCAGCTTATGCCCACAAGCATCATAATCAATCTCTTCTTATATCTAAACATATTTCTGATGGTAATCTTCTGCAAAAATGATAATCTTTTCCAAAGAATTGTCACTCTCTCTAATAATATTCTCTTACCCTTCTTTGTGGCGCGAGGTCTTATAAGCTTAGCTGGCGCACTTATAAGCTCCTTTCTGCAAGATATAAAAGTACTGCCTAGTATGCCTATTAGATAAACAATCAATGTAATAACAGCCATAGACGTACTAAATAGATACTTAATTGGTGCAAAATCATAAATGGAATTATATGCAAACCAGAATATTTTCGGCAAATATAAGGTACATAAAAAGAATCCTAAAACCCATCCTATTATAGTTGCACTTCCAGCATAGAGAAGATACTTGCTCATTATCTTTATATTGCTAAAGCCAAGAGCCTTTAATACGCCTATCTGTGTACGCTCTTCGTCTACCATTCTAGTCATTGTGGTCATACATACAAGCATGGCAATCAAAATGAAAAATACTGGAAATATATTTGCTATTCCACTTATAATCGATGTATCACTCTCAAAACTAACACATCCTGCATTTTCATTTCTTGTAAGAACAAAGGCTTCAGGCTTTTCCATACCAAATTGCTCTGCCATTTCAGGTGTCAAACCTTGTTCTGTAAGTATTTTACTATATCTATCATTTACTGCTTTCTCACAAACTCTGCCTACTTCTTCCTTATATCTGTCAACTATGTCATCATACTCGTCACTGTATATTTGAGCAGTTTCTTCAAGCACTAAATTTATCTCTGTATATATATCATTTGTAAAATTTTCCATAGGAATATGTATAAAGCCACTTAATGCACCACTTCCAACACTTGTAGTTCCTCTTTCCAACCCCATATATAATGGTGAATCTGCGATTCCTACTATGGTGTATTCCTTCTCTGTCAGTTGATTCAATGTAACTTCATCATTTTCAATTGATAGCTTAATAACCTTTCCTATATCTTTTTTTTCATATAGCTTAGCATCTACGACACATTCATTGGCTTTTTCTGGAAGTCTGCCCTCTCTAACAGATGGTGTATTGATATTTTCAGGCAATGAAATAATCTTAAATGTCTTATTTCCGCCCTTATATCCTATGAGCATATCAATGGTAATCATTCCCTCTACCTTTTTTACTCCATCTATTTCTTCAAAAGATTCTACACTGTCCTTTGAAAATCCCAACGTAGATAACAATCTAAAATCATAAAGGCTATGGTCAGATATATACATATCACATGTATTCCACATTGCATCCTTTGTTATCTTAAGTCCTGCAAAAAATCCCGCACCTAACGCTACTATAAGAAGAATCGCTATATATCTTCCTATAAATGCACGAATACTACGGAATGTCATTTTTATAATTGAGTCCTTCATAATCATCACCACTCAATCTCGTCAATAGATGTGACGTTTTGATTTATCTCATTTGAATAAATCTTTCCACTCTTAATCTTAATAATACGGTCTGCCATAGGGGCAATAGCCTGGTTGTGAGTGATTATGATAACTGTTGTGCCTCTTTCCTTGCTTAATTCGTAAAGCAATTTAAGTACTGACTTACCTGTTACATAGTCCAATGCTCCAGTAGGTTCATCACAAAGCAAAAGTCTCGGATTCTTAGCTAGGGCTCTGGCTATAGCAACTCTTTGCTGCTCCCCGCCTGAAAGCTGCGCTGGAAAATTATTTGCTCGTTCTGTCAATCCAACCATATCAAGCGCTTCCTTAGCTGGAATAGGATTTTTACAAAGCTGTGCTGCTATCTCCACATTTTCAAGAGCTGTAAGATTAGGAATCAGATTGTAAAACTGAAAAACAAATCCCACATCATGTCTTCGATACTCGATAAGCTCGCGCTTACTAAAATCCGAAACAACTCTGCCATCAAACTCTATCTTGCCACTTGTGACTACATCCATACCACCAAGCATATTTAACAATGTTGTTTTTCCTGCACCAGATGAACCTAGTAATATGCAAAATTCCCCCTTGTTTATCTCAAAATCCACACCATCTAAAGCATTTATTTGAGCATTACCGCTTCCATAGCTCTTTTTTACATCTTCAAACTTTATATAATGTTCTGACATAACCTACTCCTTTTTGTACTTTTGTTTTCCTTACTTTAGTCTTACGTAATAATCTTTATGGTTTTATTCTAATTTATTGCTCAATTTCAAGATAAAATCGTGCGCATTATATGCTACAATGCCATTCGGATTATCATAATAATTCTGATATTTATCCTGTAAATATGCCCATTCAAACACACCAGAATCATTATTAATAAATAGACTAACATCACCAACTTTATGCATCAAACTTCCTATATACACTCTTTTTCCCATATTATATATATGTTGCCATATTTCCATATTAAATAGTTGTTCAAATTTTTTAGGTAAATCTTCTAAATCATTTGAACTTAATAATTCTAAAATATAATATGTATCATTTCCCTTTTCATCATAATCATTAGTATTTCCGTTGTTAAAAAGAAATCTGTCGTATTTATCATTTCCCATTTGTATTATAAATTTCTCCCTAACAAATTTCATCCTTCCCTTAAATCCACGTTTATCATCAACTACTATCCTTGAATAAAAATTTTTAATATTATTATGTATAGTAAATCCCAAATAGCTTTCTATTCTTTCCCAATCTATCTTTACTGAACCCGCCGATGTATTTATAAGTTTCTTTATCATATCAATAATCCACCTTTGCCTATAATTACTGCTATCTATTCAATGCTAATTTTTACTATTATATATCACTATATCTTTTTCATAATTAAAAAGGTTGCAATAATTAACGTTACATTAATTACTGCAACTGAACTATCTTAATATAACTTATAAAAAACACTTTAATAACTTCTACCGTAGACTTCTGGCTTTGTGACCCTGCATTTCTACAAGTATGCCCCTCATTTTATCTCCCCTATATTATTTCTAATTATCATCGTGAATAATACGGATTATTTCATACTTCGCACTCTCACAATCCTACATACATTCGAAATCCGCCCTATCGGTCTACTTGCTCATGTATGCCTCGTTGATTGCGATAACCCTCTTCATTGCCTCCATACCTGGTGCACCGATTGTCATACGCTTTTCTACACAAGTCTTAAGACTTATGGCTTCGTAAATATCCTCCTCAAATACAGGACTTATAGCCTTATATTCCTCCAATGTCATATCATCAAGCGCTATATCCTTCTCGATACAGAAAAGCACTAGCTGTCCTACGATTCCATGAGCATCTCTAAATGGTACACCCTTACCTACGAGATAATCTGCTGCATCTGTAGCATTTGTGAAGCCATTCTTAGCACTTGATTCCATATTATCCTTGTTGAAGCTCATTGTATCTATCATTCCAGTAAATAATGAGATACATCCCTTTGTAGTATCTATAGCATCAAATGTAAACTCCTTATCCTCCTGCATATCCTTATTGTATGCAAGTGGAAGTCCTTTCATAGTAGTAAGGAGTGACATAAGTGCACCATACACACGACCAGTCTTACCTCTTACAAGCTCCGCGATATCCGGATTCTTCTTCTGTGGCATGATGCTGCTTCCTGTACTGTAAGCATCATCAAGCTCCACAAATCTATATTCATTACTATTCCAGATAATGATTTCTTCTGAAAAACGACTTAAATGCATCATAATTGTACACATTGCACTTAAGAACTCAATTAAATAATCTCTATCTGATACTGAATCCATACTGTTAAGTGTTGGACCTTCAAATCCTAAAAGTGATGCTGTAAGATTTCTATCAAGTGGATATGTAGTTCCTGCTAATGCACCTGAACCGATAGGACAGTAATTCATTCTCTTATAAATATCCTTTAATCTGTCACGGTCTCTTTTAAACATCTCAAAATATGCACCAAAATGATGTGCAAGTGTGATAGGCTGTGCCTTCTGAAGATGTGTAAAGCCTGGCATATATGTATCTACATTTTCCTTCATTATTCTAAGGATTACATTTAAAAGGTTTTTAAGAAGCTCGTCTACTTCCTTTACCTCATCTCTTGTGTAAAGCTTCATATCTAAAGCTACCTGATCATTTCTACTTCTACCTGTGTGGAGCTTCTTACCTGGCTCACCTATTCTCTCGATAAGGTTAGCCTCTACAAATGAATGAATGTCCTCACTATCCTCTGTAATCTCAAGCTTACCAGACTCTATGTCAGCCTTTATCCCCTTAAGACCCTCTATAATCTTTCTCATCTCATCCTCAGTGATGATACCTACAGTACCAAGCTGAGTTACATGAGCTATACTTCCTTCTATATCCTGCTTATAAAACTTCTGATCAAATGAAATTGACGCATTAAAATTATGTACTAACTGATTTTCTTCCTTAGTAAATCTTCCGCCCCAGAGCTTCATAATATATCCTCCGTATCATATTATATTTTTAATGGGCGTGTCTTAATAAGACACACCCATTAGTTTAACATAATTTTAATTTGATAACAACAGATAATATTTCAATAAAGAGTATTTAATAAAATTTACTTATATAGTTCTAATTCTTAACATTCATATCAAGCCAAGTGTTATATATATCAAATAATCTTGTTACTTTTGTTTCTTTATGTTCCTTTCTAATAGCAACTTGTACTATTCCATATGCGTACATATTCACATCACCTAGAAAACCTAAAACGTTGGGCTGATTTACTCCATTCAATGCTTTTGGCTTTGTTTTTATTCCCCAATACAATGAAGAATTATTTTCTACAAACACCTCTCCAAAATACATCCCTATATCATATGCCAATTTCAATGTTAAATCTGCAATCTTTTTAGTATCTGCTAAAATTATTTGTGTCATCCATTCTGGTCTCCCCTTCAACTCCAATTCTATTTCTTCCCTCGTCTTTTCCTCCCAAGAAATCTTTGTTTGAAACCACTCCCATAAACCAATTAGTGATTCAGGTGTTTTATCTAGAATAACCTTATCTGTATCTCTAAATATATATTCTTGTAAAATTCTAAATCTTTCTTCTTTTGTTTCCATAAACCACTCGAAATACTGCATTGCTTGTTTTTTATTCATTTTACTGAAATATTCTAATTCGAATGATGGTCTTATTCCTTCATAATCCATTTTTATCCTCTATTTATTAACCATTTTTAACCATGTATTATACAAATCATATAAGCGTTCTCTTTTTGGTTCTCTCGTATCTTTTCTTATTAACACTTCCATAATATTATACATATGCATACTAGTATCACCCAAAAATCCCAATACTATCGGATGATTAACACCATCTAATTTTTTGGGTTTAGTCCTAAATCCCCAATATAACGAATCATTGTTTTCTACCATTACTTCTCCAAAATAATTTCCAATATCATATGCTATACGTAATGTTTGTCTAGAAATCTTCATTTTACTATTATCTATAATACTCTCTATCCAATTTGGAACTCCCTGCAATTCTTCTTTAATCTCTTTATTTGTCTTTTCTTCCCAATATATTTTTGTTTGAAACCATTCCCATAAATCAATAAGCGACTCTGGTGTTTTATCAAGTTTAACTTTATCTGTATCTTTTATAATATATTCGTGCAACTTTTTAAATCTTTCTTCCTTTGTTTCCATAAACCATTCAAAAAAATGTTGAGCTTGTTTTTTATTCATCTCACAAAAATTCACCATTTCAAATGGTATAATCATTCCTTCGTAATACACTCTAATACACTCCTTTAATCTATAAATAGAAATTCTATATTGTAAGCATTTAATAATTCTATTAATTGACGTGAAGCACCTAACTTTCCTGTTATTTCACTTCTAAAAAATACCCATACTACTTTATCAACTTTATTCTGTTCAATTAAATGCGCATCCTTTAAAACCTGATGCTTAATTCTTTTACTTAAACATGTATAACCTACTTTTGCCTCATATGCAATTCCATCAGAATACATATCCACATATCTTCCATATTTCACACCATCAACATACGTTTCAAAATATTGTTGTGATTCACCTGGAAAATTCTTCTTCAAATACTCTTCCCCAGTCTGACCTCTCTTATAAATTGGTATTCCTTTATCTACCAAATCATCTAACGAACTATCACCATCTGCCATATCCATCTGCAACCACGAAATAACTCCGTTTGGCAAATTCTCTATCCCCAGATATTTATACATTTGTATTCCTTGAACAACTCCAAATGTTTTTACATAATATACCAAAGCCTGTGTATTTGCTACAACGATAGGTAACACCTCAGCTGCTATCGTAAAGGTAAATACTACTGCTCCAACTTTTAAAGTCGCATCTAAAATATCTCTAAAATCTATTTTTTGATAAATTTTAAGCGAAAGATTTAAATCTGCTTCTGAGTAGACTGTTCCTTTAAAAAAGCCTTTTTCAGCCCCTTTAGAAACCTCTTTCCATTCAATCCACCAAAGTACGCCTTGACGCTGATAATACCTTGACTCTCTTTCTGTAAGTATTTCAAATATCGTTTCACGCGTTTTTGACGATTCCTCATCCAAATAAAATTTTGCACCCTCGTTATTAAGTATAGAAATAACAACTAATTCATCTATAGTAAATTTCTGTTTACTATTTTTGCCTATTAATGTCGTACAATCATCAAATTCCTCATCTGTTAAAATAATCTCAGCAGCTCCTGTTGCATATTCCATAAATGTACACATATAATCTTCAGCTGTATATGGTATATTATACCATATATTACCTGTATTAAATTCTATTTTTTCTTCGTTATTTTCAATAATAGTAACATCAAAATCTTTTGGTCGTAAATCATCAACATCTAATATTCCATCCCCATCTGTATCAGCCTTTACTGGATTGCTATAAAATGTCCAGGTAGATATTTCTTCTTTCTTACCCGTTTCCTTATTAAATGGTCTTATTGTCAATTTGGTTCCTAATTCTACAACATCCGGAATTCCATCCTTATCTGTATCTATTGTATCATCACCAAGATTAGGATCTTTTTCAAGTTTAACAGTAAATCCATTAGATAATCTAACCCAACATCCCGAATTAGCATCTATTCCTATCTTATCAATGATAGGTATAAAAGAATACGAAAACTGTTGATTAATATTAGCTAAAATACCATCTGTTTGTTCAGTTGCATATTTATATTCATCAAAGTACATAGTATTAGTTACAATAGAAACCGTAATTCCTTTTGTTTTAGCCCTATTGACTTCACTCGATAACGTCGCATACACGTTTTCTGTTGTACCATTTTTATATCCTGCATCTGTAACAAGAATTATATATTTTCCTACACCTGTCCTATATTCCATATCATTTGCAGATTTAAGCGCATCTACTGCTGTTTCAGGTGCATCTCCGCCACCATTTATTTGCAAACTTTTTAATTTACTCTTAAATTTAGCCACATCTGTGTACCAATTATAACATTTTGTTGAATCATATCCATCCACAAATATATCTCTATATTCAATTAACCCCAAACGTACATCTACATTATTTTCACTCAATATAGACACAAATTTATCTATATTGTTATATACATTAGATATTGGATATGACATTGAACCCGTTGTATCTATTGCAAATACAATGTCTGCTTTACCAGATTTTAAAATACTATCTATACTTGTTCTATCCAAGTTATAAAAATATTCTGATGAAGAAACAACCATATATTTACTAAAATGGTTTACTTCACTCCAAATCATTGAAGTTGTATTATCACAAAATGTTTCAAGTAATTCAAGCGAGTTGTTTTCATCATTATACCAAGCTATAGCTAAATCCTCTATGTCATAATCTTGTAAAATGTCATCATCTATTACAAAAGATAACTTGCCGCTTTCAAAGACAAAATCCTCATCATGTATAAAATCATATGCCGTACCAACTAAACAATTTATATCTAATATCGTCTCATTATACTTTATAGGCTCGGCATAAATCTGTTGACTAAAATCTCCTACACCTGTCAATTCCAATCAAGGTAATGTTCCTACTTCTGATAATGTATAACTATTCACTGCATCTAACTTAACCTGCTGAGTAATTATTTCGTTATTATCTAAATCACCATCACCATCTGTATCTTTTAATAATGGGTTCAATCCACATTCAATCTCTATACCATCTCCCATATTATCATCATCAGTGTCGAAATCTATAGGATTTGTAAAATAAATATTCACTTCATCATAATCATCAAGTCTATCCCCGTCTGTATCCTTTATAAATGGATTGGTATCATATTCATACTCCTGTATTAATGTAAGTCCATCATTATCGTAATCATCTGACAGTTTTATATTATCTATTGATTTATTATCTAGTATTAATTGAGGTTTTATCGCTTCCTCTAAATATTTTTTATCTATGCTTCCATCTTCTAATTGAACATACTCAATTGTTGATACTTCATATGTATATAATTTCAAATCAGTTGGGCAAATATCTCTTGCTCCATTCTTTCCAACAAAACCAAAGCTAATTTCTCCACCTGCTGGGATATTGCTATTATATCCTACATTTTGAACTACATAATGACCATCACCGCTTGCTTCCATTTTTCCGTTCCATAGATTCGATATTTCTTTACCAAAATTGAATTCTAAAGTCCAGTCCTCTAAAGGTTTATCATCTTTATTAATTATCGTAATTGTCCCTGAAAAGCCTGTATTCCAATCACTATTTACAATATATTTAACATCATATTTACTACTATCTTTTTCAACACTTTTTGTTACAAGTTGTGCCTCTGATGGAAATCCAAAAAAATCGCCAACACATGTAATACCATACTCAATTATACCACCAGCAGATATATCCTGATTCCATTCAGCATTTTTAATAATAGTATAATTATTATTTTGTTCATAAATTTCAGCATTCCATATTTTTAAAATTGGGTAACTAGAATCATATGCCAAATACCAATTATGAATATCATACTCACTAATATTCTTAATTCTAACTTTTAAATTATATCCCGTATCCCAATATGATTCTAATATAAACGATACTGTATAATCATCATAATAATATTCGAATTCTGTTGTTTTTCCATCCCATGCAGATACTTGATTACCATCTCCATAATAGCTAGTTAACTTGCCATTTTCAGTTGCATATGCACTAGTATATAATGTATTTACAAGTATAGTAACCATTACTACTAACGCCGTTATTTTTTTTATTGTTTTCATCTTATCCCTCTTTCCGCATACAAAAGAAAAAGGTTACATTAATAAAAATTAATGTAACCGAACTATCATAGTAACTTTACGTTCCCTTAGACTCCTAGTTTTGCGCCCATATATTTCTATATGTTTGCCCCCCTCTTTTGCTTTGCTATTTTTTTAACATAATAATACTATTATATTATTTTGTCAATATAAATATAATATTATCTCTATAATAATCATACAATATACAAAAGAAAGTGTACCAACGCGCCTTCCCAAACACATCAATACACTTACCATAATAATTGTATCTAAACGATACTCCTAAAATATAGAAAAACTTACGTCAAGCTTAATCACGTACGCTTAACGTATCTTGATATTAACATACACAAACTTAAAAATCCCCCCACTTTTTGGGGGGATTTTAGAACATTTTATTATTTATTTTGCAATATGCACCTGTAACTGGTCAAATGGAATCTCGATACCATTTGCATCAAATGACTTCTTAACTGCTTCCGTCACTCTAGCCTTAACATCCCAATAATAATCTGTTTCACACCATACTCTAAGTGTAATAGCAACCTGACTTGCATCAAGGCTTGATACAAATACTGAAACATCCTTATCAGGCAACGCTTTTTCATCACTTTTAGCAATGTCATAGATGATTTTCTTTGCCTTATCAATGTCTGACTCATATGCAATACCAAATACAAAATCAACTCTTCTTGTATTGAATTCAGTATTATTTGTAATAGTTGCATTAGATAACGCACCGTTTGGAATAAACACTGCTCTATTATCGACTGTTATAATCTTAGTGTAGAATAAATCTATTCTATCCACATTACCTTCAGCTCCTGAACCATTATCAACTATATAATCGCCCACCTTAAATGGCTTAAGAAGTAATATAAGTACTCCACCTGCAAAGTTTGATAAGCTTCCCTGCAATGCAAGACCTACAGTTAAACCAAGTGTTCCAAGCACTGCAATAAATGATGCCGTATTAATTCCCACTCTATCACAAATAATAATCAATAAAATAACATACAATCCAACTCTTATAAGTGACTTTAAGAAACGTCTAATACTTATTTCAACCTTTGCTTTTTCAAGGAATTTGTTACATACCTTAAGTAACCAATTTATAATTATTTTTCCTACGAAAAATATTAACAATGCAATAATTACATTAACACCAAAATCTATGGCCTTTGGAATATATCCTTCGATAGTATCCAATAATTTGTTTGCTTCCTTTACGGCTGTATCACTAGCTGCCGCTTGATCAAGTAAAAAATATGTCATTTCGTTTGTGTCCTTTCTTTTAAATATCCAACCATTTACGTCATATAGGTACTTCTAAAAACCATCCTATATTTTTTAAATGGTTGGATATCCATAGTTAATAAACTTTTGTTATGCCTTCTTAGTTGCTACCTTCTTTGTAACTGTAGCCTTTTTTGCTGGCGCTTCCTTCTTTGGTGCTGTAGCTTTCTTTGCTGGTGTTTCCTTCTTTGGCTCAGCTGCTTTCTTTGCTGGTGTTTCCTTCTTTGGCTCAGCTGCTTTCTTTGCTACTACTTCCTTCTTTGGCTCTGTTGCTTTCTTAGCTGCTACTTCCTTCTTTGGCTCTGTTGCTTTCTTAGCCACTGGTTTCTTTGGCTCCGCTACCTTCTTTGGCTCCGCTACCTTCTTTGGCTTTTCTTCTACAGCTGTGTACTTAAATATTGCAACTGAAAGTGGTGCCAACTGAATTGTAATAGAGTCAGGTCTTCCATCAGCCTTAACCTTCTTTGTTGTAATCATTCTTGGGTTAGTTAAACCATTTCCACCAAACTTCACATCATCACTGTTAAGAATCTCTTTATATTTACCCTTAGCTACGCCAATTGTAAATGCCTCATGATGTATAGTATCAAAATTACATACTACTAATACCTCATCACCCTTAGTCTTACCTCTTCTCACAAATGATACTGTGCTTTCCTCAGGATTATTGCAATTCATCCACTCAAATCCATGTGGCACATCATCTTCTTCATAAAGAGCAGGCTCTGATGTATAAAGCTTATTTAATGCCTTAACATAGTCGGCCACTTGCTTATGTTTAGGATCGTCCAAGCTCTTCCAATCAAGCTCTCTTTCTTCGCTCCACTCTCTATAGCTTGCAAATTCCTGACCCATAAATAATAACTTCTTACCAGGATGTGTCATCATATATCCATAAGCTGCTCTAAGATTTGAAAACTTAAGTCTGTCATTATCACCTGGCATCTTACTTAACATTGAACACTTGCCATGTACTACCTCATCATGAGAGAATACAAGCATATAATCCTCACTATACTGATATAACATACTAAATGTAAGCTGATTATAATTATTCTTTCTAAAGAATGGATCACATCTCATAAAGCTTGTAAAATCATTCATCCATCCCATATTCCACTTAAAGTCAAAGCCTAAACCATCATGCTCTACATCACCTGTAACAGCAGTCCATGCTGTAGACTCTTCTGCGATAAGTAATGTGCCCTTACACTGTATCTTCATCTGCGAATTAAGATGCTTTAAGAACTCAACTGCCTCCAAGTTTTCCTTGCCACCGTACATATTAGCAACCCACTCGCCTGCTTTTCTGCCATAATCTAAATAAAGCATAGATGCTACAGCGTCCATTCTAATTCCATCTGCATGATATTCCTTTGCCCAGAACATAGCATTTGCAATAAGGAAGTTAGAAACCTCTGGTCTACCATAATTGAATATAAGCGTTCCCCAATCTGGATGTGTTCCCTGTCTTGGGTCAGCATGCTCGTACAAGCAAGTACCATCAAAGCTTGCAAGACCAAATGTATCTCTTGGGAAATGTGCTGGAACCCAATCGAGAATAACTCCAATATCCTTGCTATGCATATAATTTATAAAATACATAAAATCTTCTGGTGTACCATATCTAGCTGTAGCAGCATAATATCCTGTCACCTGATAGCCCCATGAACCATCAAACGGATGCTCCATAACAGGCATAAGCTCAATATGTGTATATCCCATTTCCTTCACGTAATCACAAAGAAGTGGTGCCAACTCTCTATAGTTATAGAACATACCCACTCTATCTGCCTCGTACTGGGTTCCATCTTCATTTGTTATTATTTCTGGTGCCGGTTTTCTCCATGAGCCTAAATGCACCTCATACACTGACAATGGCATCTCTGATGGATTAATTTTCTCACGTTTCTTAAGCCACTGATTATCACTCCATCTAAAACCTTCAATATCGTAAGTTATAGATGCTGTATCTGGACGATTCTGTGATGCAAATCCATATGGATCTGCCTTTAAAACATTCTGTCCATCACATCTCTTAATCTCATACTTATAAAGCTCACCGCCATTAAGATCAGGAACAAATGTAGTAAACACTCCCGTATCTTCTACTCTATCCATCATATTACGGCGGCCATCCCACATATTGAAATCACCTACAACACTAACTCTCATAGCATTAGGAGCCCACACTGCAAATGTGTATCCCTTCACACCATTAATATTCGCTGGATGTGCACCAAGGTACTTGTACACTTCATAATTAATTCCAGCATTAAACTTTTTAAGCTGAGCCAATGGAATATCAGGTGTAAACTGATATGGATCATAATATTCATACTCTGTTCCATCTGCATATTTGGCAATTATCTTATATACTCCTTTGACCTTCTGAGAAATCAATACAGCATAATAACCGCCTTCTTCCATCTCTTCCATCTTATGCATGGCTTTGTCATTATCAAACTTAACAAATGCCTCAACTGCATCTGGCACAAGTGCCTGTATCAAGCATCCACCCTTAACCTCTCTTGGTCCAAGTACAATCTTCGGATTATCAATGTCTGCATACAGGACACCTTCAATATTTCTCCAGTCCATTAATTTATACAATTTATCGCTCATACCAACATCCTTTCTGCACATTATTTTCTATATATAAATGTACCATAAAAATATAAAAATGTCCATTAAAGTCTGACAATATATTCTATTATTTTTCTTGACATTTTTTTCATTCCCTTGTAAACTGAATAAGATGTTTGCATTTTGTCCGCACAAAGTCTATATGTAAACAATCTGGGTTTTCATTTGGTCGTTAACGAATGAAAGCAACGTGATTTCCTACTCTCTCATGGAAGTCATACAGCAAATCGTAGTTTATTATTACTACGGTGAAACTAGAAAACAGATTATACATTTTGTGGAGGTAATTGAAATGGCTAATATTAAGTCAGCAAAGAAGAGAATTGAAGTTGCAAAGATTAGAACAGAAAGAAACAAGGCTATCAAGTCTAAGGTTAAGACAGCTGTAAAGAAGGTAGACGCTGCTATCGCTAATAACGATAAGGCTGCTGCTGCTGAAGCTTTAAAGCTTGCTACAAAGACAATTGATATGGCTACATCAAAGGGCGTATTCCACAAGAATACAGCTTCAAGAAAGGTTTCTCGTTTAGCTTCTTCAGTAAACAAGATGGCTTAAGCTTAAACCAAGCAAAATAGGTTGAGCTATTTGAGGCTTCAATCAAATATAAGAAGGAACAAGTTTTTGGCTTGTTCCTTTTTATTTTGTTGCTTTTCGTTGTTTTTCGTTACTTTTTATTAGTTTTTCCTGCTTTTCGTTTCTGCTTGCTATTGTTTTTCGTTGGTTTTCGTTGGTTTTCATTACTTCTTGTTGTTTTTCTATTATTCGTTACTTTTCGTTTCTGCTTGTTGTTATTTTTCGTTGGTTTTCGTTTCTTCTTGTTGTTATTTTTCGTTGGTTTTCGTTTCTTCTTGTTGTTATTTTTCGTTGGTTTTCGTTTCTTTTTCGTTACATTATGAATATTTTATAAGAATCATCTCCACTCCTGCCTTTTCATCCATTCTACCATTCTTAATATCATTCTCAATATTCACACAATCCTTAAGTGCCTTGATAAGCACTTTTCTAGAAAACCCACCTTTAAGCTGTCTTAATATCTTACCAACTATAAACGGCTGAACTGCCGCCTTACTTGCTATTGTTCCATTATCAACTCCCTGCTCACTTAACTCACATACCTGAAGCATAATATTAAACTGCCTTGCAAGCATAAATAAAATTCTCATAGGTGGTTCTTTCATTGCTATTAAATCATAATACAACGCAAGTGCTCTCTTTCTATCCTTGCCAGCCATAGCGTCAATCATATCAAATATTCTTGATGAAATCTGAACCGAGCAAACCTTATCTATATCCTGTGCTTCTATCACTTCTTTATCTAGGCAATAACAAATTACCTTCTCTAATTCCCTCGATATATTTTCCATATCAGTTCCAACATTTTTTAGAAACAATTCAGCATCTGGCTTACTTATTCTTTTTCCATTTTCTTTAAGTATTCCTTCTATCCAACGTTCTAGTGTGGCCTGATTTTGTTCTCCCATCTCCGAAACATAACCTATATCTTTTACTTTCTTAAAAAGCTTACTTCTCTTATCTATCTCATTTTCAACAAAAACAAGACACGTTGTCTCTGGCACATTTTCAATATACTCATTTATATCTTCATTGGCAGATTTAAAAAATCCACTATGTTCCATAATTACAAGTCTTCTATCTGCAAAAAAAGGTAAAGTCTCTGCGATTCCTATTATCTCCTTAGCATTACAATCCTTGCCTTCATAATACGAGAAATTCATAGTATCATCACCACAAATTGCTTTCTTCAACTTATCCTTATACTGCTTCTTTAAATACTCTTCCGTACCATATAAAAGATATATTTTCTCATATGTATTATTTTTTATATCATCACTAATTTTTCTCATTTTACACTTCCATATATTTAGCTATTACTCTTCTTATTTAGCAATTTTTTAATATTTTCTTTTTTGTCTATTTCTATTTTGTAATACTTTATAACTATATTTTATATCATAAATAGTACCTTTTTATATACGGCTCGTCAAGTGCTAGCTCTATTATTAAGCCATTATTTTTTCACTAAAATCCCACTAATTGCAAGAAAAAATCTTTCTCAATTGGTTATTTAATGCTTTTGTATTTATCGGTTTCCTACTTGTTTCATATGTAATAAACAAATTAATTCCAAGATAAATTCCATTATTCTCATATGAATTTAACTTAAATAGCATCTTACTAAAATACTCTTCATCATCAATCATTCCAAAATGCTCAAAATATATTTCTTTTCTATCAGGCATTTTCAACAATGTAAAATCCGGATATACACGCTTACCATTTTCTAACTCAAGAGGATATTCATATCTATATGGTATCCCTAACATATATAGCTTGTCTGCTATGATTTTTTCTGATTTAGAACGTACACATTCACCTCTCTCAGTTATTATATCTTCTTCTATTCCACCTTTTCCTTTATATTCCACTGCTAGCCAGCGTCTAACATATTCTTCATCTGATATTATATCTGTTTCTATCAAAAGCCTACGCTGCGGATGAGTCTTATTATATAATTCCTTTAAATCGTTTTTTGAATACTTATTAATAAAAGTTTCAATACACTTTTTACGCTCCTTGGCTTTTCTTAGTGCTATGTCGTCGTAATCTCTTTGCGCTATAGCCTTGATAAGAGGCAATTCATCTTTTTTCATGTATCTACCATTGTGATTATTTGTCTTCTTTTTCCCTTCAACAAAATAATACTCATAATTAGACTTATTTTTATTAATTCGTAAATAACCTTCTGGCTTATTTTTACTATTTGATTCTAATTTAGCAACAAACTTACATAAATTACTATATTCTTGTTCTAGCATTACTATTATTTTATTCATCTTATTATATCCTCCATATTTTTCTTCTTTTCCAGAGCTTTCTTCTTTTTTCTCTTCTTACTCGGGTTAACTTCCTCGTACCTCATTTTCTCTTTCCAGAGCTTTCTTCTTTTTCCTCTTCTTACTCGGGTTAGCTTCCTCGTGCCTCATTTTCTCTTTCCAGAGCTTTCTTCTTTTTCCTCTTCTTGCTCGGGTTAACTTCCTCGTGTTACATTTTCTCTTTCCAGAGCTTTCTTCTTTTTCCTCTTCTTGCTCGGGTTAGCTTCCTCGTGTCTCATTTTCTCTTTCCAGAGCTTTCTTCTTTTTCCTCTTCTTACTCGGGTTAGCTTCCTCGTGCCTCATTTTCTCTTTCCAGAGCTTTCTTCTTTTTCCTCTTCTTACTCGGGTTAGCTTCCTCGTGTTACATTTTCTCTTTCCAGAGCTTTCTTCTTTTTCCTCTTCTTGCTCGGGTTAGCTTCCTCGTGGCCACACCACGTTCACACTTCCCCTATTCATCCACAAAGCCTTTTATCTTCATTCCCTCCTCTTCTTCATAAATTTCAATCTGTCCACTTACAAAAGTGCACCATATTTCACTTCCCACATCTTTCAAGCACTCTAATACCTCCTCGGCAGGATGACCATATGAATTATCCCTTCCGCAAGAAATCACTGAAATATTTGGTTTTATCAAATTAACAAATTCTACTGAATTAGAATTAGCTGACCCATGATGCGCTACATCATAAACCACAAATCTATATTTTCTATTCCTTTTAGTACTTACACTACCTTCAAGCTTTTCATCACGCACATTACTTTCACCTTTATTACTTATACCAGCTCCCCTTGCACTACTCTCATTTTTATCACCACCAATCTCATACTTCCCATCACATCCTTCAATCATCATAATCTTCAAATCACTAAGAAGCTCCTTTTCTACTTCCTTGCCAATATCTCCTGTAAATACAGCAGCAAGTTCCTTATATTCCATGAAAAAAACTAACGATGAATCATTAATATTAGAAATATCACCTGTAGGATTCAAACATCTAAAAATCATTTCACCATCCTTTAACTTATCCCCTCCTTTCATATATAAAACTTCAATCTCTTGCATCTTAGCCAATTCAACTAGCTTAAGATATTTTTCATCTCTCGCGTCAATAGAAATATCTGGTAACACTAAATTATCAATAACAATATTTCTTCCCTCTATAAGCTCTACAATTCCTGAAATATGGTCTGTATCACAATGAGTTACAAATACATATTCAAGCTTTTCCACTCCCCTTGCCTCTAAGAAGGCCTCTATTATATATTCACCCACACCTTTTTCATCACTACTGCCACCATCTATAATATAATCATTGCCTGACTCACTTCTTATATAAATACAAGCACCTTGTCCCACATCTAGAAAACACAAAGAAAATCTATCGAATTTATTCCTAAAAACAATAAAAACAATGATACTTAATAATAAAAATATCTCCACATACTTCAAACTAATTTTAATAGTTTTACTATTCTCTTTTAATCGCCCCTGAGTTCTAGCGATATCCTTTTCAACTCTAACAATATCCTTTTTAACGCCAGCCACATCCTTTCTAACGACCAAAATATCTTCTATATTCACCAAAATATCTTGTTCATTTCCCAAAATATCTTGTTCATTTCCCAAAATATCTTGTTCATTTCCCAAAATATCTTCTTCATTTACTAAAATATCTTCTTTAACGCCAGCCACATCCTTTCTTACTCCAACAGTATTCTTTCTAGCTTTAACCACATTCCTTGCAAGTAACAATACTACCACCAGCAATACATAGCATAATACAACCTCCATCAAACTAGGCTTGCCTGTGATAACATTTGCATATGGCAACATCACAATTTTCTCACTTAACCACGTAAAAAATCTTAATAAATACACTCCTGTTCCAACGCAAAATGCTCCTATTTCAGGAATAAAAATTGCTAGGAATATTCCAAGTAATGTCATACCAAGTACTAATCCCACAAGAGGCACGACAATCATATTAATCAACGGTGAATATGTAGAATGTCTACAAAAAAGATATGCATTAAGGGGCATCAATGAAATAGTCACCGCAACATTAAATAAAAAAATTTTTGCTATATATAAACCAATATGATGCATAAACTTAGTTAGCACATCTCCCACAGCTCTAACATTTCCGACACCCCTCGAATCTTCCACGCCCCTCGAATCTTTCACGCCCCTCGAATCTTCCACACCCCTCACATTTCTCACTTCTATTTCCTCTCCATCTCCCAAAAACAAGTTTGTTATAACTGGCGCACTCACACTGACCGCAATTATAGCCATAAATGACAATTGAAATGACGCATTTAACAAATAATAAGGGTTCTCCATCAATATAAATATTGCTGCCATGCTTAGTCCAGATAAAACATCATACTTTCTCCCAAACAAGTCTGCAAATATGTGAATAAAAAACATAATCACTGCTCTGGTAGCCGAGATAGGATTTCCAATAAATACCAGAAATAATGACATAATTCCTAAAGAGATAGTTGCTGACGATACATACCTCATCTTCTTTCGGAGAATTCTATACAATCCCATACCAATCAAAGAAATATGAAGTCCAGAAATAGCCATAATATGACTGATACCACTTAAGCTATATAATTCCTTAATATCTTTATCAAGCTCTGTATTATCACCTAAAACCATTGCCTCCAATATTCCGTATTCCTTCTCAGGAGTGATTTCTTTTAAAATACTTCTTAAATATTTTTTTATTTTATAAATATGACCACTAACTGTTAATTTCCCACTGATATCGCTTGTAGCAATACCACTTGTATCAGCATCACTCGTATCAATATCACTTATTTCAACATCACTTGTATCAATATCACTTTTTTCAACATCACTTATATCACAATAATTACTACCATCTTCATCTGCTGATAAATACATATTATCTGCGCTCATTTTATACAGCACACCTTTAGAACGCAAAACCTTATACTCGTCATAATTCCCAAAATTTCTTGCATACTCCATAGGTATAATTTCACCGAACACAATAATATTTCTTCCATACAAATGTGCGACAAATAATTCATCAGTCATTTTTTTCTCATCACAATCTTCCGTCAACAAGCCGTTCAACTTACTATCTGCATACACATACACAAGCCCTTCCTTTAATTCTAAAGTAATCGTATATCCATATGAATTTTTCTTAATTTCAATTATTTTCCCATCTACCTTATATGATAAATCCTTCGTTTCCAACTGTATCATCTTTAATTGTCTATCATACTTCTCATAAATCTTTGTCACGGTGCAATTCCTATAAACGCCCACACCATATAATAAAAAACAAAGTAGCAAAATTATAATTTCAAATTTCCTCATAACAAATAGGCTGCGACTATTTCCTGCAACCCATACTAAAATTATGAAAAACAACCATATCACGGGTATTAGGACAACATATGCTACGCCTAAAAAGGCAGCTAATATACCTGATATCATAAAAAAACACATCAAAACTAGAGGTCTTTTAAAAATAATAACACCCCCTAGTCCACGCAAATATAATCTTTAATTTTTTCAAATGCCGCCTCTTTAATCCCTGGTATCTTCATAATATCTTCGATTTTCTTAAAATCTCCGTTCTTTTCCCTATAGGAAATTATACTAAGAGCACGGCTTTCGCCAATACCTGACAATTGCATAAGTTCTTCTTTAGTAGCCGTATTAATATTAATAAGCTTTTTCTCTGTCTCTTTGTCTATCTGACTTACGAAAGGCTTTGCTGTTTTAGCTTCCTCCTTTGATAAAACCATAATTTTTTGGCCATCAAAAACAACCGACGCCAGATTAAGATAACTTTCATCTGCCTCGGGTAAAAAACCACCAGCCAAGCGCACAATCTCATAAATACGTGCACCCTCCGCCACATTATAAACACCTGGGTTTACCACAAAACCCGCTATGTGAACACATATGAATTTCCTATTATCATCTAAATTGCCTGAACCATTGGGATTTTCTGAACCGTCTGGATTCTCCAAACCATCTGTATTCTCCAAACTTCCCAAATTATCTGAATCATCCAAATTATTCGAACCACCTGAATTACCTGAACCATCCGAACCACCTGAATCACCTGAATTATCCGAACCACCTGAACCATTCAATCCACCATCATCTCCAGACACCTCAACCTTTATACTCTCTCCGCCATCCTCTCTCTGACAGCTATACAAAATACCTAACGCTAGTACCAAAAATAAAATACTTAGATATTTTAACACCCACACTATAATATACTGATTTTTCTTAGAAATGCTCATAAAAATAGAACCCTATCGACATGCTGAATTTACAGATTATCAACGGATTTCACTGACAAATTTACTCCTTTATTATAGCTTGAAAATAAAAATTAATCAATAGCAAAAACAGAAAGCATATTAATCCAAGAATATTAATCCTATTAATATGCTTTCTTTTTGTGTTTTAATAAATTTTAGCTTTAAAAAATCACTTATTAATATAATCTAAAACATTATAATTCTTTGAACTATCCTCTTCTAATTTCCACTCTTCAAAATCCTTTTTGCTAGAAAATTCATAAACACTTACTGTTCCTCTTTTATTTGATGTATAGAAACATATATGTAAAAAAACTAATTCGCCATTAGTATTTTTACTTTGTTCTTTTTTTATATAATCATACATATCTTTTTCTTGCACTTCTATCATCATACTTATAAATATGGGTTCAATATCTTCAAATTTGCTTTTTTCTTCATCTACATAAATATTAATATAGCAATGAGGTCCATATCCAGATATATCTATTTTTCTAAAATTATCAAATTTCTCCTGAAACTCTGTTTCAAATTGATATAGTGTTTTGTTAGTAATATATTTTGCTATTGAACATATCAAAATAAATGTTAATATAATCAATAACATTGCTAATAACTTACTTTTTTTATTTTTCTTATCCTCGTCCATTATAGGTCTTTTAATTTTATTATTTACATAATAAAGTATCAGCAAAACCAACGCAAGACACATAAGTACAATAATTATTATAAATAGATTTATACGGAACACTTTATATACACCTCTTTATCATATTTAATTACCTAGTTTACTCTTCTATTCAAAATACATTAAACATTCATAAATATATTCTCCATCTATAAATGAATCCAAATCTAAATAGGCATATCCACCCCAAGTAGATACTTTAAGCACTGTATTATCTAACTCTGAATTAACACCTATAAGCATAGCTACTGGCTTATTATTAATTAGTCCATTTTTAATATATCTAGATACATTTTTTCTATTATATTTAGAATCATCATATACTCCTCTCAATTTTATTCCATTACATTCTGCAAATGTTTCCAACCCTTCTTCAATTCGTTTTCTTTCTACATATAATTTATAAATTAATATTACATTATAAATTATTTACTGTAAACTTTCTTTAAAATCCATTTTTATATATTAATATAAATCAAAAAAGTTAAAAGCACTATAAGTACTTTTAACTTTTTATAACATATATTAATCCTTCAAAATCGCTGTTCCGATACCTTTATTTGTAAAGATTTCAAGAAGCAAGCAATGTAGTATACGACCATCAAGAATATGCACCTTTGAAACGCCATTTTCAACAGCATCTATACAATTATTAATCTTTGGAAGCATACCGCCACCAACTGTTCCGCCTGCAAGAAGCTCTCTGGCAGCGCTTGTTGTAAGTTCTGAAATAAGTGTTGAAGAATCCTTAGGATCTCTGTATACACCTTCAATGTCTGTTAAAAATGCAAGCTTTTCTGCCTGAACTGCTCTGGCGATTGCGCATGCTGCATCATCTGCATTAATGTTATATGAGTGATAATCTTCACCAAGTCCGATAGGGCTTATAATTGGAAGATAGTCATTCTCGATTAAATCAAATAAAATCTTAGGGTCAACCTTGTCAACTTCACCTACGTAGCCGATATCCTCGCCATTTGAATATTTCTTACTGCATGTAAGCATCGCACCATCTTTACCGCTTATTGAAATAGCCTTAACACCTAATTCCTCAACTAAGGAAACGAGCTGCTTTCCTACCTTACCAAGAACCATCTCCGCAATCTCCATAGTTTCTTCATCAGTTACACGAAGGCCATTGATAAACTTTGGCTCCATGCCTGAACGCTCTACCCACTTGCTGATTTCCTTGCCACCGCCGTGAACGATAATAGGCTTAAATCCAACAAGCTTTAAAAGTGTCACATCCTTGATAACATTTTTCTTAAGCTCCTCGTCAACCATAGCACTTCCGCCATACTTAACTACGATAATCTTTCTATTAAAATGCTGAATATATGGCAATGCTTCTATTAAGACATTTGCTTTAAACTGTATTGCTTCCATTTCCTTATCTGTCATGATTTCATTCTCCTTATCCTTCGGCAATTTTTTAAAAGATATAAGCAGACAAGTCTGCCTTATTTTTCAAAATCCAATGCCATTATATCTATATAATTTATTTTTTTCAACTAATACATCCTTTTCTAAATAAATAATGCACTAGCTTCTATAATCCGCATTAATGCTAATGTATTCATGTGTTAAATCACAACCCCATGCTGTAGCTTTAGCATCACCCATTTTAATGTCAATAAGTGCTGTAATCTCTGGCTGTGATAAAATCTCAGTCGCCTTCTCTTCGCTATAGCCAGTTGAAACACTATCTTCAACAATTTTCAATTCACCTGCACTGCTCTTAAAGTATAAATCTACCTTTTCAGGGTCAAACTGTGCTCCTGAGTATCCCATTGCACAAAGGATTCTTCCCCAGTTAGCATCATGGCCTGCGATAGCAGTCTTAACAAGATTTGAAGTAACTACAGATTTTGCAATAGTTACCGCCTGTGCTTTAGTTTCAGCACCCTCAACCACTACCTCAAAAAGAGCTGTGGCACCTTCGCCATCTCCTGCCATTTTCTTTGCAAGATATGTATTAACTGCAAGTAATGCATCTGAGAACTTCTTGAAATCTTCGTTCTCCTCTGTGATTTCCTCATTGCCTGCAAGACCATTTGCAAGTACAAGCATTGTGTCATTTGTAGAAGTATCTCTGTCCACTGATACCATATTAAATGTATCTTCTACATTTGCCTTAACAGCCTTTGTGAGCATTTCCTTAGAAATGTTTACGTCAGTAGTGATAAATGCAAGCATTGTGCACATATTTGGATGAATCATTCCTGAACCCTTACACATACCTCCAACTGTCACTGTCTTTCCGCCAATCTCAACTTCAAATGCTATTTCCTTAGAAATAGTATCTGTTGTCATGATAGCCTCTGCTGCCAATGTACCATCTTCCACTGTCTCACCGAGAAGTGGAGCCATAAGCTTCACACCCTCTGTAATCTTATCAATAGGAAGCTGTGCACCGATAACACCTGTGGAACCTACTAAAACTGCTGACTCTGGAATATTTAACGCCTCACCTGTAGCCTTCGCTGTAAGTCCACAATATTCATATCCTAATGCACCTGTACATGCATTTGCTATGCCACTATTAACTACAACTGCCTGAACAAATGGGCTATTCTCCACTACGTCCATATCATATTTAACGCAAGCAGCCTTCACTACATTCTTTGTAAATGTTCCCGCCACCTTACAAGGCACCTTGCTATATACAAGAGCCATATCCTTCTTTTCACTTTTCTTCTTTATTCCAACTGCAAGACCTGTTGCACTAAAGCCCGCTGCAGCTGTCACGCCGCCGTTTATCTGCTTCATAAGACATCTCTCCTATCTATTCATTTTCTCAAAAGCATTGAATCCATATGTACCAATTCATTTTCTCAAAAGCATTGAATCCATATGTACCAATTCATTTTTTCAAATAATTGAATTCATATTTACAAATATAAATTTCTGTTAATTGTTTCATACTTTTACAATCTTATATCTCAAGTCCCTTTGTAGCTTCACAGCCAAGTACAAGATTCATACATTCTACCGCTGCACCTGAAGCTCCTTTTCCAAGGTTATCAAACTGTGATGAGATAACTATTCTATCTTCATTACCAGTAACATAAATCTTCAGTCCATCCCAGCCAGACATTCCATTTCCAGCAATAAATCCACTAGCTGCCACTTCATCATCAGCTGCCGCAACCTTTATAAATGGCTGATTCTTGTAATAATCGCTATAGAAATCAATTAAGCTTTCTACTGTTTCCTTCTTATTTAACATATCTGTATAAATCTGAATAGAAACAACCATTCCGCTATAATAATCATCAATAATAGGTGTGAATAGAGGTGTTCTTGTCAATCCTGTAATCTTTTGCATTTCCTTTAAATGCTTATGCTGCTGTGTAAGAGCATATATTCTTCCAGAATTGTGTTCTACAGGCTTCTCATCTCCTTCATATACCGCAATAGCCTTCTTACCAGCTCCACTATATCCTGAAATACCAAAGCAATTAACCGGATAATCCTTAGGCATTATTCCTGAGGCAATCAATGGATATACTAAAGAAATAAATCCTGTAGCGTAACAGCCTGGAACTGCAATTCTCTTTCCCTTAATAATATTTTCCTTATGAGCTTCAGACAACTCTGGAAATCCGTAAGACCAACCATCCTCTGTACGATGAGCTGTAGATGTATCGATAATTACTACATTCTCATTTTCTACCAATGATACAGATTCCTTTGCTGCTGCATCAGGCAAACATAAAAATGTAATATCTGATTCATTTATTAATCTCTTTCTTTCATTTGGATCCTTTCTTAACTCAGGATCAATTTTTAATAATTCTATATCATCACGTCCCTGAAAACGTTCATGAATACGAAGTCCTGTTGTTCCTTCACTTCCATCAATAAAAATCTTTGTTTTCATAATCGGTTCCTCCGTGGAAATTTATCATATGCTTGGAGCCTCTACCTCAGTCCTAAGCCTTCGGCTTGGACATACGTTTCCTCCAAACTATTACATAATTATACATATCTTCTGCATAGTATGCAAGTACTTTTTTCAATTATTCTTCATATGCATCTTTTTTCCTATAATCTTTTCTTCTTTATTATATATAAATCTTATACCAACATTGTCTTAACTGCATTTTGTCAATAACTTTCTTAACAAATTCGAAAAAACTCTTGCATATTCATAAATTCTTTAGTATATTTATTCTAGTTTTAATAACAACAAGATTTTATGCATAATTTATGAATTTTTATTCATTTTATTGCATAATATTACATTTTAGGAGGAATATGTCATGAAAGAAAAAGTTGTTTTAGCTTACTCAGGTGGTCTTGACACTACTGCCATTATTCCATGGTTAAAGGAAAATTTTGATTATGAAGTTATCTGCTGCTGTATCGATTGTGGTCAGGGAAATGAATTAGATGGCCTTGATGAGAGAGCAAAGCTTTCAGGTGCTTCAAAATTATACATAGAGAATATCGTTGACGAATTCGCAGAGGACTATATTATGCCTTGCGTTCAAGCAGGTGCCGTATATGAGAATAAGTACTTACTTGGTACTTCTATGGCTCGTCCTGTTATCGCTAAGAGACTTGTAGAAATCGCTCGTAAGGAAGGTGCTGTTGCTATCTGTCACGGTGCTACAGGTAAGGGTAATGACCAGATTCGTTTTGAGCTTGGTATCAAGGCCTTAGCTCCAGATATTAAGATTATCGCTCCTTGGAGAATGAATGACCTCTGGAAGATGGATTCAAGAGAAGCAGAAATCGAATACTGTAAGCAGCACGGAATTGACCTTCCATTTGGCACAGATTCAAGCTACAGCCGTGACCGTAACTTATGGCACATTAGCCACGAAGGTCTTGAGCTTGAGGACCCAGCAAATGAGCCAAACTACGATCACTTATTAGTATTAGGTGTATCTCCTGAAAAAGCTCCAGACCAGGGTGAATATATTACATTAAACTTTGAAAAGGGTGTTCCTACTAAATTAAATGGAAAATCAATGAAGGTTGCTGAAATCATCGCTGAGTTAAATAAGCTTGGTGGTAAGCATGGTATCGGTATTATCGATATCGTAGAAAACCGTGTAGTTGGTATGAAGTCTCGTGGTGTATACGAAACTCCAGGTGGAACAATTCTTTTAGAGGCTCACAAGCAGCTTGAGGAATTAGTTCACGACAGAGCTACAATGGAAACAAAGAAAGATATGGGAAATAAGTTCTCTCAGATCGTTTACGAAGGAAAGTGGTTCACACCACTCCGCGAGGCTATTCAGGCATTCGTAACATCTACACAGGAATATGTAACAGGTGAAGTTAAGATGAAGCTTTACAAGGGTAACATCATTAAGGCTGGTACTACTTCTCCATATTCTCTTTACAATGAATCACTTGCAAGCTTTACAACAGGTGATTTATATGACCACAATGATGCTTCAGGCTTCATTACATTATTCGGACTTCCACTTAAGGTTCGTGCCATGAAGTTACAGGAAGTACAGTCAAACTCAAACGCGAATTAAATGAGCCACGCACATAGGTGCATAAATACACCTCCAGCGGAGAGTTTGTCTCTCTGATGGAGGTTATTTTATGTACTTATGACATTTCCATATTGCCATCGGATGCTCCTTAATCCTTTCTACAATATCTTTATTATCAAATAATAATTCTGGAACATACTCTTTTACGATAAAACGCTCCATATACTCTTGTTCTCGCTCTGTAAGCTGCATCAATTCTGAAATATAATCTTTTGATTGTTGTTTAATTTCATCCAACTTAAAATTATCTTTCTTACTTAATACAGGAAATAAATCTCTTCGTATCTTATCAAACGTCAAGGAATCAATGGCTGATGTATCAAAATATCGATTCACATTCTCAGAAGAAATTGTTGCATAAAATATAAAGCATTTACGAAACATATCTCTTTCATCTTTAAACAAGTTTGCGGTAATCAGATTTCCCCAGTCATACAGGTCTCTTGCAGCAGCTCTACTAATTAGTGCGTTTCCTTTTGCTGCAAAAATTTCCATGGGCGCTACCATACTAACTTTCATACTATCATCAAACACTTCTGGAAGAATTTTTCTTCGTACTGGCTCTAAAATATGTGCACGTAAAGAATAATTTATTTCTATCTTAATCATATCTCTATTTCCACCAACATTTTGATATTGATAATAAAAAGCATCTAAACTGTGTGTAAATCTAGAACTTATAGAAAGCTGATATCCTTCTGATTCCATATATTCCATAATAATTGCACTAATCTTCTCCCTAGCTTTTAGCATATATTCCTTTGCATCATTTGGTGTATAATCTATGTCTATATCCACTGACAAACGTGGCAGATTAAATATGGTCAAATTAATAGCGGTCCCGCCTTTTAAAAGCAAATGTTCTCTGAGATATTCTTCTTCATTCAGATAATGAAATATTTCCTTCAATCGCAATACCTTTTCAAAGGTATCCCTTACAAATCCATACCGCTGTGCAACACGTCCAATCTCTACTTTATTATATATCGGCATCCAGCATCACTCCATTTTTCATATTTTGTAAGTCATCTGGCACCACCAATTTCCAAGTGTCATTATAGCATCCACCATTTTTATCAGATGTAAGATAACGCTTACTTTTGCCAATTTCTTTCTTACACTTTTCAAAAAAAGAATCTGACAGACCCATTTGTTCCTTATGCTGCCATAACAGATATCCCATCTTCTGATACAAAAATTGATTTTGATAAAGTTCCAAATACTTAAGTAATCTATTCTCCTGCATTCGGTGTATGCTCTCAATATTTTGTGCAACCTCCTCAATACCAGAAATCTTATTCATATCCTTGATACTGTCTACAATAGTACGTTCCAAGTTGGTTACTACAACACCGCCACTATAAGCTGGTTTATCAATACCTTCTAAACTTTTCGATGCTACAAAACAATACGTATATCCATCAAATGTAAAATCACGAAAGCTCGTCTCAGAAGATACATACACATCATAATAGACCTGATCCGTAATTCCATAATACTCCATAGCTGTATGATGAGACACGTATGATGTTGGTGTAATATGACTGGCTATCTGGAAACGATTTGCAACTGGGGCTCCAGTCTCTCCACTAATGCAGGTATACATATTATTACGAATCTTTGCCACCATTCCATCTTTCATTAATCTCTTAATCGCAGAACGAGAACTATCCATATTATTATAAAATCTATTTACATCATTCATATTAAAAACTGGTTTTTTTAACAGTTCAAAATATAGGTTCATATTACACCTCCGTTCATTTTATTTTCATTTTAGCTTTTATACAAACCATTCTGTCGTTATTTTAAACTAATAATACATCAAAATTTCATCCTTGTCAAGTTTATATTTTTGTCATTTTAGTTTAGTAATAGACCATTATTCAATAAATTCAAACTCATTTTTCTTTCTCCCCTTTAATTTTTTAATTATTAATCACAATTTCCCCACTCTCAATGTTTTCAACAGACCCTTATCCATTTCATGAACTGTATCACACATCACATCAATATCTTCCGCAGAATGTGACGCTATCAAAATCGTCTTTCCACTAGCCTTCAAGTCCAACAAATACTTTCTCATATCTGCCACACCCTCCTTGTCCAAACCATTCATAGGTTCATCTAAGATGAGAATATCTGGATCCTCCATAATAGCCTGTGCTAGTCCAAGACGCTGACGCATACCAAGAGAATATTTTCCTACTCGCTTTTTACTCTTTGGGTCAAGCCCGACTCTACTGATTGCATCAAAAATTTCCTGTTTTGATATTTTACCCTGTATATCTGCTAAAAACTTCAGATTTTTATATGCAGTATACGCTGGTAAAAAACCAGGCGTTTCTATAATTACACCAATGCTTTTAGGCATATCAAAATCTTTTTTCAATCTTTTTCCATTTATTATAATTTGACCCTGTGATATAGGTACAAATCCGCAAATACACTTCATAAGCATGGTTTTTCCACTTCCATTTCTACCTATCAGTCCATGAACTTTTCCTTTCTCAAACTCAATATTTACATTTGAAAGAACAACTGCTTCTCTAAATGATTTACTAACATTTTCAATTTTAATTGCAACACACATAATAATGCCACCTCCACTATTTTTTTATTTCTTGATCAAAATTATATTTTTTTATTGATAATAAAATCATCAAAAACAATACAAAAAGCAAGACTGCATAGCTAGTTGCCACATAACCATAACTTGGCAGTCTATCATTGTTTTGTAATTGTATATAGTTCAATGTACTCCACGACACAGGAGACATTTTCGTTAACGAAATATTCTTTGCTGCAACTGCACTAAACACAACCATAAAAGATGCCAAAAGGGTTCCTCCTCCTCTTATTTTCATATTAAATAAGAACATTGCAAAACCTAATATCACTCCCGAAATCCAAGAATGTAAAAAAGTAAACCACATAGCCCCCATAGGTGTAAACATATTAATTACATCTTTTTCAACATCAAAATCTAACTGAAATTTAAAATTCATATCTGTATTAGCAAGTGTATTAAGTAACTTGCCCCATTCTCCCGTAAACTCTATACAATCAAAATTCAAAACAATGGAAAACGCCATAATAAAAATGAAATACAAAGCAGATGCAGCAATAATATATAAAGTCTGCCCAATACACCATTTACTTTTACCAGCTCTGATTAATACATATAGTTGATTTTTATCAACAAACGGTGCATTACTAAAAATCAAAACTAAAGGAAAGAAAAACAACATTTTGCTATAAAATGGCATATATAAAAATGGAAATATCCACGGTGCTGATTGCACACCAGTATAGCTACAAATATCAGAAAGCCCTTTTGTTGTAGAATGAATAAAAATTAACACCATAATTAGAGCTATCCATATTCGACAGTCATACCTCCATTTTCGAAAATTCTGCAAAGCAATAAAAATAACTGACTTAAACCATTTCATTTCTACTCCTCCTTTTTACAAAATGAGAAAATACACATCCTGATACAACCATAATTAAAATAAACACACCTATGGTGTATAAGTAATTTAATAAAGCATTATCCTCAAAGACAGCTAAATTATGACTTAAACTATACAAATTAAAATATGTTGGCAAACCAGCTGTCAATTCTTCTAAAATATAACCAAAAATTAATGGTGTTCCAATTGCAACATAATAATCTGGTAAAATAGACGATAGTGTCATTCCTATAACGGTCCACATAGCACTATATAATGCGAATACGCTAACAATAATTAACACAAAAACACAGGGCCTATTTAAGGCTATCCCGCCATAAATTCCTCCTATTTCATATGATTGTGGCTGATAAAAGTATGAAATAATACAAAAATAAGCAATCATTCCTACAAAAACTGCTGTAAATCCAGATAAGGCACATGCAACAATATTTGACCAAGCATATTTTCTTTCACCGCTACGCACAATAACCGATTTTACATAACCCGAATTATAATCTTGACAATATGTAGTCACAAAAGGAATCGCTGCAAAGAAAACTATTACCTTTTTAAACATACCCAAATGAAGCATCAAATCAATCACATACACTGAATTTGATCCATCAAGATATTCACGAGAACTGATATAACTCATTATCACAGTGGTAATAATAGATATAATATACCACTTTGATATAAACGCCCTCTTTAAATTAGCAATAAATATGTTCCTCATTACTTTATCCTCCAATTGCCAGCATTTGGAAAAGCTTACCACTTACAGCACTGATTAATATTGTATAAGGGCGTTCTACTATGCTATCCTTTCCTTCTCTTCCGTCCTTACCACCATATGCCGAATCAGTATACTTGCCTTCAACAAGCCAAACTGGCTCAACTGTCCACTCTGTAATAGTCTCTAAATCATTTCTTATTACATACACTAACTTAATGCGATTAACAAAAATTTCTGTATCCAAAATAATATTTTCATAATAATTCTTAATGTTTTGAACTACATCCAATGGAGAATATACCAATGATTCCTGAACTGTATTTTTTATATCAAATATACCCGAAACATTAAATGTAATCATACCTTTTCTACCATAAACAAAATATACCGAAGATGATGATATAATCTCATTTTCACCAGTAGCATTCATATTTGATGATGGAATACCTTGGTAACAAACAGGGTATAGCAAAAGATATGCGTCCTGATCATTAGTCCATCTTATGGCTTTTTCACCATGCTTATCCCTTACATCCCATTCATCTTGTAATCGATTTATTGATACAGCATCCATAGAATAAATTTTTGGTTCACCAAGAATATCTCCAATATCAAGCAAAGAAATAACTTTACTTGCATTATCTAAAGCATCATTTTTTTTAATTCCTTCTATATCCTCAGTACTAAACATTTCATCAAATATTTCATCATTTTTATAAAATTCATAACTATCAAAATAAAAATTGTAGTTATATTTTACCTCCATTTCAGTGTAATAATATACAAATCCCAAACTGAAGCTTAAAGTGGAATTATCATCAAAAATATAACTATAATAGCAATCATCTGGACCTGAATTTTCCCCAGAAAATTCATTCACTACCTGACGTCCATTTGAAATTTCGGAAACAATATTTTCTCTGTTCCAACTTCTAGGTTCTGCTGATGCTATAGATAGCTTTTGATTAATATTAAAAGACGTAGGCATTTTTACTTCAGCATTAAATGTAAGTTTCTCTAAATCCCTATCATCAATATATATTGGAAACTCGCTTACATCTCTTTCTTCGTTTCCATTAGGCTCGTTATTTGAAGAATAACCTTTATCATATTTATCTTGCGGCTTAGGAAAACAACCTATTATTGTAATTGTCACAAAAAAAACTGTCATACATACGCTAATCATTTTTCTCATTGATTAAGCCTCCTTTATAATTTATAAATCAAATCATAAAGGAGGCTTGTATCGAATTTGTATCAATTTGTATCATAAATGTACATTTAATAACCTATATTCTTTTATTTATCTATAACCTTCTCTCCATGTTGCACTAACTTGCCTTGAATAATAATATACTCCCCCTGCTCATTTTCTTCTACTTCTGTTGCTAATGGATATTTTACTGAAGTACTATATTCATCGCTACTCAAGCATAATTGCTCATCAAAATAACTATTAATACGCATATTAACATTTTCAGTATAATATTCCATATCTTCTATGTTATTAAATATATTTATATGCACATAAGTTATAACATTAACTATCGTTTTTGTTTTTTCTTCATAGTGTATTTCAAATACCACGTTCTCTCTTTTTATACCACAGTTCACAAATTTAAGTGCGATAGGTTGATTATTAATTTTAACCAAACTACTATTACGCCAATAACTTATATTTCCATTTGCCATGTTTTCCTTAAAAAAATCATATACAAAATCCCCCTCTCCAAATAACATTTCTATCAAATCAATAACATCAGCCCGTACAGTTTCCACATCACTATTATCATTATTAACCGACAACGGATTATCCATTATCCCTATCTCACCATTGCAATAATAACGTGCAACCTCTTCACTTGTTAATTTCGGTCTATTAGCCGCCTTGTAATTGCGATAAACCGTTTTGTTTAAAATATTATTTTCCCTTTGTCCACTGATTAGTCGTGGTACAAAAACAACACCCAAAGTTAGAATAACTAATAGCGCTAAGATGCTAATTTTCTTTAATGTTTTCATTTTCTAGCACCTCCTTTTGAGAGAATGAATGAAACCCTTGTTCCTTTATTTTTTTCGCTATTAAAAACAAGCTCTGTGTTATGAATCCTTGCAATTTCCTTGCAAAGCGCCAACCCAAGTCCAGCCCCTCCTAGCTTCCTTGAACGTGATTTATCCTCCCGATAAAATGGTTCTGTTATAAATTTTATATTTTCCTTAGCGATGCCTCTACCTTCATCTTCAATATGTATTTGTATATTATCAGGCGTTACTTCACTATAAATCTTAACTCTTTTTCCTGTTTCAGAGGCTTTGAATGCATTATCTCCTAAATTGTAAAGTAATGATAAAAGCAATACGCTATTAGCAGATACTATTTCATTGTGAAATTCAACAGAATAATTTACATCATATTTTTCAGAAAGATATTTAAACGTTGTCTTTAATTGTTCTCCTATCTCAAGCAGATTTACATCCTCCATGACTACATTCTCATTCTGATACACATATAGTTCAAGAAGCTGTAAAGATAACATCTCAAGCCTTTTCCCTTCATTGTATATAGCCTGTGCTGCTTGCTCTTTTTCTAATTTGTCTAAATCATAAGAGCGTAACATCTGCGCATATCCTATAATAGCTGTCATGGGCGTTTTCATTTCATGAGTAAAATCCGCAACAAATATATTACGCTTTTCCAATTCATCCCGAATTTCTTTTATCTTTTGTTCAATGGCAAGTGACATAGAATTAACGCTTTCTGATAAAGCAGATATTTCATAATCGCAACTGTCAATCTCTACTCGTTTTCCATAGTTACCAAGTGCAATTTCATCTGCTACCTTTGTTAACTTATTAAGCGGTTTGGTAACCTTTTTTGCTAAAATCACCAAAAACAATCCACTTATAGCAGAAATACAAATTACAACTATTCCATATCTACGCCAAAACATATCTCTTTGCTTTTGAATATCAGTAAAATCCGAATAAAGAAAAAGATAATAATCCTTCTTTCCTGTATTCAATTTGCAAACTGATTCCATTAGAATTTGTTCACCATTTTTTATAAAAGTTGACGCGCATTCATTTTCATACATCTTTACATACATATCACAGACGGATTCAGATGTATATATCGCAATTTCACTTACAAAACTATCCAATGAATTTTTAATCTGTCGTATAGCATCGTTCTTTTGTACTCCGGATATTTCATCATAATATGAAACATCTGCAAAAGCCAAAAAACTATCTGCCGCATAATCAACAGCCGTATTTACTCTTTCAACCTGCGTATCCCAAAGCGTATCATTTATATTTTTAATTATATATGCACCACCCAAACCTGTAGATAACATCACAACAACATACGCTATACAAAAAAACTTAAATGATAATTTCATTTTAATCACTCCACTTAAATTTATATCCAACCTTATATATCGCTTCAATAGCATCGCCCAAATCAAGCTTTTTCTTCAATCTTTGAATATGAAGATCTATTGTTCGGGTATTGCCCAAATATGTTTCCTGCCATACCTGTTCAAATATTGTTTCACGGTATAATGCTATATTTTTATTTTTCACTAAAAACAAAAGCAATTCATATTCTTTAATGGGCAGTGGAACTGGATTGCCATCCAATAAAACTATATGTTGCAAAGTATCAATTTTTATCCTTCCTATTTCTATTATATTTTCAACTTTATGATATCTGCGCAAAACTGTTTCAATACGAGCTAATAATTCTTCTAATTCAAAAGGCTTTGAAATATAATCCTCCGCACCTAGCTTTAATCCCTTTACTCTGTCAGCTACAGATGTTTTTGCTGAAACGAAAATAACTGGAATATCAAACTGTTTAATATATTCAATTAAGTCATATCCGTCAATATCAGGCAACATAATATCAAGCAATATTAAATCATATCTTTTCTCTTCTATTTTTTCAGATGCAATCCTTCCATCATTTACTATTTCGCAAACATATCCGTTTTTTCCAAGACAAAGTTTTATCATATCAGCAATTGCCTGTTCATCTTCTACTATTAAAATCTTATTCATCTTAATATCACCTCTAATTTTATTATAACAATTGTTGTATCTTTTTTGTATCGTTACAACAATAAAAAACTGTCATATCAAAATTAACTTTGATATGACAGTTTTTTATAATACTGAAATCCTGACGCTGCGTGGCACCCCACCTTAATCATTCCTTTGTGCATCTATACATGCATCTATCACCAGCACTATAGCTACCAAAAATGACTCCTTCACATGGTCGGCCACCTGAATTTGATATGCATCCCCAAATGTAAACCATTCTTTTGACACCGCTGCTATAACACCATTACCGTCCATAATTTGATACTCATGGTCGAAGAAATCTCCTTCCACTACCCATCCTGGTCCATTAACCTCATATCTTTGATGAAAGAAGGTAAAATCCTTAACCACTTCTGCAACTAAGCTTTCTCCATCATATATTTCATACTTTGGCAAAAAGGACAATAGCTTTTGTTGTATATATGCTACTTCCTGATTATTGACATCATACATATGAAGCTTCTTGCCAAAGCTAAACACTTCCCCCTCCACGTAATACTTTCCGTTTCCCTGCTGGTCATAAATCCAAAATTTATCACCCCACGTAAATATCTCCTGTTTCATGTACAAATTCATCTTTTATCCCTCCGTTTTTATATTATGCTATAAAAAAAGCCCAGTAAATATCTTTATCACAGTCCTTTTAGCACTTCATTTTATGCCTCAAAATATGCCTTTACAAGCTGCTCCATATACATCTGGTCCTTCACACCCATAAGCTCCCTTGCTGAATGCATAGCTAAGATAGGCACACCCACATCTATAGCACGCATTGGCAAATATTTATTGGCAATAGTTCCAAGGGTGCTACCCGTTGTGCCATCAGAACGACAGGCATATTTTTGATATGGAATATTACTATTCTTGCAAATCATCTCTATCATAGCTATAGATTTACTGTCTGTAGCATAAGTTTGAGAGCTTGCTCTCTTTATGACGATACCGCCGTTCATCATATTTTGGTTTGTTGGGTCTGACTTTTCCATTTTATTTGGATGTAATGCATGAGCCACATCTATCGATAACAAAAATCCCTTCATAGTAGCTGCAAGGTACTCTTCTCTTCCGTAGCCCAATGCCATATATAATTTTTCTATAACATATCCAAATAGGTTAGAATCCGCTCCCTGCTTAGTTCTACTTCCAATTTCCTCGTTATCATAAAGCGCAATTACATTTATTCCATCGTCTCTTGAAGAATTGATAATGCCTTCCACGCAAGCAACTACAGAAGTAATATTGTCAAGCCTTGGCGCTGATATCATCTCTTCATTTAATCCTACCAGCTGCCCCTTATCTGCATTATATGCGTACAATTCAAAATCCAATATCTCTTCCATATCTACGTCAAGATATTGTGCAAGATAATTCATAAAGAAATTATCCTTATTTAATTCTTCCTCAAATATAACCGCAAGTGGCGCCATATCATTTTGGCGATTAAGCTCCACTCCCTTATTCACTTCTCGATTCATATGAATAGCAAGGTTTGGAATAGTTAAAATAGGCTTTTTAATATCTATAATCTCTGTTTTTGGTTCAAATGGATTTTCACTCTTTAACGCTACTCTACCTGCAACTGAAAGTGGTCTATCTAACCACGTATTTAATATGGGACCACCGTACACTTCCACATTTAATTTCCCATACTCCTTCGTCATCATTTCTGGTGATGGTTTAATATATAAACATGGATGATCTGTATGAGCAGCAGCTACTCTTAGCATACCACTCTCAAATTCCTTTCCCACACTAAATGCAAATACAGATGAATCGTAAACATTGATAAAATATTTACCGCCCTTTTCTATGTCCCACTTTTCTTCAATAGCCAATTCCATAAAATCAGCCTGCCTTAATCTCTCTATTGCAGTCTGCGTAGCTGTAAAAGCGCACGTAGATTTATTCACTGTATTTATCAATCTCTCCGCTGTGATTAATAACTCATTTTCCATACTTAAGCTTCCTTTCCATCCTTTAGATTAAATACTAGTACATCTTTATTGACATTTTCCATATTCACTCTAATGATAAAATATTATCATATTTATCTTTTTCTGTAAACGTTGCAATTTTTTATTGCCATATGACACATTTATATGTATAATATCATTGTGTTTTTTGACAAGCCCCGAAGATTTGTCAAAAAAATACAATCTATATAGAATAGAAGGTAGAAAAATATGGAAAGAAAAGTTGGTACAGTTTCAAGAGGAATTCGTGGTCCAATCATCAGACAGGGCGACAATTTAGTGGACATCACTGTTACAAGTGTGTTAGACGCAGCAAAAAGCGAAGGCTTTAGTCTCAGAGATAGAGACGTTATCGCTATTACAGAATCTATCGTAGCGAGAGCTCAGGGAAATTATGCGTCAGTACAGAACATAGCAGATGATGTTAGAGCGAAATTAGGCGGCGAAACAGTTGGTGTTATTTTCCCAATACTTTCTCGTAATCGTTTTGCAATTTGCCTTAGAGGAATTGCAATGGGCGCTAAAAAGATTATATTAATGCTTAGCTACCCTAGTGATGAAGTTGGTAACAGCATATTAACATACGATCAGCTTGACGATGCAGGAATTAACCCATACTCTGATGTATTAACACTAGAGAGATATCGTGAATTATTCGGCGAGAATAAGCATGAGTTTACTGGCGTTGACTATGTTGAATATTATTCAAATATTATCAAGGAAGCTGGCGCTGAGGTTGAAGTTATCTTTGCTAATCAGGCTAAAACAATTCTTGACTACACAGATTGCATCATCAACTGCGATATCCATACAAGAGTTAGAACTAAGAGAATTTTAAAGGCTGCTGGTGCTAAGGTTGTATGTGGCCTTGACGATATCCTTACAAGCTCTGTAAACGGTAGTGGTTACAATGCTAAGTACGGTCTTCTTGGTTCAAATAAATCTACAGAAGATACAATAAAGCTCTTCCCTAAGGAGTGTACAGACTTAGTTGAAGCTATTCAGGCTAAAATTTTAGCGGAGACAGGTAAACACGTAGAAGTTATGGTTTACGGCGATGGCGCTTTCAAGGACCCACAGGGTAAGATTTGGGAATTAGCAGACCCAGTTGTTTCTCCTGCTTTTACAAGTGGTCTTGTAGGTACACCAAACGAGTTAAAGCTTAAGTATCTTGCTGATAATGATTTCAGGGATTTATCTGGCGAAGCTTTAAAGGATGCTATCTCAAATAGCATTAAGACTAAGAATGATAACTTAGTAGGAAATATGGCTTCACAGGGTACAACTCCTAGACAGCTAACAGACCTTATCGGTTCATTATGTGACCTTACAAGCGGTTCTGGTGATAAGGGAACTCCTATCATCCTCGTACAGGGTTACTTCGATAACTTTACTGACTAAATTAACATATAACTATATATTGCTTCACATTTGTGAAACAATTATGATAAAAAAGTCGATACTTAATTGAAGTATCGACTTTTTAATTCTTTATTTACCTACTACTGATTCTACCTTTACCTTCAAATATTTAGCAAAGAATGTATCCTCACGTATATCAAATAAATTTCCACTTTCTATACTCAAGATAACAAATACTTTATATATTGAATATAACAAGAATGCTACAAGACAGGTTTCTAATATAATTTTAATCTTTTTATTTTCTATAAATTGCCCCTGCTCAAACAAAAATAGCATACCCAGTGCTGCACACACTGAAACCTCTGTTGAAAAATCTGCCAGATATCTAAATATTACACCACCTAAACAGAAATTCATCCAAGCCATTATAAAGCCACCAATAACCGTTGATGTCAATGTAATCTTGTATGCTAATGATTTTTCTTTAATTGCCACTATCACTACTGCCATTAAGCTAAACATCATAAATGGAATAGAATATAATCCAACGTAGCCTGCCACATATAAATATCTATCCGGCTTTTTTATTTCCTTATCATTAAATACCATTCTGCCTTCTTTTAAATCTTCCAAAGGCTCTGCTTCGTAGTAATATTTGAAGGCATCATCAAATTCACTTATATCCAGCTTGTATTTTGAAGTATCTCCAACTGTCAGCTGATAGTTTGTTCCAAATTCCAATGGGCTGTCAAATCTTGCATTATTATAAGTAAATGAAATAATAAATCCTGCTAATACAAATGCACCAAGACAGCTTAACTCTATAAGCTTCTTTTTAATATCTTTTTTGCCTATAATAAGCTTCATAATCACCACTGGAACTATAAAAAATACTGCTGTGAACGCTGTATTTACCCTTGCATGAAAGCTTAGCGCAAACATCAATCCTGCAAACAGAAAATTTATGCACCTTTTCTTATGGTCTTCTTCAAAAACTCCTTTAAAGAACAAATATGCAAACCATGTTATAAATGCTATAGCTGCTGTACATGCAATATAATAAAACGTATTTCTTCCTCTTCCAAACAATAAGTTCAAGCTTGATAAATATGAGGTATAGGCTATAAGGACCTTTATGACCGGTGAAACGCCTTTGCCATATCTATCAAATAGGAGCATAAGAAGCTTTGGAAATACTATGGCAAATATAAGCATATATACCATTTGTATAAGCAGCGGTGCCAATAATAATCCACTAAACAAATAAAATGGATACATTATTGTTACAATAGGTGTGATTCCAAAATATGAATAATATTTTCCATCATAATATGCTCTATCCCAAAGAAAATCCACACCCTTTCGCTCTTCCGGGTCATAAGGATTATCCAATGCCACCAGCTTATCATCTACCTGCCAGTCCAAGTGAAGCTGCCCTTTCTTAAAGGCGTCAAACTGCTGAATATATGGGTCGTAATCCGATACCTTATTAAGCAACGGATAATCCACGTTGTGCATTCCCATATAAGATAACCAATATATAAACATAGTGGCTACACACAAGATAATCGTAATTCTGGTAGGATTAAACCACTTCAAACTATTTTTCATCACTCTTTACCTCGTGATACTCTTTTTCTGTATTGACATTCCATACAGCGGTCTTATCAACGCCACCATTTTTAACTACATTAACAGCTTCATAAGCTGTCATCATAGAGTGGTCCATATTATTGTAACGATGCTGACCATTTCGTCCTATACAAAATAAATTAGGTATAGTATCAAGGTATGCTCTAACCTTATCAAACTCAGTATATGCACCGAAATATGCTGGATAAGCTTTCTTTACCTTAATTCGAACACTATCCTTTACCACATTCTTCTCTAATACATCTATCTTCTCAAGCTCTGAAATGGCAAATTTGATAAATTCATCATCACTCATATTCCACATTTCATCGCCTTCATTACAGAAATATTCAAGTCCTATCCACATATATTTCTTAGGGTCACATACCATATATGGTGACCAGTTATTAAATAGCTGTAATCTTCCTATCTTTACATCTCTTTCCTGAACATATATCCAACAATCTGGAACGTCACCGGTAAGAGTTTTAACTTTTGTATTATTCTTAAGCTTCATAGACTCCACTAAAAGTCCTACAGTTATGAAATCTCTATATGGAAGCTTTGTCGCCACATCCTTTACATCCACGGGAACATTTTCCCCAAGACCTACCACCAAATCCTTTACAGGCATTGAAGAGAATATGTAATCTCCCCTATATTCTTCCACTCCATTTTCACTCTTACATATTAACTTACTTATATTTTTGCTCTCTGCATCTAACTCAAATGATTCCACCTTGCAATTCATCTTAAGCTCTCCGCCCATGCTAGTCACCTTCAATGCAAGTGTTTCCCACAACTGTCCTGGTCCAAACTTAGGATAATGATAGCTCTCTATAAGTGAAGTTTCCACATTTTTACCTGATTTAAATGGCTTTGTAATAGCACTTGTAAGTGCCTTCCACAATGATAAGCCCTTCACTCTCTGAGCACCCCAGTCAGCTGATAAATATTTAGGATTAACGCCCCAAAGCTTCTCTGTGTAGTCCTCAAAAAACATTTCATATAAAGGCTTACCAAAACGATTAATATAGAAATTCGCCAAATTGTCTTCTGGAAGCTTTACAAAGCTACTTTTTACATATCCAAAGCCTGCCTTAATAGTACGCTTCAAGCCCATATTCTTAAATGTCGCCCACTTAATTTTAATAGGATAATCAAAAAATTTTCTTAAGAAAAATATTCTTGAAATTCTATTTCTAACAAGGAAAACCTTATCATCTACTTCTGGGTCTGGACCATTAGCCGATAATTCTTTCTCTACTCCCAATATCAAATCATCTATAGAAGGCTTGCCCTGCACCGGCATAAGTTCCTGCCATAATCTATTTACCTCATCTGACTTTGAAAAAAATCTATGACCACCTATATCTATTCTATTACCATTATGCTTGGCAGTTCTTGATATACCACCTATGTATTCACTTTCTTCTAAAATAATCGGCTTAATATCAGTCTCCTTAAGAAGATAATATGCCGCCGTAAGGCCCGCTGGACCTGCTCCAATAATTATTGCTGTTTTACTACTTTCACTCATCTTGTTTTCCCCAATTCCATTTCTTTTGCTTTCTATTTTCCTTTGTATACAAATATCTTCCTGCCTACATAATTCCATATAAGAACTATACCTTTAATAAAGCAGGATAATATCACATACCAAAAGCCTTCCTTTGAACAAATAAGCATTCCTACATACATAAGTACCTCTGTCAAAACAAGTCCCACTACTCCAACTAATGCAAATATGGTAAATGTCTGTGTTTTTTTCTTATTCTGCTCCTTTTGAGAATCATTTGTAAATACAAACATCATAGATAAAATATAGTTACATATCAGTCCTAATATAAATCCCGCCGCAGTAGCTATAGCCATATTTACGGGCTTCTTATCACTATTAAAAATAACTTCCACGAAGAAGGTTAATCCCAGAATATCAACAACTGCTGATATACCTCCTACGATGACGTATCTAAACATTTCATAAAATGTTTTTTTGTTAATTAAACTGTTCATTTTTACTCTTCCTTGTATTAATCACAATACTTAATTTTATCATATTATCTGGTATTTATCAATGAAACTTTAATATTTATATACAACTTTAATATTAATAGAAAGAGAACTATTATTAATCAAAAATGAAGCTACTAAGCAATTCAAAAAAACGACCACCATTAGTTAGTTTTTCTCTAACCTTTGGTGGCCGATTCAAATCAAGCTTTAAATATTAATAAATAGGAAATTGTATATATTTAATTAGTCTAATTCAATTTCAGCTGGAATTTCAATTGCCTTTTCTGTCTTCTTAATGTTTTCCAACTTCATTGAACACTCTGAAAACTTAAGACCTAATGCGCCAAATACTTCATTAAGAGATTCTAAATCAAATACAAACTCTACATTTGCAATAGCTTTATTCTTTGAGTTATATGTAATAATAGTCTTTACACTAAATCCATCCATATCACCCATAAGTTCATCTGTACCCATTCCAACCTGGTCAGCTGAAATCTCCATTGTTACTATTGCATCATCACCCTTATACTCAATCTTTGCGGATTTCTTAAGAGCTTCTACATCAAGCTCAGGGATTTCTTCTGAATCCTCATCATCTGACTCATATTCTACTACATCCCATTCTTCATCCTCTGATGTCTTTGTAGCCGAAACAAATGAACCATCTTCCTTTGTTATATCATAAGACTCCTCTACTACTTCTTCAGTTGCATCTGGCATTATATTTTTAGTTGTTGTCTTTGTGTATGTGACACCGTCATATGAAGCAGATGTGCTTTTTGTTTCAACAGTTACACTCTCACCCATACCTTCCATCTTCATAGCCATAATAGAATCATATGTATAATTGCTATCCTGCTCTGTAAAAAATTCACCAAACGCTTCAACTACAGTAGCTGCAGATACGTCATTTGCTTTAGAAGCTGACTTCTTATCATCCTTACTTCCACCACATGCTGCCGTACTAAATACCATTGTGCTAGCTAATGCTAATGCTACTAATTTCTTAATTTTCATATCTTTTTACCTGCCTTTGTTTTTTTGTGCATACACACATTCGTCATTATACTACTTACATTTTCTTTATGCAAGTAAATTATTACATTGATAAATTGCCCGAAAATCATATGTAATAATTATGTATTTTGTTATTCCGTCCATTAAGTATTCCCTTTTCCCTTTTTAACCCTGTAAGCTATCTAACTATTAATGCCCTTTTCATTCCCTTTTCCTCCTAAAAATTATTTAAGCTGTTATCAACTTAATGTGATTATATATTAGATATTCTTTCTAATAAAGGTAATAAATAGCGAATTAAACATATCTATTTTGCAAATTGGACAGAAATAGTTTATAAGATCTTCTATGAATATTTATACATGGGAGAAGGAAAATGGGAAGAAAATCCACTAAAGAAAATAAAAACATATACCAGCTTAGCCGTGAAGATGTAGCTCTCACACGCGATGCCGCTGCTGAAGCACTTGGCTTTATTTCTGCTGACAGAATCGAAAAAATAGAGAATGAAAAAACTATGCCTCACCCAGATGAGATTCTTGCTATGGCTGATTGCTATAAAAAGCCAACCTTATGTAATTATTACTGCTCGCACGAATGTCCTATAGGTCAGAAGCATATTCCAGAAATCAAGGTAAAGGATTTATCTCAAATTACCCTTGAAGTGCTAGCTACACTTAATTCTCTTGATAAGGAAAAAAATCGTTTTATCGAAATCACTGTTGATGGTATCATTTCTGCTGATGAGATAAAAGATTTTCAAAGAATTAATTCACATTTATCAGAGATTTCTGAAACTGTCAGTTCTCTTAAACTTTGGATAGAGCAAGCTATGATAGATAATAAGATTGCTCACGTACCTGCCGACGAGCAAACAAATTAATTTATTAATAAATAATCAATATAATTTATAAGATTATTTATTAACACAATCAAACATCATAAATAAGCAACTTAAATATAAAATCCGCGAGGATATGCATAAAATATATCTTAGATTTAACCCAATCATTTTTTACGTATAATCTCGCGGATATTTTTGATTATTAATTCAATATATATTCTTTATGCTATATTATTTAATAACTCTAACCTTAATAACTCCATCTATACTTTCAAGATGCTTAACCACTGCATCTGTAACCTTTGAGTCAAGATCAAGCATTGTGTATGAATAGTCACCCTTAGACTTATTAACCATCTCATGAATATTGATATGGTCTGCTGAACAAGCACCTGTAATCTGGCTAATCATGTTAGGAATGTTCTTATGATTGATACAGATACGTCCTTCCTTTGTACATACACCCATATCACATGCTGGATAGTTTACTGAATTTGTGATATTACCATTCTCAATATAATCAACAAGCTGATTAACTGCCATAACTGCACAGTTATCTTCTGACTCAGCTGTAGATGCACCAAGATGTGGGAATGCGATAACGCCATCCATATTAGCTGTCTTAGCATTAGGGAAATCTGTTACATACTTAGCAACCTTTCCTGATTCTAAAGCTTCCTGCATATCATCATCATTTACAAGAAGGTCTCTTGCGAAGTTAAGAATTACCACGCCATCCTTCATCATAGAAAGAGATGCCTTATTAATCATTCCCTTTGTATCATTAAGAAGAGGAACGTGAACCGAGATATAATCACATGCCTCATAAATCTCTGAATTTGACTTTACTAATGTAACGCTTCTTGAAAGGTTAAGAGCGTTCTTTACTGAAAGATATGGGTCACAACCATATACTTCCATACCAAGAGCTACTGCAGCATTAGCAACTAATACACCGATTGCACCAAGACCGATAACACCGAGCTTCTTGCCCTTAATCTCTGTACCTGCAAATGCATTCTTAGCCTTCTCCATTGTCTTTCCTATATTTTCATCAGCCTTGTTGTCTGCAACCCACTGCATACCGCCTCTGATATCTCTTGCTGCAAGCAACATACCTGCAACTACCATTTCCTTAACACCGTTAGCGTTAGCACCTGGTGTATTGAATACTACAATACCCTTATCTGCACACTTATCAAGTGGAATATTGTTTACACCTGCACCAGCTCTAGCTACTGCAAGCAAGCTATCAGAAAGCTCTAACTCATGCATAGCTGCACTTCTAACAAGTACTGCCTCTGCCTCTGCAAAATTATCTGTTGTACCAAATGTAGCTGGTAACAAATTCATACCTACCTTCGCGATAGGATTTAAACAATTAACCTTAACCATCTTAATTGTCCTCCTTGTTTAGATATTATCATTTATATGTATATTACAGACGAGAAATTATCGAGTGTCTGCAACGTTACTTCTATGTTATACTATATTTCTTTACAAAAGTAAAGTGATATGATTTATTAAATTTATAAAAATACCATTTCATCAATTAATGAAATGGTATTTTTGCTTTATTTATTATCCAGCTTCATCTCAAACCAAAAGATATTGTAGCCCAAGTTTCTTTTACATCCATACTTGGCATTATGTAGTTCAAGAATTCTTTTTGTTATAGCAAGTCCTAATCCTGTACCTTCTGTACGGCTATTCTCTGCATCTTCAGTTCTGTAAAATTCGTTCCAAATATTCTTTATACTATCTAAACCTATTTCCTTACCATCATTAGCTATCTCAAAGCGTACTCTTTTACCCTTTTCAGATATTGAGATATTTATATTTTTGTTTGCGTATTTGATAGCATTTGATACAAAATTAACTAGAACAGTTCGCAGCATCTCTAAATCAGCCTCGACTAAATATTCTTTTTTATTTGAATTTATCTCATTTATTTTATGTTCATTTGCATTTTCTACATAAATATTTAGTGTGACCTGTAACTTACGTTCTTCGATTAATAATCCCATTCTTTTTAGAACACTTTCCGTCAGCTGACATATGTCAACGCTCTCTGGATTCATCTTCTTAACATTTGCCTCCAAATGGGATAACTCTAATAAGTCTGTAACCATCTTATTCATATGGTCTATTTCTTCTATCATAATTTCCGCTGTTTTATGTCTGTCATTTTCATCAATATATTCCCAGTTTTCCACATAACCCTTTGTTATCGCTAAAGGTGTCTTAAGCTCGTGGGCTATACCTCTAGTAAGTGAACGTCGATTATTTTCATAAGCTTCATGCTGCTTATGCATTTTATTGATTACACAATGAATCGTAATTATCATAATAATAACAATTATTGTCGCACATATCAATATATTGCTTAACTGACTAATAGCTATGCTTATAGGATGAAATACATATACATACGGCATAACTAAATTTTCATTTATATATCCAGTGCCGCCCACATAACATGTAAATAACTGGTCATGATACTGATTATCATATATATTTTCTCCGTTAACAAGTCTTTGATATATCTTTGTACATATTTCCTTTGCTTCTTCATTTAACTTTTTATTTAATTCACTATCACCATATTCAGCATATTGTGATTTAAGATATATAAAATATGTAGCCTCGTCAAAATTCTCTCTGTTAAATACAGTATTTCCAACCCACTCTTTAAAATCTATTTCTTCACCATACTTTTGAATATTAGAATATTTATTATCTGGTTTATAAATCTGCCATTCTTCATCATAAGTTTTTTTCCAACGTATTTCATCCGCATATACATATATATCATCACATGTTCCTTGAATATCTAATTCATCCTGAAAATTATGTATAAAATGCCATTTTTCATTACCACTAGGCTCTCCATCCACTTCACCATATTGCGATTCATCAAGATAACCAAATTCATCATTAAGTAATAATATTCTAGTATCTACTATATCTTCTTTTAAAGAATCCAGCTTATTAATAATAATAAAATTCTGAAACTCTATAAGCTTTTCCTCATTTTCACAGTCTACTAGCATACTATAAAAACCTATATCAGATATAGTGCCTGCATTTTCATAATAGGAATTATACGCTTCCTTTATAAACTCTGTTTCACTTTCATAATCATTCATCCTTAATGGAAGTGAAACGTCTCCATAAGCATAAATCTGTCTAATATTTTCTGTCATTACCACATTTGCTTCCTTATATACTAACACTCCACACGCTAATAAATAAAGAACCACAAACATTAAGATTAGTTTAATCTTCAACCTACGGTACTTCTTCTTCATATTAATCTCCATTCCGCCGCCTTCGGCTGGCGGCACAAATAGTAATGAAAGTGTTTCAACTCTCTAAGTTGTGCTTTAAAATAGTTTACAAAAAGCTACACTACAAAGCACGGGAGGAGGAGTTGTAACAGCTTTCTT
>JAFQOW010000002.1 GCA_017412055.1 Lachnospiraceae bacterium | reverse complement strand
TAAAGTTTCTAATAGTGCTATAATATTCATGAGAGTGACTCCTTCTTGGTGTTTGTTTTTAGCGAAACCATTATATCACTAAGGATGTTCACTCTCATCTTTTATTTTCTTATTCAACCAACAAAATCTTTACTCCGTATTCCATCATCTTAATATTATAAAAAGGCTATTAGAATATTATAAACTTAATTTTGTTTTTTATTCTAATAGCCTTTTAAAATTATTCTTCTACTGGTGCCTCAGTATCTTCATTAGATACTTCTTCTGAAACTACTTCATCTTCTATACCTTCAGTTAATTCAACTGTTTCACCAGGATTACTTGTCTCAGGTTTTGATCTTACCTTTGCAATACTTGATATTGTAACATCGCTGTTCTTATCAATATTCATAAGCTTAACTCCCGATGTATTTCTTCCTATTACAGATATATCCTTAACCTCAAACTGTATGATAACTCCTTCTGTTGTTATCATCATTATTTCACTTTCGTCTGTTACTGCCTTAACTCCAACTACATTACCTGTCTTTTCGTTAATCTTGTAACACTTAACACCTTTTCCGCCTCTTCTTTGAATTGTAAATTCTTCTATAGCAGTTCTCTTACCCATACCCTTTTCAGATACTATAAGAAGTGAATCTCCTTGCTTCTCAAGCTGCATTCCTACAACTTCATCATTTGCTGTAAGATTAATACCTCTTACACCTATAGAACTTCTACCTGTCTCTCTTACATCTTCCACAGCAAACTTAATACACTGGCCATGCTTTGTAACAAAGATAATATTATCCTCAGCATATGCTGTCTTAGCCTCGATAAGTTCATCATCATCTCTAAGAGTAATAGCTATAAGACCTGATTTCCTCATATTCTTATATTCATCAAGAGGTGTTCTCTTAACTGTACCATTCTTAGTAGCCATTACAATATATTTATTTTCTACATACTCTTTGATAGGGAGCATTGCACTTATCTTTTCCCCTGGCTGAAGCTGGATAAGATTAATTATAGCTGTTCCTCTTGCAGTTCTACTTGCCTCTGGAATTTCATAAGCCTTTAATCTATATGCTCGTCCCATATTTGTTATAAACATAATATAGTTATGAGTTGTAGTCATAAGTAAATCAGTTGTATAGTCATCTGCTATAGTCTGGATTCCCTTAATTCCCTTGCCTCCATGATGCTGTGCCTTGAAGTTATCTACTGTCATTCTCTTAATATAACCAAGGTTTGTCATAGCTATAACAGTATTTTCATTTGGAATTAAATCCTCCATAGTGATATCAAATTCATCATAACCTATAGATGTTCTTCTTTCATCACCATATTTTTCTGATATAACTAATATTTCTTCTCTAATTACACCAAGAAGCTTCTTCTCATCACTAAGAATTCCCTTTAAATAATCAATTGTTACCATTAACTCGGCATATTCTGCCTCTAAGTCTTCTCTAGCTAAGCCTGTTAATGTACGAAGTCTCATATCTACAATAGCCTGAGCCTGAACTTCTGTTAAATCAAATCTTTCACATAATGCATTCTTAGCATCCTGTGTAGTTCTTGACCCACGAATTATCTTGATTACTTCATCGATATTATCAAGAGCTATAAGAAGACCCTTTAATATATGAGCTCTCTCTTCTGCTTTATTTAAATCGTACTGTGTTCTTCTTGTAACTACATCCTTTTGATGAAGAAGATAATTGTCAAGCATATCACAAATATTTAATACCTTTGGTTCACCATTTACAAGGGCAAGCATTATTACACCAAATGTATCCTGAAGCTGAGTATGCTTGTACAAATGATTAAGAATTACATTAGGATTAACATCTCTACGAAGCTCTATAACAACTCTCATACCATCCTTGTTAGATTCATCTCTAAGAGCTGTAATTCCGTCTACCTTTTTTTCTTTAACTAAATCTGCAATTTTTTCTATAAGACGTGCTTTATTTACCATATATGGAAGCTCTGTAACAATAATTCTATTCTTACCATTTTCCATTGGTTCAATATTTGTAATAGCACGAACTCTTACTTTACCTCTACCGGTTCTGTAAGCTTCTTCTATTCCTCTGGTACCCAATATTTCACCACCAGTTGGGAAATCTGGTCCCTTTACAATCTGAAGAATTTCTTCAATAGAAGTTGTTCTATCTTCTTCGATAGTATTATCAATTATTTTTACTACTGCAGCTATTACCTCTCTTAGATTGTGAGGTGGAATATTTGTAGCCATACCTACAGCGATACCATTAGTACCATTTACAAGAAGATTTGGAAATCTTGCTGGAAGTACTGTCGGTTCCTTTTCAGTTTCGTCAAAGTTTGGTATAAAATCTACAGTATTTTTATTTATATCTGCAAGCATCTCCATAGAAAGCTTTGATAATCTTGCTTCTGTATATCGCATAGCAGCTGCGCCGTCACCATCCACAGAACCAAAGTTTCCATGACCATCTACTAATACACAACGAGTTGACCATTCCTGAGCCATATTAACTAAGGCACCATAAATAGAGCTATCTCCATGTGGATGGTACTTACCCATTGTATCACCGACGATACGGGCACACTTACGATGTGGCTTGTCTGGACCATTATTAAGCTCTATCATTGAAAATAATATTCTTCTCTGAACTGGCTTAAGACCATCTCTTACATCAGGTAATGCACGAGCTGCAATAACACTCATGGCATAATCTATGTATGATTTTTCCATTGTATCTTTTAAATCCACTTCATGGATTTTGTCAAAGATATGTTCATCCATATTTCTATAATTCCTTTCTGTTTTTCTGATATTTTTCAAGATTCAATAAGTTGTTGCATATCAACAAATCTTTAAACCACACATATTCAAACACATATGACTTATTATTTTTTATATGTGAATCTTATATATCAAGATTTTGTACGAACTTAGCATTTGCCTCTATAAATTCTCTTCTAGGCTCTACCTGATCACCCATAAGTGTAGTAAATGTAAGGTCTATTTCTGACTGCATTGTATCATCTATCATAATCTTCTTTAAAATTCTTGTCTTTGGATCCATAGTTGTCTCCCACAACTGTTCAGCATCCATTTCTCCAAGACCTTTGTAACGCTGAATCTTATTATTACCATCTCTTCCAATTTCTGTAAGGATAGAATTTAATTCTTCATCACTGTACGCATACCATACCTTTTTATTCTTTGCTATCTGGTAAAGAGGTGGTGTTGCAAGATATACATAACCCTGCTTAATAAGATCTGGCATAAATCTATATATAAATGTCAAAAGAAGTGTTGCAATATGAGCTCCATCTACATCGGCATCTGTCATAATTATAATCTTATGATATCTTAATTTTGAAATATCAAAGTCATCATAAATACCTGTACCAAAAGCTGTAATCATAGCTTTTATTTCTTCATTGCCAAGAACCCTATCAAGTCTTGCCTTCTCAACATTTAATATCTTTCCTCTAAGTGGAAGAATAGCCTGTGTAGCTCTATCTCTTGCTGTTTTAGCTGAACCACCAGCTGAATCTCCCTCAACTATGTAAATTTCACAATTTGCAGGATTTTTATCTGAACAATCCGCAAGCTTTCCAGGAAGTCCATTATCCTCAAGAGCTGATTTTGTCTTTCTAGTTAAATCTCTTGCCTTTCTAGCTGCCTCTCTTGCACGCTGAGCAAGTATAGATTTTTCACATATTGTACGTGCAACTGCAGGATTTTGCTCAAGAAAATATGTAAGCTGTTCACTTACAGTATTTTCCACAGCAGCTCTCGCCTCAGAATTTCCAAGCTTTTGCTTAGTCTGACCTTCAAACTGTGGCTCACCTATCTTAACACTAATAATAGCTGTAAGACCTTCTCTTATATCTTCACCTGAAAGATTTTGCTCTGTATCTTTTAAAAGCTTTTTACTTCTAGCATAATCATTAAATGTCTTTGTAAGTGCTCTCTTAAATCCTTCAAGATGTGTTCCACCTTCAGGTGTAACAATATTATTTACAAAGCTATATACATTTTCTGTATATCCATCATTATGCTGTAAAGAAACCTCTACATATACATCATTGTGAGTTCCTTCGCAGTAAATAACACTATCATATAAAGGTGACTTGCCCTTATTTAAGTATGTAACAAATTCCTTAATACCACCTTCATAGTGGAATGTCTTTTCTACTTTTTCTTCTCTATCATCTCTAAGAACGATCTTTATACCCTTTGTTAAGAATGCAGTTTCTCTAAGACGAGTTTTTAAAATATTATAATCATACACAGTATCTTCAAATATTTCTGGGTCTGGTAAGAAAGTAACCTCTGTACCAGTAAATTCTGGATCACACTGACCAATTACTTTCAAATCATCCATAATCTTTCCACGCTCATAACGCTGGAAATAAATATTTCCACCATTATAAACTCGCACCTCTAACCATGTAGATAAAGCATTAACTACTGATGCACCTACTCCGTGAAGTCCGCCTGAAACCTTATAAGCTCCTCCGCCAAATTTTCCTCCTGCATGGAGAACAGTAAATACTACTTCTACTGCTGGTCTACCAGTCTTTGTATTAATCTGGACAGGAATTCCTCGACCATTATCCTTTACAGTAATTGAATTATCTGAATTAATCTGAACATCAATGGTATTACAAAAACCTGCTAAAGCTTCATCTACAGAATTGTCAACTATCTCATATACAAGATGATGTAATCCTCTTGATGAAGTACTACCTATGTACATACCAGGTCTTTTTCTTACAGCTTCAAGACCTTCCAAAATCTGAATCTGATCTCCACCGTAATTTTCTTTACTATTGTCTGCCATTTTGACTCCTTTCTACTGTTCCCTCTACAACCCTATAAATGTTGTCTATATTAAATCTGTTTTCCACAAATTCATCTAATCCTGTACATGTAATCATTGTTTGTACATTGTAAAGATTTCCAAGAAGATGTCTTTGTCTGTTACTGTCAAGCTCTGATAAAACGTCGTCAAGTAATAATATAGGTGTATCCTTTATAATACTTTTTACCAATTCTATCTCTGACAATTTTAGCGAAAGTGCAGCTGTCCTTTGCTGACCCTGACTTCCATATTTTCTTATGTCTATTTTTTTATTTAAAAAGCTAATATCATCTCTATGAGGTCCAACAGATGTTGTTTTTAGCTTTAAATCCTTATCCCTACTTCTTACCAGCTCATCATAAATATTATTGCCGGTAATATTTGGTTCATACTTAATAATTAACTCTTCTTTTCCGTTAGTAATATTTCTATGTATACCATAGATAATTTCATTAATTTCATCAATAAACTGATTTCTTCTAGTTATTATCTTTGCACCATAATCAGCTAATTGCATATCCCATATATCCAAAGTTGCTAATAATTCTTTATCATAACAAAAACCTAAATCTCTAAGTAATTTGTTTCGATTATTAAGAATTTTATTGTAATTAACCAGGTTATGTACATATATTTTATCCAACTGACAAAGCTCTAAATCTACAAATCTTCTTCTCTCTGCAGGACCATTTTTTATAATATTTAAATCCTCTGGAGAGAAAAATACAACATTTAAAATTCCAAACAATTCACTTGCTTTTTTTATGGGAATTCCATTTATAGCTATTCCTTTAGATTTGTTTTTCTTAAGATGTATATCAATTCTTACAGGAACATCTTTTTTCATTACAGTTATCTTAATATGTGCTTCATCTTTATCAAAATTTATAATCTCTCTATCCTTGCTTCCTCTATGAGACTTGGTAGTACTAGCAACATATATTGCTTCAAGTATATTTGTTTTTCCTTGAGCATTATTTCCATAGAGAATATTGGTTCCTTTTTCAAACTCAATAGATAAATCATTATAATTTCTGTAATTTTTAAGTTCTAAAGATTTAATATACATCCTTCACCAGCTTATTTAACAATTTTAATTTCATCTCTATCAAATGTAACTACATCTCCATCATAAAGCTTTTTACCTCTTTGAGTTTCAGTTACACCATTTACTTTTACTTCACCATTTTGAATAACAATTTTAGCTTCAACTCCTGATTCTACTAAACCAGCTGCTTTTAATGCCTGTCCCAATTTAATAAAATCATCTCTTAATTTTATCTCTTCCATAAAGCCTCCATCTTACATTCCATTAAAGTTAACAGGTAAGATTAAATAAATATATTTTTCTTCTGCATCTTTAATAAAGCATGGTGCCTTTGGATTAACAAGATAAATATTTATCTCTTCGTCATCTATAACCTTAAGTGCATCTATAAGGAATTTAGGATTAAATCCAATCATAATATCCTTACCTTCTTTTGATATATCAATGTTTTCATTCATACTACCGACAACAGAACTAATCTTAAGCTCTAAATCACCATCAGTAATATTTATGATAATAGGCTTCTTATCTCCTTCTTTTACAAGAAGAGTAGCTCTATCTATACAATTTAAAAATTCCTTTTTATTAATTGAAATCTTTGTTTCATAATCACTTGAAAGCATCTGATTAATCTTAAAATATTCACCTTCAATAAGTCTAGAAACCACAACTGTCTTATCAAATTCAAATACAATATGATTTGATGTAAAGAATATTCTTACTTCATCATCTGTTCCACCAGATAAAATCTTGCTTATTTCATTAAGTGTTTTACCTGGAACAACAACCTTTATATTTTCAAAGCTTTCTTTAAGCTCTATCTTTCTTATAGAAATTCTATGTCCATCTAAAGATACTACCTTTAACTCATTTCCATTTACTTCAAATAATTCACCTGTCATAAGCTTATTAGAATCATTATCAGATATAGAGAATATAGTTTGTCTAATAACCTCTTTCAAAGTAAACTGTGAAAGATATATAAACTTAGTCTTTTCTATAGTTGGTAAATATGAGAAATCTTCTCCTGACTTTCCTGCAATTGTAAATACAGCCTTCTCACATGTAATAGTTGTTCTATAGTTCTCATCAGTTTCAATAGAAACTTCATTATCAGGAAGCTTTCTAACTATCTCAGAGAATATCTTAGCATCCAATGCTACTATACCCTTTGAAATTATATCTCCTTCTATTTTTGTCTCTATTCCAAGTTCCATATCATTAGCTGTAAATTTTATTTCATTTGTAGATGCATCTATAAGTATGCATTCGAGAATAGCCATTGTTGTTTTAGAAGGAACAGCCTTCATAACAATGTTAACACCTTGTACTAAATTAGCTTTTGAACATATAAGTTTCATTTTAAACTCCTTTCATATTCCCTTAAGTAAAATGTGAAATAAATTAAACCACATCTTTGGTTGGGCATATATAAATATATAAATAATATTTATAATATTCTTCTTATTATAGGGTGTGAAAATGTTGATAACCTCTGTAACCCTTATATATAAAGGTTTATGTTAAAGAAAAACTATGTTGATAATTAAAATTAACTACCTAATAAGTTAAAAGTTATAAACATTGTAATTTTTAAGCAACTATTTGTTTTAAATTAAACCACATATATAAACCTTATAAAGTAGATTAAATGTGGATTATAAATCCACTAAAGTGGATAATTATAATAGTAATAATTTTACGTTCGTAATGAGTTTCTTCCTATTATAATGTACTTTAATTAGGTTTTATTTTTTTAATTAATATATCAATAGTATTCTTAGTAGATTCATTGGAATCTATTTCGTTTGTAATTTTGTCTATAGCATACATAACTGTGGTGTGATCTTTTTTATGAAGAGCAGCACTAATAGTTTGTAAAGAGCTATCTGTAAGATTTCTAATTAAATACATAGCAATTTGTCTTGGATGAGATATATTATGACTCTTCTTTCTAGACACTATATCTGCAGGAGATATGTTAAAGTGTTCTGCCACTATATTGATAATAGCCTTAGGAGTTATTTCCTTATTAACATCTGGAGATATAATATCTTTAAGTACTTCCTTGGCAAATTCTAAATCAACAGGTTTTTTAGAAACTCTTGAAAATGCAACTATCTTTGTAAGAGCACCCTCAAGCTCTCTAATATTAGACTTAATATTAGAAGCAATGTACTTAATAATTTCTTCATTAATATTATATCCTTCGGCTTCAGCTTTTTTTGAAAGGATAGCCATACGTGTTTCATAGTCAGGAGCTGAAATATCAACAGTAAGTCCCATCTCAAATCTAGATTTAAGTCTGTCTTCTAAGGTTGTAATATCCTTAGGAGGCTTATCAGATGATATAACAATCTGTTTGTTAGATTCTTTTAATGTATTAAATGTATGGAAAAATTCTTCCTGGCTTCTCTCTTTACCGATGATAAACTGAATATCATCTATTAAAAGAACATCTAAATTTCTATATTTATCTCTAAATTCCACAATAGAAGACTGATTTTCGCTTCTAATTGCACCGATAACTTCATTTGTAAACACTTCAGAAGTAACACATCTAATATTTGCATTAGGATTTCTATCTAAGATAAAGTTTCCTATAGAATGCATAAGATGCGTTTTTCCAAGACCTACTCCTCCATAAATAAAGAGTGGGTTGTACATTTCTGCAGGCGATTCAGCAACTGCCAAGGCGTAAGCGTGAGCAAAATTATTGTTTCCACCTACTACGAAGTTGTCAAAGGTATAATTTGGATTGATATTAGCCTCTGTTTTTCTATCATTGAGAGAATCAGAAACAACCTTATTGGATGCAATAGCTTTTTCGACCTTATTCAAATCACTTTCATGAGAAAAAACAATATCAAAGGCATGTCCTGTAACTTCATGAATAACAACCTTAAGAGGAACATAATATTTCTTATTAAGGTAAGATATTCCTATATTGTCATCAGGAATAAGTAATGTTATGATATTGTCTTCTACAGAATGAATCTTTAATGGTTTAATCCAGGTATTAAAGGATACATCCATAATGTCATGTTCTATTTTGAGAATTTCAAGAATCTCATCCCATTTTTCATTAATTAAATCAAACATTTTAAAACTCCAATTCTACGTAATAACAACGCTATTTAAGGATACAAATTTCCTTTTGGGCATAGTAAGCCTACTATGCGAAATTATACTAATATTTTATCTCATTTTGGCTAAATTTTCAACTAAAATTATACATACATATATCTAATAAGGCGGTGTAAAAAAAAGTGTAGAAAATGTGAATACGAACAAAAAAAATAATAACTATAAGAAATTATAATTATGTGTCTAAATTTGTGGATAAGTGGATAAGTATGGGGAAAAATATATAACTTAATATTTTATCCATAAATCTATAAAATTATGAAAAATTATATCAACATAAAAAATCCTTATAAAATAGCACTTTTTAGTAAATTATAAACATAAAATTCAAAAGTTATCCACTAAGTTATACACAAAATGTGGAAAAGATTATGTAAATAATAATATAAATATGTATTGTGGATAAAATATTTACATTAAAAAAGTTGAAATTTTAGCTTGACTACAAGGAATATATTGAATATAATAGTCACGGTGTCTTTTTAGACGAATTATTTCTATATTAATATAGAGATAATTGAGTTGAGAATTATATTACCTTATAATAATTTTGATTTAGAAGGAGGTGCTTGAAGATGAGAACAACAATGGGACTTACATTTAATCCTAAGAAGAGATCAAGAGCTAAGGTTCACGGTTTCAGAAAGAGAATGGCAACAGCTAACGGAAGAAAGGTTTTAGCTGCTAGAAGAGCAAAGGGAAGAAAGAAGTTATCAGCATAGATTAGCTTGAGCCACATAATTTATATGTGGCTTTTTTTCATCATATAGAAAAGTTATATACTTTATTCGATAATATAGTTTATTGTATTTATGATAACTAATAGAGGTATAGGAATGAGAAATATTAATTCGTTAAGTAACAGTGAATTTCAAGCTATATATAAAAGTGGTAAATCCTATGCCAACAAGTATTTAGTTATGTATGTTAGTGAAAATCCTGAAGGAAAATCTAAGCTTGGCATATCAGTTAGTAAAAAAGTAGGTAATAGTGTAGTAAGACATCGCTTAGCCAGACTTATAAGGGAAACATACAGACTTAATACACATATGTTTAATAGTGGTTTAAACATTATAGTAATAGCAAGAACTACTGCAAAGGGAAAAAGCTTTGCAGAAATTGAAAGTGCTTTTATGCATTTATGTAAGATGCATAAAATAGCAGTCCATATATAGTAGATATGTGGATTCTGCAATGTGCAGACGATTTTGACCGCAGGGTCGGAGGGTAGCCTTGAATATGATTAGAAAACTATTGATTGGAATAATAAAATTTTATAGAAAATTTTTATCACCAATAAAGGGAAATACACATTGTAGGTTTACACCTACGTGTTCAATGTATGCTATACAAGCATTGGAAAAATATGGAGTTATCAAGGGTACTTATCTATCAGTAAGAAGAATATTAAGGTGTCATCCATTCTCAAAGTATAGTGGATATGACCCTGTTCCATAAGGAGGAAATAATGTCAGGAATGTTATTATCATGTGCAGATTTTCCTATTATAAAGCAGGTAGCAGATTTACTTGGTTTTATAATGAACATACTGTACACAATTTTTGATAAAATAGGCATAGCTAATATAGGTCTTATCATTATTGTATTTACTTTAATCATAAAGTTACTTATGATACCTATGACTATTAAGCAGCAAAAAACAACAAAGCTTTCATCACTTATGAGTCCGGAGCTTCAGGCAATCAGAAAGAAGTATGCAGGTAAAAATGACAATGCTTCTATGATGGCTATGAATAATGAAACAAGAGCTGTGTATGAAAAATATGGTACTTCACCAACAGGTGGATGTATGCCAATGTTTTTACAGATGATTATTTTATTAGCTCTTTATGGCGTAATTAGCGCTATTCCAGCTCATGTAAGCGATGTAGAGGATATATATACTAGCGCATCAGCAAGTGTTTTAGATTCTATGGATGAGTATAATGAGCTTAAGATGTTAAATGATATTATGGTTGAAAATGAAATAGAAGGCTTTGAAAACCATAAAACATTTAATACTATAATTAAGGCTTATTATAAGGATGGAATTCAGACATCTAAAGAGGATATACGTAATCTTTTATCAAATGATTATAAAAGACAGAGTGCAGGACTTGATACAAGCAAGGATGCATGGGCTCAGATGGCTATATTAAAGGATACTTCTTTAGAAATACTTGATAAAATAAACAAGGTAAGTGAAGAAGATTGGAAAAAGGTAAGAGAAAACTGTGAAGAAATTCATTTAGAATTAGTTAATAAATATGCTGATATTAAGGATGAGGAAATTGGAGCAATTACAAATGTAATTGAGGAAAATTTCTCAGATATGGAAAGAGAGCATGACAAGATAAGTAATATCTATACATTTGCAGGTATTGATTTAAGTCGTTCACCTGCGCAGGAAAAGAGTGTAGGTGTATGGTGGGCACTTTTAATTCCTATTTTATCTGCATTAACACAGTGGTATAGCACACATATTGCTCAGAAAGCACAGCCAGCTATGGAAGATAATCCTATGGCATCATCATTTAAAATGATGAATATTATGTTCCCTATTATGTCAGCATGGTTCTGTTATTCATTTGCTTCAGGTTTAGGTTTATACTGGGTAGTAGGTTCTGTGTTCCAGATTGGACAGCAGTTCTTTATTAACAGCTATTTTGAGAAGGTAGATGTTCAGGATATTATTAAAGCAAATGTAGAAAAGCAGAATAAGAAGCTTGCTAAGTATGGTATGTCAGGACAGAGTATATCACAGTCTGCAAATTATAATGCTAAGAGTGTTAAGAATGATACAAAGACTGAGAATACTGCTAATAAGAAGACAACTTACAAGCAGGGCGGAATTGCTTCAAAGGCAAATATGGTAAAAGAATTTAACGAAAGAAATAAATAGTATTGGGAGGAATGAAAATGGAATTTCAGTTATTTACAGGTAAGAATGTAGACGATGCGTTAACAAAGGCACTTGTCGAGTTAGGTGTTACAAGCGATAAGGTTGAGTATGAAGTAGTAGAAAAGGGTAGCAATGGTATTCTTGGAATAGGTAGTAAGCCAGCTAAGATAAATGTAAAGATTAAGGAAGAAAAGCCTATCGTTGTGGAAGAGGCTCCAGCAGATATTGAAGCAGTTATAGTAGAATTCCTTTCAAAGGTATTTGACGCTATGAATTTAACTGTAAAGATTAATGTAAATATTACAGAGGAATCTGTAGATGTAGATTTAGTTGGTGATGATATGGGTGTTCTTATCGGCAAGAGAGGACAGACACTTGATTCATTACAGTATCTTGTAAGTCTTGTAGTTAACAAGAAGAGCGATAAGTACTTAAGAGTAAAGCTTGATACAGAGAATTATCGTGAGAGAAGAAAGGAAACACTTGAGAATCTAGCTAAGAATATTGCATTCAAGGTTAAGAGAACTAAGAGAGCTGTTTCTTTAGAGCCAATGAATCCATATGAGAGAAGAGTTATTCATTCTGCATTACAGAATGATAAGTATGTAACAACTAAGAGTGAAGGTGAAGAACCATTCAGACATGTAGTTGTAATGTTAAAGAAATAAATAAAATTAAGGCTGTAAAATATTACAGCCTTTTTTATCATATAGGAAAGTTCTCGATGAGGAATTTCCTATATGATAAAAAATGTTATTTAACTATATTAAGATATAATAATTTTAGAAAGGAAATGAAAGTATGAGATTTGAGACAGAAACAATAGCAGCTGTAGCCACAGCTATGAGTAACTCAGGTATAGGTATAATCCGTATTAGTGGTGAAGAAGCTATAAATATAGCTGATAAAATATTTAAATCTGTAAAAAAGAATAAAAAATTAAGGGAAGTAAAATCTCATACTATTCATTTTGGACATATAGTAGATGATGACAATGTAATTGATGAAGTGTTGGTAAGTGTTATGCGAGGACCTAACACTTATACATGTGAGGATGTAGTTGAGATAAATTGTCATGGTGGAATAATTGTACTTAAGAAGGTTTTATCTCTTATATTAAAGAATGGTGCAAGACCTGCAGATGCAGGAGAATTTACTAAAAGAGCTTTCTTAAACGGAAGAATAGATTTGTCACAGGCTGAAGCCGTTATAGATGTTATTAATGCTAAAAATGAATATGCCCTGTCTAATTCCGTCAGTCAGTTAAAAGGTGGTATATCTACAAAGATTAAGGAAATAAGAGATAGCATTTTAAATGAGATAGCATTTATAGAAGCTGCGCTGGATGACCCAGAGCATATGAGCTTAGATGGATATGATGATAAATTAAAGAGTATAACAAAGAATATTATAGATGAATTATATAGATTGATAAAGGCTTCTGATAATGGACGAGTGATTTCTGAGGGAATAAAAACAGTTATTTTAGGAAAGCCAAATGCTGGAAAATCTTCATTCCTAAATGCTGTAGTTGGCTCAGATAGAGCAATTGTAACGGATATAGAGGGAACTACAAGAGATACCTTGGAAGAGCATATCAATATAGATGGAATAAGTCTTAATATTATAGATACTGCAGGTATCAGAGATACAAGGGATGTAGTTGAAAGTATAGGTGTAAAAAAGGCTAAAGATTTGGCCAATGAAGCCGATTTGATTATTTATATTATTGACTCTTCTAAGGAATTGGATGATAATGATAGAGATATAATGGAAATTATTAAAGGAAGAAAAGCTATAATACTATTTAATAAGTCGGATTTAGAGACTAAGGTTAGTAGAGAAGATATAGCAGTGGATGATAGCATTCCAGTAATTAATATTTCTGCTAAAAATCAAACAGGAATAAATGAATTTGAGGAATCTATTAAGGATATGTTTTTTAATGGCGAGCTTGAGTTTAATGATGAAGTGTATATTACTAATGCTAGACAAAAGAATGACATTAGTAATGCATATAATAGTATGAAGCTTGTATTGAATTCCATAGAGGATGGAATGCCAGAAGATTTTTACACTATTGATTTAATGAATGCTTATGAATTACTTGGACGAGTAGTTGGTGAAGCTATAGAAGATGATTTGGTGGACAAGATATTTAGCAAATTCTGTATGGGTAAATAAATAGCCGAAAATAGATAGAAAGGCTTGGTAGTAAAATGTCAGAAAAGAAATTTATTGAAGAAGAATATGATGTGGTAATTGTTGGTGCTGGACATGCAGGCTGTGAAGCTGCTTTGGCAAGTGCCAGATTAGGACTTTCTACAATTATGTTTACAGTAAGTGTAGATAGTATTGCATTGATGCCATGTAATCCTAATATAGGAGGAAGCTCTAAGGGTCATTTGGTAAGAGAAATTGATGCCTTGGGCGGTGAGATGGGTAAAAACATCGATAAGTCATTTATACAGTCGAAAATGCTTAATAAATCAAAGGGCCCTGCTGTTCACTCTCTTCGTGCCCAGGCCGACAAACAGGATTACACAAGATTTATGAGAATGACCCTTGAAAATACTGATAATTTAACTATTAGACAAGGTGAAGTAACTGAAATTCTAGTTGAAGATAATGTGGTAACAGGTGTTAAGACTTATTCTAATGCTACATATAAAGCAAAGGCTGTTGTATTATGTACAGGTACATATTTAAAAGCCAGATGTATATATGGAGATATAAGCAGTTATACAGGGCCAAATGGACTACAGGCTGCAAATTATTTGACAGAATCCCTTAAAAATATAGGTATAGAGGTAAGAAGATTTAAGACAGGAACTCCTGCGAGAGTAGATAAGAGAAGCATTGATTTTTCCAAGATGGAGGAACAGTTTGGTGATGAAAGAGTTGTTCCATTTTCATTTTCAACTGATCCTGATTCTATACAAAAGGAGCAGGTTTCTTGCTGGCTTACTTATACTAATGAAGAAACGCATAATATAATTAAGAGTAATATAGATAGAAGTCCTTTATTTTCAGGTATGATAGAGGGAACAGGTCCAAGATACTGTCCATCTATTGAGGATAAGGTAATGAAATTTGCTGATAAGGATAGACATCAGGTATTTGTAGAGCCAGAGGGACTATACACAAATGAGATGTATCTTGGCGGTATGTCCAGCTCATTGCCAGAGGATGTACAGCATGCAATGTATAGAACTGTTCCAGGACTTGAAAATGTAAAGATAGTAAGGAATGCCTATGCTATAGAGTATGATTGTATAGATGCCAGACAATTGCATGCTACATTGGAATTTAAGAATATTAAAGGATTATTTAGTGGTGGACAGTTTAATGGAAGCTCAGGCTATGAGGAGGCTGCAGCACAGGGTCTTATAGCCGGGATCAATGCTGCCTTGGAAGTACTCGGTAAGGAGCAGATAGTAATAGATCGTTCAGAGGGATATATAGGTGTGCTTATTGATGATTTAGTTACTAAAGAAAGCTTTGAGCCATATAGAATGATGACTTCACGTGCGGAGTATAGACTTATTCTTCGTCAGGATAATGCAGATTTACGTCTTTCTCATATAGGTCATAAAATTGGATTAGTAAGTGATGAAGCTTTTGAAAAGGTAGAAAATAAACGACGTCTAATAGATTCTGAAATAGAGAGACTTACAAATATTCCTGTGGGAGCAAATAGCAAAATGCAGAAATTCTTAGAGGAGCATGGTAGCGAGCCTCTAAAAACAGGAAGTAATCTTGCGGAGCTTATAAGAAGACCAGAGCTTTCATACGAGGTGCTAGCTGAAATAGATATAGATAGACCGAATATTCCAGCAGATGTTATAGAACAGGTGAATATAAATATAAAATATGATGGATATATTAAAAGACAGCTTCATCAGGTAGAACAGTTTAAAAAGCTAGAAGCTAAAAAATTAAGTCCGGACTTTGATTATAATTTAGTATCAGGTCTTAGAAAAGAGGCTACACAGAAGCTTAATCAGTATAAGCCATTATCTATTGGACAGGCTTCAAGAATATCGGGAGTATCTCCAGCAGATATTTCAGTTCTTCTTGTATATATGAAGCAAAACAAGCAGTAATGGATGTGGATAATTATTTGATACAGTAAATTTAATTATGTTTTTTATAAAAAGAAATGCAAATGAAATATGTAGTAATTATATTGTGTAAATAGGAAGTAGGAAAATATGAATCAGATTTATGACAATGGGCTTAAGATTTTTTATAAAGGCTTAGAAGAATTAGGTATAGAATTATCAAATGCTCAGATAGAACAATTTGTTAAGTTTTATGAAATGCTTGTGGAAAAGAATAAGGTTATGAATCTTACAGCTATTACAGAATTTGAAGAGGTAATAGTGAAGCATTTTATAGATAGTCTTGCTATAGTTAAGGTTATAGATAAGGATAGATTGTCAGATGATATTAATATAATTGATATAGGTACAGGAGCCGGATTTCCAGGTATACCATTAAAGATAGCATTTCCAGAAATAAAAATAACATTGCTTGATTCTCTTAATAAAAGAATTAATTTTTTAAGAGAGGTAAGTGATGAATTAAACTTTGATAATATAGATTTTATCCACGGAAGAAGCGAAGATTTTGGAAAAAATCCACAGTATAGAGAAAAATTTGACATATGTGTATCTAGAGCAGTGGCAAATCTTGCTACATTATCAGAATTTTGTGTTCCATTTGTCAAGGTAGGAGGAAGCTTTGTGTCTTATAAGGCAGGAGACTGTGGAAAAGAAGTATCTACATCGACAAAGGCTGTGGATAAAATGGGCGGAAAAATAAAAAAGCAGTTAGAATATGTTGTACCTACTTCTGATTTAAATAGAGTACTTTTGCTTATAGAAAAAGAAAAAGCTACTCCGAAGTCGTTCCCACGAAAAGCGGGAACACCAGCGAAGGAGCCTATTAAGTAGTTTTTCTATTGTAATATTTATTATTTAATAACTTAATTAAAGAATATAGACATGGCATTTAACACGGCATTTGGATTTTCAAGCTGTGGTAAATGCTTTGTTTTATTTATAACAGATATTTCGATAGAAGGATTAAGGTCCAAATAATCGGACGCAATTTCACGACTATGATTATCGTATTCACCTGATAATATGTATATACTGTTGTTTATATCTTTAACAGCTCTAGTTGTATTTATACCAGTGTAGTTGGCATCAATACTTGCAAATAAGTACTTGGAAGTATTTGTTCCAAAATGAGATGCATCATAGTAATTCTTAACAAAGCTGTGTCTTACAGCAAATGGATTATAGAAATATTCTTTTTCGAATAAGTTTCTATAAGCTTGTCTTGTATTCTTAATGTTAAATATAAGAGTTCCTATAAGAGGTAACTCAAGTAAAAGCTTAGAAAGCTTTGTGTTAATCTTGCTTGAAGAAGGTGACTCTATAGGTGATGGATTGATAAGCATAATCTTATCAAATAAAGTATCATCATTGTAGCATGCCATAAGAACAATAGATGTTGAGCGTCCAGTAACGCATACATCTGTGCGATGTCCTATTACATTTTTTATAAAGTCAGTGATTAGCTGAACGTACATATAGTTTGTATATGTAACTGCAGGCTTATCAGAACGACCACAGCCAAGCAAATCTATCGTGTATACAGTATGGTCTTTAGCATAAGTTTTTATAATAGATTTCCATTCTAGGTCACTACTTCCACACGTTAAATCGTGAATAAGCAAAATTGGTTTTCCTTCACCCTGCTTTGTATAAAAAATATTTCCAAATCTCCATTGGAATTGTAAACCGTTAGGATTAGATAAAGCAGCCTGTGCATTGGCAAAAATAGAGATAGCTTTATTTATTCCATATATGGCTCCTACAGTTATAGTAGATAAAACCGCAGTTTGTACAAGTTTGTTCTTTTTCATCAATAAGTCCCCTATCCTTTCGTAACCAATTTGTAATATAAGTATATAATAAAATTTAAGAATAATAAAGAATAAAATTATATTTATTAGGAAAAGGTATTGTTATTATGTTGAAAAGTATGATATTATAAAGAAAATGGCGAATTTTGTGGATTTATATTTACGAAATGGACTTGAGTTTTCAATAATATAAAAGGGATGGGTTTGAAAAATGTCTGAATATAGTAAGGCTAAAGAATATCTTCAAAAAAGATTAGAGTTTTTATCTGATGAGAGGGTAATTCTAAATGTTAAAATAAATAAAATTAATAGCGATATGGATAATATAGATGAGATGATAAAGCAGGTATCTAAAGAAGTAGATAATGCTTTCGAGATTTTTTCACCAAGACAGAAAAAAAATGATTTTGCTAAACAGGAGATTGACAAATTATTATCAAACAAGCAAGAGTTAAAAGATTCATTGTCACAGCTAACGGAGCAAGCTAATGAATTAGATGATGATATAAAATGCATTAGAGAGGCGTTAGGGGAACCTGTAGAGGAAGAGACTAATCTATCTTTAAATGAAGAAGACAACTTAGGTGAAGATAAAATGTGTGGTATCAAAATCTTAGAGCAGCAGGAGAATGAAAGAAGTCGTATAGCTAGGGATTTACATGATTCTGTAGTTCAGGTTTTGACAAATGTGATACATAAATGTGAGATGTGTTCTAAGATAATAGATGTGGATGCTATACGTGCGAAGCTAGAGTTAGAGATTATGTCTAAAAATCTACGTGACAGCATAAACGAGATTCGTAATATAATTTATGATTTACGTCCAATGTCCTTTGATGATTTAGGATTGAACACAACTTTAGAAAGCTTAGTTAATGATATTAAGTCTAGAACTACTATGGAGATAGGACTTTCTATTGAAGGGGAAAGAAATGAAATATCAAACATTATTAAACTAACTATTTTTAGAATTGTTCAAGAGTGTACAAATAATAGTTTAAAACATTCAAAGGGAAAGAAACTGGATATATTATTAAAGTATCAAGAAGATAATATATATATAAGAGTATCAGATGATGGTGTAGGAATGAAAGCTGAAAATACCGGTAATAGTAAGTTAACTGGTTTTGGACTTGATATGATGAAGGAAAGAGTTGAGCTTTTAAACGGTACCATAGATATTTCTACAGAAGAAGAAAATGGAACTACGATAGAAGTAAAGATACCTATATTGTAGAGTCAGATAAGGGAAAGGTCAGGTTTAAAGTATGGGAATTAAGTTAATGATAGCAGATGATCATTCAATGATTAGAGAAGGATTAAAGCAGCTACTTGAATTAGATTATAACCTTAAGGTTGTAGCAGAAGCTGCTGATGGTAATGAGACATTAAAGAAATTAGATGAATATAATGTGGATGTTTTATTACTGGATATTAATATGCCTAATATGAATGGACTAGAAGCACTTAAGCATATTAGGGTTAATAATTTTAATACAAAGGTTTTGATATTAACAATACATAATGAGATTGATTATTTATTAAAAGCAGTAGATATAGGCTGTGATGGTTATGTGCTAAAGGATTCTGATTCTAATCTTCTTCGAAAAGCAATTTACACTGTATATGAAGGAGAAAAATTTATACAACCATCTCTTACACCAATGCTCAATGCAGGATTAATAAGTAGAGTTGAGATAGATCCTAAATTAAATGAATTAACAAGAAGAGAAATGGAAATTCTAAAACTTATAGCAGAAGGACTATTTAACAAAGAGATAGGCTTGAAATTAGATATAAGTGAAAGAACTGTAAAAAATCATGTATCAAGTATTTTTAAGAAAATAGAAGTGTCAGATAGAACACAAGCTGCGGTATACGCAATCAAAAATAATTTGATAAACTTATAATATAAAGAGAATGTTTCACGTGAAACATTCTCTTTATATTATTATGCTTAGAAAATATTATTCTTTAAGTATTAGCGGATAAATTATCTAGAACACCCCATATGTTTTTTGAAATTGAAATGTTTCACGTGAAACATTAACCATGATTATATGGAATATGAGTAGAACCTAAATCAAGAACGAGGTTATCTTTAATTATATTATAAATATTTTTACCAAGACTACTTGGAAGAATCCTTATATTATTAAGTTCTTCAATATTAATCCATTGTGATTCTTCTTGCATATCATCAATGTTGGTTGGTTTATCTATTTCATCATTGGCGAGTTTACATATAAATATATGATATAGCTTATGTGCATACTGCGAGTAAAACTTTCGTGTCTCTTCATTATCACAAATTTCTTCGCATATTCCACAAAATCTTTCTGGTATTACATTATAACCAGTTTCTTCCTTACATTCTCTTATAACAGCATCGTATATAGATTCGTATTTATCTTGACCGCCACCAGGTAATGAATAATAATGACCATTATTCTTATCAAAACACTTATTTAGTAATACTTTATCATTATCTATTATAATAGCTTTCGCTGTACTTCTTACACCCATAAATAATCTCCTTTATAAACATGTGAGATAAAACATATAATACCTTATATGAATCAATATTTCAACCAAAATAATCACATTAATATCACATAATATACATTATCTGAAGCTATATTAAACATCTTAAGATTTTCTCAATCTAAATAATTGCATTTACAACCAAGTATATTTATATATTTTTTAGCATTGGATGTCGGAACCTGTGATTTGCTAAATGCCTCCTTGATACAAGTTTATTACTGTGTGATATTCTCAATAAAATACATCTTAGCTAGGTGATGTTCGTGTGGATGAAAGACATCATCGGAAGATTTTCGTTAAGTTTTCATCCCCACACCGCAGCAATAATGCCGCCTGCCGAGTATGTTCGAGCGACCTTGGCTATACCCCTGCGGGGCAATAAGCCAAGGCGCAAGTTACGCAGGCAGGCGACTAATAAGCATTTGCAAGGTGTGGGGAATGAAAATAGAAAATCTTCTAAG